>NZ_JAIUJX010000002.1:0-184870 GCF_053891855.1 Wolbachia endosymbiont of Protocalliphora sialia
AAGAGTTTCTTTTTGGTTTTACAGATTTCGTCTGTTCAGGCTTTCAATTAACTTTCTGATAAGATGCTCAGTTCTTAGCAATGAGGTACAATAAAAGAATAAAATACAATTTTTTATTGTACTTTAAGCAAATATACTTTTAACTTTATTATTAATCTATTACGATATTAAGCAGATGTTTCAAAGCAATGATAAAAATGGAATCTTATAAGTTTTTAGAGGAAGTATTAGATAAGGTAAGGAATATCGAAAACATACTAGAACTAGTAAGTAAAAGCCAATTGAATGTAGAGGACAAAGTTGAACAAATGTGTCTTCTAGGGGAAATCAAACATGAAATTATCTCTCATAATGCAATAAAAGAATCATTAGCAAATGCTCTTAGCAACAAGAAGAGTGCGAACACTCAGCAGCTAAAGTTAATAGAGAAAATACATAAAAGCAATAGTGCTATTCCTGTTGATTTAGTAAAATCTTTGCTCAAAGCTAAGATTGAATGCCAAAACTTACGGAAGATAGCTAATTCTGAAATCAGTAATTTAGAAAAGCTGAAAGAACGCTTTGCTGATCTAATCAAACTCGCTCGTGAAGTAGCTTCTATAAAATCGCAGCAATTAAAGTGCTCAAAATATGACTCACTGCTTGCTGATTATGACTCTAACATCACAGAAAAGAATATAAAGGAAATATTTCCTAAATTAGGCAAATTTTTTAGTGAAAATGTAGAGAAAGTAATTCAAAAGCAGAAGAAGGATAAGGTTACTAATATACAAAAAGTTACGGTTCAGAGACAGATTGAACTTAGTTCCTTATTCTTACAGCAAATGAGTGTTACACCAAATGAGATTTCCATTTCTTATTACGATCCTATCGATTATGATGAATCTGACCTTTGTTATGGTTTATTTTTACTTTTACGGCATACTGGTCATGCAATTCATCAAAAATGTTTAGCGCAAAATTCTATAAAGAGCTCAATTACTAAACATATTATGTATGAAACTCAAGGATTATTCATGGAAAGGATCATTGGAACATCCAGAGAATTTATTGAGTTCATTCAACCACACATAAAGGAGAAACTTTCTACAAAAGGCAAAATTAATAGTAGCGTTGAAAATTTGTATTTGATTTTCAATAAAGTAAATCTTTCATCTTTTTTGAAGAATGCAGATGAATTTAGTTTATTGGCTCACATTATGCTAAGAACTAAATTAGAACAAGATCTAATAAATGGTACGTTAGAAGTTAAAGATCTACACGATAAATGGCTGGAAGGTATGAAGCATTACAAGATTTCAGTAAAAGCTAAAAATGAGCTAGACACTTATTTTCAAGATGAGTATTGGATAAGTGGTGTTATAGGCTACTTTCCTATTAAAGTCATAGCGTTAATCGCTGCTGTGCAGTTTTTTTCTTTCATTAAGAAAAATCATTACGAATTTTTAGATTCTATAGTAAAAGGAGATTTCAGTTTACTTATCGATTGGTTCTCTAAAAATGTATATAGTGCAAATTATGGCTTTTTGGAACAGCTAAAAAAGGTAACAGGTAGGGATTTAGATATTGAGTGCTACACTAGTTACTTATCTGAAAAGTATAATTTGTCTCAATAAATGGTTTTCTTGAGTTGTGTATGAGTTTTGTTCAGAATTTAATCAGAAATTTTTTTACTTTCAAAGGTTTATTTGCTAGCGATATTGCTATAGATCTTGGTACTGCAAATACTTTAGTTTATCAGAAAAGTCAGGGGATAGTGCTTGATGAACCCTCAGTTGTAGCAAGAGTAAAAGAAAAAGGAAGTTACGTTCCTTATGCTTTTGGCAAAAAAGCTAAGATGATGCTCGGAAAAACACCCGGAGAAATAGAAGCGATAAGACCCTTGAAAGACGGAGTTATTGCTGATTTTAAAAGCGCGGAAGAAATGTTAAAATATTTCATACGCAGCGCAAACACAAGATTCACTGTTAATAAGCCTAGTATTATCATATGTGTTCCATCTGGATCTACCCCAGTTGAAAGGCGTGCTATACAAGATGCAGCAGAAAGTGCTGGTGCAAATGAAGTATTCTTAATTGAAGAACCAATGGCTGCAGCAATTGGGGCTGGACTTCCAGTTACCGAACCTGAAGGTTCTATGATTGTTGACATAGGAGGTGGTACAACTGAAGTTGCAATTATTTCTTTAGGTGGAATTGTTTATTCACGTTCTGCCAGAGTAGGTGGTGATATTATGGATGAGGCAATAAAGTCATACATTCGTGAAAATCATAAGTTATTGATTGGCGAAACAACTGCTGAAAAAATTAAGAAAAACGTCGGTTCAGCCAGTCTGCCAGTTGAAAACAACAAAGAGGGAATGATAATTAAAGGCAGGGATTTAGTGAGTGGTATGCCAAAAGAAATGCTTTTATCAGAATATCAAGTTGCAGAGAGCCTAATAGAGCCTGTACATCAGATAATTTCTGCTATTAGAACTGCACTGGAGAGTACTCCACCTGAACTTTCTTCTGATATAGTTGATAGAGGAATAATTTTATCTGGTGGAGGTGGGTTATTGCGCAACTTGAGTAAAGTTATTAGTGAAACAACAAAATTACCAGTTCGTGTTGCAGATGATCCACTTTGTTGTGTTGCCCTGGGTAGCGGAAAAGTACTTGAAAACATGGACTATTTTGGCCATGTTTTATTCAAGCAAGATTAAATTGTTTTTGAAGATCGAATTGTTTTTATGGAATTATGTAATATAAATGAGATCCCAGTGTCACGCATCAAGTAATTTAAAGGCAACTTCCAGCAGGAAGGGGTGTCATCCCAGCGCTTGACACTGGAACTTGACTACAAATAAGTACGCTGTTTCGATGAAATTGTGTAATAGAAACTGGATTCCAGTGCTTGACACCAGGTTTGTGTTTATAAATTATATGCTAAAAGAATTTGAAATTGAACCTTTATTAAAAGATAAAGCTCCGCATCAAACTAAGGCTATTGTTGCAATGTCCGGGGGAGTTGATAGCTCCGTTGCTGCAGCACTGCTGTATAACCTTGGGTACGAAGTGATAGGTGTGACTCTTCAGCTATATGGCACTGATGGCAATGCTAATGCAAGAAAAGGTGCATGCTGCGCTGGACAAGATATTTATGACGCCAAACGCGTAGCTGAAAGTGTTGGCTTTCCTCATTATATTTTAAATTACGAAGAAACCTTTAAAAAGGAAGTAATAGAAGATTTTGCGAATACTTACATGCGTGGGGAAACCCCCATACCATGTGTAAGATGTAACCAAACAGTAAAATTCCGTGATCTATTGCAAGTCACAAAAAATCTTGGTGCGGATGTGCTCGTAACAGGACATTACGTAAGAAGATTAGAAGAAAATGGTGAGGTGAAGTTGTGCAGAAGTATTGATAAAAGTAAAGATCAAAGTTATTTTTTGTTTGCTACAACTGAGGAGCAGTTAAAGCTTTTGCGATTTCCACTAGGTGGGTTCTATAAAAGTGATATAAGAAAATTAGCAAAATATTTTAGCTTACAAATCTCTGAAAAGCCGGATAGTCAAGATATATGCTTTGTTTCCGAAAGCTATAGTAAAACAATAGCTAAATTAGCTCCACAATCTGTACAGAAAGGTAAAATAGTAGATATTCATGGAAAAGTGCTAGGTGAGCACAGCGGCATAGTAAATTTTACAGTGGGGCAGAGAAGAGGCCTCTGCATTGCACACAGTGAGCCTCTTTATGTAGTAAGAATTAATACAGAAAATAATGAAGTTGTAGTAGGCCCGATCAATGCTCTAATGCAAAAAAAGATATTGGTCAAAGAGTTAAATTGGTTAGAACAACCAAAAGAAGGCATGGAAGTAACTGTGAAGCTCAGGTCATCACATGCAGGAAGCTCAGCGACAATATATTCAACTGACGAAAAGAACAAAGCCTGTGTAATTTTAAACGACGATTACTTTGGCATCAGTCCAGGTCAAGCCTGTGTAGCATATAAGGGCGAACAAGTTATCGGTGGAGGGTGGATATGCTCCTAACTTGGTGGTTTAATTTTTTAATGCAGAATGTAAACATACAATAAAATTTATTGCTGTTTTATCCTATATTCTTTATACTATAAAGATAATTATTATATTGTGGACTAGAAGGATGGTTAAAGAAATTGAGGAGCTAATAAAAATTGTTGGTAAAGGCAATTTATTAGAGGCCTTGTTTATTTTTTTAGGCAATTTTCAACATGCTAACTTACATCATTGCATGGATTACAGAAATCATATAGGTCTATCCGAATTCATTAATAAAAAAGAACAAGAGCCATTAGATAAATATTTTAACTTAAAATTTAGTCTACAAGGGTTGTTCTTAATTTATACTCAAGCTTATAAAATTTTAAGCGGAAGTAATAATCCGAGCACTCAAGATATCATAGATGAAATATATAAAGTTATTAAGGAGTCTGAGTTAGGTAAAGACATACACGAAATAGTAGATGGAAGAAAATTAGATTTACTTAACGCTTTGGCAAATCCAAAGAGAGAATCAATATTTAAAACAGTAGAAGATTTTGAAAGCAAGGTACTAATTAGTGTTAGAAAGTTACTAAGTGAAGAAAATGCATTAAACGAATATGACAGAGAATTTGCATTAAATAAATGCATTATTGACTTATATTATTCTATTCATCAAGACATAAAAGTAGACAGTGGTGTAGTATTGTTATTTTCTATACTTGGTAACTATCATAAACTTTCTGAATATCACAAAGAGTCTATAAAAAAGGAAAATTTACCAATAATAGATAACATGGTTGTTCTCACATATATAGTGAATTTAGCTGTATTACTGCAAAGTATTAATTTGAAAGATCAAAATAGAGCCATTAAATATACCCTGGATTGTGGAAAGATAGGTACTCTAAACAGAACATTCAATATATCGGCGTCTGCACGTTATAATGATCAAGGTTTTTTATTCTTGAAAAGAGTTGGACCAATTTTGAAACAGCTGTTAAAGGAGCAAAATAGCAATAAGTTTGAAGAGAGGATAATAAACAACACACATTATTCAGCACCGCAAGAAGAGAATGAATGTAGGCCAAATTTCATCCTCAGCAAGCAAAATCACAAAAATACATTCTGTAAACTTATTTTAGGTATGTTTGTATTGTCTGTTGGGTTATATGTTGCTGATTATTTCCTTATGGAGCAAAAATTATTTAATCCAATAAAAGGTGTCCTACCACAGGATAATTTTGCTAATCTAGTAATTGCTGCAATGCTTACTATCGTAATAGTATATGCCTTATCTCAATTATTGAAACCACCACAGGAACCACCACTTTCAACAGTCGATGGTGCAATTATTAATGATCTTACAAATGGTCCTATACAGTCCAGGCGTTCATGAATCTCTACTTATAAATGATAAATGTAGCACTTTTAAAGTGTATGCTATATAATATCTTCTCTTGAATAATGAGGTAATCCATGGATTTAAGCAAAATAACAACAAAACCAGATGCAATAAGTGTAGTAATTGAAATAAGTGCAAATGCTGAGCCTGTAAAGTATGAATTTAATAAAGAGCTTGGGTTGTTACAAGTTGACAGATTTTTGTCTACCTCAATGACTTATCCTTGCAATTATGGGTTTATACCAAATACCTGCGCAGGTGATGGTGACCCTGCGGATGTTTTGGTGCTAACTCAATTTCCTTTAGCGCCTGGAGTTTTGATATCGGTGCGTCCAGTAGGTGCATTACTTACCAAAGACGAGAAAGGAGAGGATGAAAAAATATTAGCTGTACCTATCTCCAGTGTTGACAGCTATTATGAGAATATAAAAAACTATTCTGATTTATCTAAAAACTTACTAGATAAAATAGCTCATTTCTTTTCTCATTATAAAGATTTAGAAAAGGGAAAAACGGTGACAGTTGGAGAATGGGCTAATGTGGAAAAAGCAAAAGAAATCATTGAAAAAAGTAGAAATTAGTTTGCGTTGATTTAGCCTTAAATTACAGTTATTCGGAAAAATGTTGTTGTTTTTAATGGGTAAATATTGGTATCCGTTCAGGATAGCGGTAAGGTAGTATAACCATAGAGTAAAAGTGAGTTTACAACAAATGGTGTCATCCCAGTGCTTGACACTGGGATCCAGTCCTTTCGCACAAAAAACGTTGTAAAGTAACTTAGTTGGATCTAAGTGTCAGCTACTCTGATGACAAGACAGGTTTCAATATTTGCATGCATCTGAACAGATACAAATATTGCAATTAAAAGCATTAGACAGGCAGTAAAGGTCTTGATATTATAGTAATAATTTGGAAGGGTGGCCGAGTGGCTGAAGGCGGCGGTTTGCTAAACCGTTATACGATTGAAAAGTCGTATCGAGGGTTCGAATCCCTCTCCTTCCGTATATTATTGTTTAGGTATTCATTACAGTAATTTCACCCTCTTTTTTAATTATTAAAAAGTTAGCTAGCGTTTATTCAGTATTTATTATAGAATTAGTTATTAGCTAAATAATTTTATATGCATAAAATACTAATTTTGATATTAATAATGCTGCCGCTTAGGTTACTTGCAACTGAGATTGAAATTGTTGCAGATGTAAATGGTGAGCCAATTTCAAATTTAGATATCGAAAGACGTATAAACTTCATAAATTCATTGCTTGGCACTCAGAAGATTAATCAAAAAGAGGTAAAATCTCAAATTCTAAGACAGTTAATAGACGAAATTATCATTGTCAGCGAAGCACAGAAGATGAATATAGAATTGAGTAACGAGGAGTTAAATAATGCTGTCACGTTATTCTTAACTCAAAGTTTAAAACTTAAGGCTGATGAAGTTGATCAATACGTAAAAAAGCATAATATAGATCTCAATACCCTAAAAAAACAAGTAAAGTGTCAGCTACTGTGGAACAAGATTATTGAAGTAGGAGTTGTACCGCTTATTAATATCAGCGATCAAGAAGTGGATGATGCAAGAAAGCAAAAAGAGAAGTCAGATTACCTTATTACGTTTCAGGAGTTCATAATTCCCGATCAGAAGATAGCTGAAGACTTAGTAAAAAAATTACGTACCAGTAATAATCCAGAATCTTCAATAAAGATGCGCAAAGCAACAGTTAATTTAAGTCAGCTAAAAGGTACTCTCAAGGACGTTTTGGAAAGATTAGAAATCAGTGATGTAGCAGGTCCGGTTAGTTTAAGCGAAGGTTACTCTGTTATAAAAGTCATAGATAAGGTACAGCTCGATCATACACTGCTGAAAAGTACTTTAAAACTGAAACAGGTTGTAGTTGAAGGTTCAGAAAGTTTACTCTCTAATTTTAAGGAGCAAAAGGTCAGTTGTTTAAATTTTGAAAAGTTAGCAGATGATTTCAAGTTGCCAAGCGTAAAAGAGTTTGAAATAAAAATGCGAAATTTAAATCCTGATTTACAGATTTTATTTAGTAAAACAAATATGAATGAAATAGTAGAATTAAGAGAAAATAGCACTGCAAAGTTGATGATGTTATGTGATATCAAAAATAATGCAATGGATATAGAAGCAATCAAACAGGAAATGTATCAACAAAAGATTATGATACAAAGCAACCTGTTATTGGATAATATGCGTAAAAATGCAGCTGTTAGTTATCAGTTTAATTGAAGTTAGAGAGGTTTTCTACTCCATAAAAAGTTTATGAAGAATATAATGCTCATTGGCGGTGGAGTTGGAAATGCAGTGTTATTTTCGATAGGCAAAGCTTGTCTTGAAAACAATCATAAGGTTTTATATTTCGCTGGCTATAAGAAATTAAGTGATGTATTTAAACGAGCACTGATAGAACGTGCATCAAACGTGACAGTTTGGGCATGTGAAGAAAGATTGATAGAAACAAGCAGAGAACAGGATAAATCCTTTCATGGTAATATAGTTGATGCAATAATCTCATATCAGCAAGGAAAGTTAGGTAAAATTACTATTAGTTTAAACACTATAGATAAAATCATCACTATTGGTTCTGATAAAATGATGAAAGCTATAAATGAAGCTAGAAAAACAATTTTAAAACCATACCTAAAACCAAATCACGTAGCAATATCATCTGTTAACTCTCCTATGCAGTGCATGATGAAAGAAATCTGCGCTCAATGTATTCAGCAACACATAAATAAGGAAACAGGAGAAATAAGTTTTGTTTATAGTTGCAGTAATCAAGACCAGGATATGGAGCTTGTTGACTTTGATTTTTTAAGTGAGCGCTTGAAGCAAAATAGTTTACAAGAAAAGCTCACTGCAAAATGGATAGAACATGTTCAAAGACACTAAACAGCACAAAGAGGAACTAAGGAAGCAATATAGAACCATAAGAAAAGATATTGATGAAAGTTATTCTAATTATGCAGCAAATTCTCTTATTAATCTTTTTAGTCAAAACTTAAGTTGCGTTAAAGGTAAAACAATAGCAGCGTACATTCCAACAGACGGAGAAATTAATGTTGTGCCTTTGATGCATCGTTTGCTTGATTTAGATTATAAAATAGCAATTCCTAATAAAAATAAGTTATTAAAATTTGAGGAATGGAATAAAGCAGATGAAGATATAATACCCGATACAATCATTACTCCTGTTATTGCTTTTGATGATCATTTTAATAGGTTAGGTTTTGGCGGTGGTTGGTATGATGAAATGATAAAAAAATTACGGCCACTTGGAAAAATATTTATAGGTGTAGCCTATGAGAAGCAATATTGTAAAAATTTACCTGTGGAAAAACACGATCAAAAATTGGATATTATAATTACTGAGATGTGTGTTAGATTGAAAATGGAAAAGTAGGGATCTATTCGGGAACGTTTAAAAAAGGATAGGCATCAAGTTAAGGAAATAAAGGTATGAAGAAGATAGGATAAGAAGATATAAAATTCTCTCGGATATATTTTAGTGAGAGAACTAATGATGAATAAAATAACTTGCTTATCAAATTACCTCAACAAATTTTTTAATGAAATGGCAAATAATTGAAACAGAAAAGGAAGAGAAAATTGAGTAATTGATGATTCATAAAAGCTATAATTTTGGGTAATATAGGGGTTACAAACTGCAGCATAGATACAATGTGTCGATTATTAAATGAAGAATCTGTGATAATAACGAAACAGGGTTTAGATTTCAGGTTTACTAAAGAAGCAGTAGAATTTATGAAAAGAATGTACAATGGCTTTATTTTAAAATACCCTGCAAATTGATTGTAGAATCTTGCAGCAATTTAAAAGCGTCAAGTTATTGGATAGTAGCTTTGCCTAAGAACCTGTTAAGAATCTTGGAGAGATGAGGTAAAATAGGCATAGATTTAAGAAAGAGGTATATCTATGCAAAACAAGTGATATAAGTCGAAAGCAATTTGAAAAAATCAGAGCAATTTTAGAAAATAGTAGAAAGAGAACAAAACCAAGAAAACTTGACTTATATCATGTGTTTTATGGAGTGCTATACGTCCTAAAAAGTGACTGCCAGTAGACCAAAGAACTTTCCAAGGTATATATTACTATTTTCAAGCTTGGAATAAAAAGAATGGAGAGGAATCAAGTTTACTAGTTAAAAAAAATTAGTTGGAGAGCAACAATGGTCGAAAAGAGAAAACCAGTTTCTGTATAATTGATGCCCAAAGTGTTAAAAATACAGATACCGCTGAAAGTAAAGGCTATGATGCTGGTAAAAAGATTTCAGGCATAAAACGCCATATTGCAGTTGATACCCAGGGTTTACCACATGCAATTTATGTAACAACAGCAGACACAACTGATCGCAGCAGTGCTATGAAAATGGTTGAAAGTGCGCAAGAAAATCTCTCTGAGGTCAAAAATGTACTTGTTGATGCAGGTTACACCGGAGAAAAATTTGCAACTCAAATAAAAGATATTATCGGTGCAACTGTTGAGGTTATAAAGCGCAATGAGTTATATTCTTTTGTTGTGCTTCCAAAGAGATGGGTTGTCGAACGCTCTTTCGCTTGGTTAGAAAAATGTAGACGATTGTGGAAAAATTGTGAGCGTAAACTTAATACTAGCCTACAGATGATTGTTCTCTCCTTCGTTTCTCTCCTAATTACGAAGATTTTAAACAGGTTCTTATAGCGCTTTAGTCCCACCTATAGTAGTAAGATTATCTACTTATTATTGTATGGGAATTTACCAATTATTAAGATAATCAGTGTAGTAAAAACATATTCTAATAGTATGGAAAAATAAAATGACATTTGAACAATCTATAAAAAATGGCGTTATAAATTTACATAATTTGCGTAGCAAAACAATAGGTGAGCTTATCGATTGTTTAAAAACAAGAGACGATATCAAAGAATTTGCTTTTCAAGGTGATGATACTGATCATAGTATACAATATAGGAAAGGTAGAAATATTAGTAATAATATGAAACTTAGGTGTATAGGTGCAGCAATTGGTTTAGTTGCTGGTCTAGTTGCAGCATGTTATTTAGGGCAAGAAACTTTAACTCTTATCGGTGTTTCTGGTGTAGTGTTGATTGCATTTGCTATAGTTGGTGCGTTACTTGGAGCTGGAGCGGGTTATGTTGTAGGTAAATGCCTTGATAAAATTAAGGTTACAAATATGCAAAGAGAAATAAATTGTTAAAGGTTCGTGTTGTATTCTGAATTTCTTTCAATACTTAAAGGTTTACAATCAGAGCAAACTACCTGGCCACGTGGAACTGATTTCAGCTCATCAGTTGAAACTTTACTTGAGCAGAATATGCATTTTATTTTATCACTTGGGGCGAGTGAGTGATCAACAGCAATTCTATCATCAAAAACAAAACACTCGCCTTCCCAATTACCACTTTTATTACCAGTTTTTTCAAGATAGGAAAGAATACCGCCTTTAAGATGGTAAACATCTTTAAATCCAAGGCTTTTCATATATGCTGTAGATTTCTCACATCTGATTCCACCAGTACAGTACATAGCTACTTTCAGGTCTTTACTCTCAGAAAATGACTCTGCCCACTGAGGAAAATCGCGAAAACGTTGAGTATGTGGGTTAATTGCATTTTTAAACTTGCCTAGTTTTACTTCGTACTCGTTTCGTGTGTCTATTACTAAAACATCAGGTTGAGAGATAAAATCATCCCAATGTTCTGGATCAACGTACTGGCCTCTAACGGAAGTACCGAGATTACTTACACCAAGATTCACAATTTCTCTTTTTAATCTCACTTTCATCTTACTAAATGGTTGATATTCTGCCGAGCTCTCTTTCCAAGTAAGACCTTTTAGCCTGTCATCAGAACGTAGAAAATCAAGTATTTTATCAATTGCGTTTCTTTCTCCAGATACAGTTGCATTAATACCCTCTTCTGCAAGGAGTATAGTGCCTTTTAATTCAACGTTGTCGCATGCAACTTTTATTTCGTCTTTCATGTCATAATAATTAGAGAGTTTTACAAAATGATAGAAAGTTGCAATGACAAAACTCATAATTAATTAGTTTATCGATTTAAAACATAATATATAAAATTATGAAGATATTCAATAGGACGGCTGTTAATTACTGGATATCTTTAGTTTTTGCATATAACATTTCAATATCAAATATAGATTCAAGTTAATGTTTCTGAGAGTATTTAAAAATATATTCTTGTTTTTAGTAAGTGTATTATTTGTCTGCCCTATACTATCGTTAATATCGATTCTATTTACAGAATCAGCAAACTCTGGATGGGTAATTAGTAGACTTTTTCCTGAATATATACTCAATACGTTGATTTTGATGGTAGGAGTGGGGTTAATATCCTTTATATTTGGAGTAATTCCAGCTTGGCTTACTACATTTTTTTCGTTTCCCGGAAGTAGAATTTTTGAGATTGCCTTATTCTTTCCGATATCAATTCCTGGATATATAGTATCGTTTGTTTATGTAAACACGTTAGAGTTTTCAGGTCCAATTCAGAGCTTGTTAAGAGATACTTTTCAATTGAGCAAAGGTAACTATTGGTTTCCCGAGATCAAATCCCTAGGTGGTGGAATACTAGTAATGGGATTTAGTCTATATCCATACGTTTATATGTTGGTCCGCTCAAGTCTAAAGAGCGTTAGTAACTCAGTCACTATTGCATCAACACTTGGGTTCTCCTCATTACAGAGTCTGTTTTCTGTCATCATACCCTCCATACGTCCATCAATTATAGCTGGGTTATCCTTGGTACTAATGGAAGTAATTACAGATTTCGGCACACCACAGTTTCTTGCTATCGATACTTTCACGACAGGAATATACCGTACTTGGTTTTTATTGCATGACAAATATTCAACTACTGTTTTGGCAGTTGCAGAACTGATTTTCGTTGCAACACTAATAGTTATCGAGAAAAAACTACAAAAAAGAGAAATATCTTACTCTTCAATCAATACTAATGCAGATTATCACAATAAACGTAGTATAAACGGTTCTATATCGTTGATCTTTTCTTATCTTATGTGTTTATTGCCGATATTAATAGGCTTTATTTTACCAATGATTCCACTTATATATTGGAGCATAGAGAAAGGCTTTTTCATATACGAAGCAAGATTTTATAATATAATAACAAACAGTATTAGTTTATCATTTATTACCGCGCTAATCTCGATCAGCATTGCAATAATTATTGGATATACAGCACGTAAAAATAAGGTAATAAGCAATATAGCACGTCTCATTTCTCTTGGATATGCAATTCCAAATGCAATTATTGCAATTAGCATAATAATGTTTTTAAGCAGAATATCTTCTTTCATTACTCAATATATTGTAGAAATTAGCTTGGTAGGAACTATTGGCGCATTAGTTTACTCATATTTATTTCGTTTTTTTGCTATATCTTTCAAGGCGATAGAGTCGGGACTCAAAAAAACACCAAATGAAATTGAATGGACTGCATATACTATGGGTCATGGGCCTATTTCCACGTGCCTGAATATTCATATTCCCCTTATCAAGAAAAGCATACTATCGGGATTTCTGCTCGTGTTTATGGATACGGTAAAAGAACTCACGGCAACACTAATTATCAGACCATTTAATTTTGAAACTATATCAACTAGAGTATATGAACTTGTCAGCGATGAGCGTTACAGAGAAGCTGCCCCATTTTCGTTAATGATAGTTATTATAGGTTTAACCTCTACAATAATCTTATTCACACTTGATGATAAGAATCAAAAATAAACTATTTTGCATCTGTTCAGCAGAGTAACAAAATAAGATAGACGAAAAAAGACAACTATAGAAGCAAATGGTCAGTGCTTTCGTGTTTATCAACTTAGTTGGATCTCAGTATCAGCTACTCGGATGACATTATGGAAGCTCAAATGACAAAACAAGAAGAATTGGTTTCAGATGCACTTGAACAAATACACTATCTTGATAATCAATGAGGTCTAGTGTTAACGTATGGACTGTCTAAGGAAAAGGGTGGTATCATAACATCAAAGGTTTTTATGCTCTCTTCGTTCAGAAATTCATATTTACCCTGCATTATTCCTGATGGTGTATTTAAGTATGTTCCACTTGTATATTTGAATACCTCTCCAGATTTTATTACAGGTTGTTCTCCAATAACACCAACTCCGGCAATTTCATTTATTTTGCCCTTATGATCTATTATTTGCCAATAGCGACTTAATAATTGAATGGTTGATGAGCTTTTGTTTTTTATCTTAACATTATACATCCATACGTAACAATTTTCATAAGGAATGGATTGCTCTTCAATGTAAATTGGCAAAACTGTAACTTCAACAGAATTAGTAATAAGTGTGTATTTCATGGTCATCGTAAAGTGTTCATGATAAAAGTTTAACACACTTCAATTATACACTTTTTTCATAGATTTTCCAAGCATATTATCGTACTCTAACTAGGAAATATTAATCTACATGATGAACAAAACAGATCCACTGGATAAAAAAGTGATAGGAATAATAGGAAGTGGGCAATTAGGTAAAATGACTGCTATCGCTGCAATAAAACTTGGGCACAAAACGCATATTTTTGCCAGTACTAAAAACGATCCAGCTTGTTCTGTTGCTGATGATTTAACAATAGCAGACTTCTGTGATAAGAGGGCACTTGAATCTTTTGCACAGAGTGTGGATTTAGTCACTATTGAGTCTGAAAATATTCCATGTAGTGCAATTGATATTGTGTCACAGCATACAGATTTTTATCCAGGTAAAAAGGCGTTACACATTTCGCAAAATAGGCTGAGAGAGAAAGATTTTATTAGAGATTTAAGCATAAAAACTGCTGATTACAAAAGTATACAAAATTATAATCAGCTACTAGAAAGTAGTGAAACTTTTAGCTATCCAGTGAGGCTAAAAACAACAGAAATGGGTTATGATGGAAAAGGACAATATGTGATTGAAAATGATTCTGAACTGAAGCAATTTGCTTCCTTCGATTGGAATAAAGAGTACATTCTTGAAGCAAGTGTTGATTTACTGAAAGAGGTTTCAATAGTCGTTGCAAGAGATAAAAACGGTAAAGTAGCTTTTTTTCCTATAGCAGAGAATCACCACGTTGACGGAATACTTAATACTTCAATAGCACCAGCTAAAATAGATAATAAATTAGCCCAAGAGGTACAAAAAACTGCAGAGAAAATAGCAACTGCACTTGATGTAGTAGGAATTCTAGCTATTGAATTTTTCATCACTCAAAATCATGAATTACTAGTTAATGAACTGGCCCCAAGACCCCACAATTCTTGCCACTGGAGCTTGGATGCATGCAACGTTAGTCAATTCGAGCAGCTAGTTAGGATAATATGCGGTCTATCTATGCAGGAAGTAGTATTACGCTTTCCTTGCATGACAAAAAATATAATAGGTAATGATATATATAATTCTCACAAATATTTGAGCAACGAAAAAGCTAGTTTAACCATATATGGGAAAAAAGAGGTTAGGGACAAGCGTAAAATGGGACATGTCAATATAGATTTAAGTTATTGAGCTATAAATGCTCTTTGATCAAGATCTCCAAGATCTGCACTATATTTAGTGCTGCACCTTTGCGTAGATTATCAGCTACTATCCACATATTTAATCCGTGTTTAACGGTATCGTCTTGTCTAATACGCGATATGTATACGGCATCCTCTTGCACAACATCAACCTGAGTCATATATCCACCATCTTCGCGCTTATCTTGCACTAAAACTCCATCGTCTTCACTGAGCATTTCACGAGCTTCTTCTTCAGTTATATGCTGATCAAATTCTACATTTACTGCTATAGCATGACCAACAAGAACAGGTACTCGGACACAAGTTGCAGTTACTTTTATATCCTCTTCTAAAATTTTTTTTGCCTCCTCTTGCATTTTCCACTCCTCTTTTGTAGAACCATCTTCCATGAACTCTCCTATATGAGGAATGCAATTAAATGCTATTTGCTTAGGAAATATTTCAGGTTTTTTAGCTTCATTCATAAAGATTTTTTTTGTCTGATTGTAAAGCTCATCCATTGCTGCTTTACCTACACCAGAAGTTGATTGATAAGTTGAAGCAACGATTCTCTTTATTTTTGCTTTTTGGTGTAATAAATGTAATGCCAGCAACATTTGTATTGTAGTACAATTTGGATTAGATATTATGTTATGGTTTTTATACTCCGTAATTTTATCTTTGTTGATCTCTGGAATAACTAGTGGCACGCCTTCTTTCATCCTAAAATGAGAGGTATTATCTACGACAATACATCCAGCTTCAGTTGCAATCGGTACGTATCTCTCGGAAACATGAGACCCAGCACAGAAAATTGCTATATTAATTCCAACAAAATCGTAGTTCTCAAGGTCTAAGACAGTTAATTCTTCATCGCCGAAACTTACCTTTTTTCCCTCTGATTTTTTTGATGCAAAAGCAACAACAGAATCTATTGAAATTTTTCCTTCGTCTTGAAACTCGGCAAGCGCGCTTAATACCTCACGCCCTACTCTTCCTGTTGCTCCAATAACTGCAATCTTACATCCCATATAAATAAACCTTTGATTTTAAAGCTATATTATATTTTTACTGATAAAATTTACAATTACTTTAATATTTTTACCTTGCAATTAACCATAATTTAGTTATAATTATAAGATACTAGTAATATTGCATGGTAGAATGAAATGAGTAAAAAACATGATGACACTAAGGTCAAATCTGCAGTATCTGCATTTCAAAAGCCTGAAAAAGTCAATAGATTAGAGATTCAAGATGTTCTTTCGAAAAAAAGCAAGCCAGCGATAAATTTTGATGATAAAAAGTATGGTGTAAAAATTCCTAAGACAGATCAGTATCTATCAAATAAAAAGCAAGAACCTTTCAGACTAAAGGATTTTTTAAGTTCAATACCAATAATAGGAAGATTTTTAGTGAAAATTTTCACGCCTGAAAAAGAAGAGTATAAAAAACTTCAATCGCAAATAGGTCTTTCTAATAAAGCAAAAAATGAGATCTACATAGATAATAAACGAACAGAAGAAGTAGGTAGCAAACTTGAGAATGGTAATATTGAACAAGTAGATAAAGAGAAAAAAAACCTTGGCCCATAAATATTAACCATTTAAAGTGCATCTCTCACTACTGAATTTGTTGCACAGAAGTCTTGCAGTACCACAATAAATAAATGGGTATGCCACTTGCAGTAAACAGGCTCGGAATCAGCAGAGTACTTACAGGGGTTTCTAATATCACCCAACAACAAAAGGTTGTTGCTATGCTACCAATTAAAAACTTATAACAACTCCTCTCCTTTATAATAACCTTTAGAAAGGCAAAACAGCATGTAAGATAAACGAACAAAAATGAAATTACAGAAAAGTCAATAATCGACGTAATCTGCTGGGCAAAATTGTTGTTTGAAGTGAGAATTAGTAAAACTGCAGTTCCAATTGAACTAACTGTTATTCCCCAAAAAGGAGAGCCATGCTTGTTCCTTTTAGCAAAGAATTTTGGCATTAGTCTATCTTCTGCAAGACCAAAAGCAACTTGTCCACTAGATAAAACCCAAGCGTTTAGACTGCCAACACAAAAAATGAATGCAACTATAGAAACAATTAAATGCCAATTACCAGAAAACATAATTTTTATCGCATCAACATATGGTGCTCTTGAACTTGCTAAATTGTTGCCATTGATCAATCCCATAATTGCAAAATTGTTGATAAAATATATAACAGCAACACAAACTGTGCCAAGCACCACAGCTTTTGGTATAGTTTTAGCTGGATTATCAACTGAACCTGCAGGTGCTGTTGCCAATTCAAGTCCAATAAAACACCATAAAGTAAGGAGTGTAGAGCGGGCAAGAATTTGCGATGTTGTAAGACTTAATATTTCTTCACTTATGATAAAATTATTTCTATCGAAAAAAAACAACGCTGCTACAGGTATTGCAAGCAATACAGCAACCTTCACAACCGTGAGCAGAAACTCAACGTGCCCTGCAGTAGCTATTCCCCTTAAATTTATTAATGTAATGATTGTAAATAACAACAGCTCTAAAAATAAACGCATACTTTTGATATCTTCATGGAAAAATGGTGTAAGATAGCCAACACCCACAACTATTAAAGCTGTTGTACTAACCCATGAGATTACCCAATATGTCCAACCAACAAAGAACGCTGCAGCAGGACCAAAAGTATGTTTCACATAAACGTGAGGACCTCCTGTTTCTGGAAACTTTGCACATAGCGTAGCAAAAACTAGCGCAAGAGACACAGCACCAGCTCCTGATATCATCCAACTTATAAGGCTATAAGCGCCATATGGAGCAAGGCTAATTGGAAGCATAAAAACCCCAGAGCCGATCTGACTACTAATGACTAAAGCAAAAACAGCCCAAAAACCTATTTTATTTGACACAATACCTCTTAATTCTATTAATGTAAGCCAGTAGTATAGCTTAAGAATTTTAGCAAATAAAAAATTTAAGTTAAGTTTTTAGTTTATGATACCAAAGTAGATAAATAAGTGTTCCGCTCAAAGGGAATAGACTTGATATTAACAATGTTTTTATAGAAGTCTCGTATATTATCCAACAGCAAAAAGATATAGCCAAACCTCCAATTAAAAATTTGCAGTAGCTTTTCTCTTCTATATTAACTTTGAGAAAAGCAAGACTACATGCTAAGTAGATAAATAAAAATGACACTACAGAGATATCAATTATTGAAGTCACTTGCTCAGCAAAACTTTTGTTTGATGTTAGAATAAGTAAAACTAGCACCCCCAAAGTACTGAGTATTATTCCCCAAAAAGGAGCATCGTGCTTATTTTTTTTGGCAAAAAATTGCGGCATTAACTTATCTTCTGCAAGGCCTAAGGTGACCTGTCCATCAGCTAAAAACCAAGCATTTAAATTACTTACAGAAACGATAAAGGCAACAACAGAAACAATTAAATGCCAATTACCTGGAAGCATAATTTTTATCGCATCAACATATGGTGCTTTTGAACTAGCTAGTTCATTACCACTTATCAATCCCATAATTGAAAGACTATTGATGAAATATATCACAGCAACACAGACTGTTCCAAGCACTATAGCCCTTGGTATTGTTTTAGAGGGATTATTGACAGATCCTGCAGGTGCCGTTGCTGATTCAAGTCCAATAAAACACCATAGAGTAAGGAGTGTAGAGCGCGCAAGGACTTGAGACATCGTAAAGTTTGATACTTCCTCACTTACAACAAAATTATTTCTATCAAAGAAAAATAATCCTGCTATGGGTATTGCAAGAAGTGCGATAATTTTAACAATGGTCAGAAGAAGCTCAACATGCCCAGCAGTAGTTACTCCCCTTAAGTTTATTAGCATAATAGCTAAAATTAATGTTATTTCTAAAAGCAAACGTATATCTTGTATATCATTATGAAAAAGCGGGGCTAAATAACCGATACTTGCAATTGTCACAGCTGTTGAGCTTACCCACGAGCTTACCCAATATGTCCAGCCAACAAAAAAAGCTGCTGTAGAGCCAAAGGCATGTTTCACATAAATATGAGGACCACCCGTTTCTGGAAATTTTGCGCAGAGTGAAGCAAAAACTAAAGCAAGAGATATAGCACCAAATCCTGATATAACCCAGCTTATGAGGCTATAAGCGCCGTATGGTGCAAGGCTAATTGGGAGCATAAAAATTCCAGAGCCGATTTGGCTACTGATCACCAAGGCGAAAATAGCCAAAAAGCCTATTTTATTTGACACGACAATGTTTAATTTTTATCTGAATATATTAACAATATAGCTGAAGCTCGAAAATTTCAATTGATCTTTTTTGTATAAAAATTTGCATTTTTTTAATTTAAGCATATAATGAGAAGTATATTAATAGGTTATTAAGAAGTGGTTTATGAATCCGAGGTTAAAAACATTTTTGGTTGTTTGTGGGTATGTTCTATTAGTTGGTGCTGCTATTGGAGCAATTTTTTTATTTGACTACTTACTTGAGATCTTTATTGATGCGCTTTATGCATTCCTTCTTGCCAAAACTTCAAGTGAGATGTTAGCTGTTTTTGGAACACTTGCAGTTTTACTTGCCACTTGTGTTTTGTGCTACGGACTGCATAAGCTCTGTTCTATTTTTACAGAAAAGATTACAAGTAGCTATCAATCTTCTAACAAACTCCTAAGAACCTTTTTCATCTATCGGCTCCTCTTTCATTAGTATATAACCAAATTCCTTTGCTTTTTTAAGCAAATTTTTGACTACTCTCTCTTTGTAAAGTGTTTCATAATAGTTCATTCCTTTCTCTACATATTCTTGTCCATATTTCAACATTTGATAAAAGATACATGCTAATTTCCTTGCTGTCGCAGTTATTGCTTTTGGTGCTCCTAGCCTTTTTTTCAGCCTTCTACTATATGCACCTATTGCACTTTTGCTTCTCAACACACAATGGGCAGCCATTCGAAATGCATTCGCAGCGCGGTTAATAACTTTACGAGTTCCTGTTCCAACAATTTTTCCTCCTGTAATTTTATTAGCAGGTCTTAATCCAAGCCAGATGGCTTTACCGTTTCCCCCAAAACCATGCTTTCAAACGGGCATTTATAGCACCATTGATTGTTTCGGTTATAGCTGCAGAAGCGCTTCTTCGTAAAACTATATCCAAAAAACATAAAGTAAAGAGAAAGAGTTTCTTTTTGGTTTTACAGATTTCGTCTGTTCAGGCTTTCAAAAATGAAAATAGTGATGATAACATTTTTTCTGAAGTATATAATGACCCGACAATAGGGTTGAAAGATAAGATTTTATTTTTTTCTATATACTCAATATATTGTATCCAATTACCATTTTTGTATTGTTCATCGAAGATATCAGAGCTTAGCAGAACATTATCAAATAGTAGAGCGTTGGGTCTTAGAATATGTTTAGTGCTTATTAATACTATATTATTGATCCCAGTAGGACTTCTTGAGTTAATAAAGTATCCATTAATAAAGCTCTTCTTGCCTCTGGGTTTAAGTGTAAAGCAAATGAGCTTTTTGTTTAATGTAAGTGATGTAGGCACCGGCAGTCAGAGTGTTCATACGAGTAGTTTTGAATACAGCATTCTCCAATGCGCTCAAGACTTAAAGCAGAAATTCGGAAATCAACCAAATATGCTCAATAAAGAGTTTGCAGACTACATAAATAATTCAGATGAGCTTACACCTCCACAAAAAGAGCAATTAAACCTTTATCTTAACTTTAATGGCTCCAATAGAGCAACTTATAGAGAATCAAGAACTGGATTAACGCTAACGCAAGCTGCAAACTTAGTTTTAGCTGCAGCTAAGAATCAGAAGTTAGATGTAGACTTACTAAAATGCATGTTACTCATGCGTTTACAAGAAGGAAGTGGTGCATGTCATCTTGGAATGTTTAATCGTATTATTTATTCACTTAGTTGTCTTGAAGCAAAAAACAACTTTACAGTCGAGGTAAATGCTCAAGTATACGAAAGAATGCCGAGCATTACGGAAGAGTTTCTTAAGCATTGTAAAAGTAAAAAGATGAAGATTTTAAAGGATAATTTTGATAATTTCTACTCTGAGAATGATATGGATCTTGAAGTAAAAGATAGTATGGGTAAGTTGATGGAAGAGGCAAAGCAATTTGTCTTTAATAAATTGTATATTGATTACTATAATAGATATGGTCAAGAAGTTGGAAGGGGCCCTATAAAGCAGAAATTGAAAGAACTAATTACAGATGAGGATATCAAGTAAGCAGTAAGTGCTGTAATAGATAATATAGAAATCCCTGAAAAACCATCTACTTATCTTGAAAAGATGAAAGCATTTTTTGCAGGGCATACAAGATTCTCTGCTGCTTAGAGCTCTGAGACTTGCCTAAGCTTTGATTGTGAGTTAGGCGTGAAGCTAAAATTGGTATTTACAATTAACTCACAGCAAACTAAACAATGGCAACCTAGAAACACTTCTAATTTTTCCTTATTGATTTGTAGCAGGTTCTTTGTTATGGTTATGAAAAGAAACTTCAAACCTCATTAGTATACTTTGATAGGTTAGTATTACATATGATAATATTGATAACAAACGATGATGGTTTTGAAAGTGAAGGAATAAAATTACTTAAAAAGATTGCACATAATTTTGCATCAGAAATATGGATAGTGGCACCAGATACTGACAGGAGTGGATCTGCAAGATCTCTTGACTATCCAGTAAAGCAATTTATTAAAATAAGTCAACATAGTGAAAGGGAGTTTAGTGTGTCTGGTACTCCCGCAGATTGTGTCATTATTGCACTAAATAAGATTATGAATAAAAAACCAGACTTAATATTATCTGGAGTAAATATTGGATCAAATGTCGGAGATGACATTTGTTATTCAGGCACAATCGGTGCTGCAATGGAGGGTGCTGCAAGGTCTATACCCTCTATTGCACTAAGTCAAGTTTATCATGATAAAATAGACTGGAACAATACAAAAGTTTTTGCACCAAAGGTTATCAGCAAGCTAATGAAAGTTGGTTGGCCTAAAAATATAGTGATGAGTGTAAATTTTCCTGCTACAGAAAAAGTGAAAGGAGTAGAATTTGCTGAGCAAGGTGAATACAACATTGATGGGGATTTAACTTTTACTGAAAATTCGAATGGTTCTTTGAGCTTAAATTGGTCTCGAGAGCACTCAGGCAGTGGTAGTATAAATAAAATAAAAGGAGGTTTTATTACTATTACACCGATAAAATTAGATTTTACAGATTATGATATATTAAATGCTATGAAAAATTCTTGTGCAGAGGAATTTTCTTCTATAGCTAACACTCCTATTGCTTCTGATTAGATATTTTCTACGATTTTATCGCGAGTAATCATTTTTTCTTCACCCGTGTCCATGTTTTTAATTTTTAAAGTTTTACTGCTTAGCTCTTCATCACCAAAGATTAATACAACTTTTGCATTTGCTTGATTTGCTTTTTTCATTCGGGTTTTTAGAGTTCCACTATATTCGTAAATCACATATAAACCATTTCTGCGTAATTCACTTGCAAGTGTTAGAGCATGTTCTTCAGCTTCTCCACCGATTGGAATTATATAAATAGGCCTCTCTTTTTTTTCAGCATAGTTGATTAATTCCATTATACGCTCAATCCCCCCTGCAAATCCTATTGCTGGAGTGTGTTTTCCACCTACTGAAGATACTAGATTATCGTATCTTCCACCGGCAAAAACTGCTCCTTGTGCACCTAAATCTTCTGTGACAAATTCAAATACTGTGTGACAATAATAGTCTAGACCTCGAACTAATTTGCTATTTACAGTGTAAGGTATGCCAAGAGCTTGCAGTCCATTTAACACCTGGTCAAAGAAATATGAAGATTCTTTTGTATAATAATCACTGATTTTTGGTGCGTCAGAGATTATTTCTTTATCTATCTTATCCTTAGAGTCTAATATTCTGAGTGGGTTTTTAATCAATCTATTTTGACTATCTTCTGATAGGTCATTTTGAAACTTTTTTAAATACGATATCAAAGCCTCTCTATACTTACTTGTTGTTTCACTCTCACCCAAAGAGTTGATTTCCAGTCTTACATTCTCATTGATGCCAAATTCAGTGAGTAAATGCTGAGCAAGTGATATCAATTCAATATCAGCTTTCGGATCTTCTATGCCAAAAATCTCAAAATTTATCTGATGAAATTGCCTTTGTCGTCCCTTTTGTGGTCTTTCATAGCGGAATGCAGGTCCTGTTGAGAATAATTTTATCGGTGTTTGCAGTTTTTTTTCAATGAGTAACCTAACAATAGCTGCAGTGAATTCAGGACGCAGAGTTATGCTCTTTCCTCCTTTATCAATAAAAGTATACATCTCTTTATTTATGATATCTGAACTATCACCTAAAGTCTTTGTAAAGACTTCTGTGTATTCAAATATCGGAGTTTGAACAGGTAAAAAGCCGTATAAACTTGAGATTCTATTTGCTGTTTGCTCTATGTATTTAAATTTATACCATTCATCAAACAGAAGATCTTTCGTTCCTTTAACTGTTTGATTAGTCATAGCATAGTCTCTATACCTGAAACTTCTGGTATGTGATAGCTTAGCATATTCTGCACTCCTTGTTTTAAGGTAATTGCAGCACTTGGGCACCCAGAGCAAGCTCCTTGCAGTTCAACGTAAACTATTCCGTCTTTATAGCCACGGAACTTGATATCACCACCATCTTGAGCAACTGCAGGTTTAATATAACTTTCCATCAATTCTTTTATTCTATTTACAATTTCTATATCATTTTCATTAAAGAATTCTTCCTCTAGCATTTTATTATCACTTACTCCTTCTTTATCAAATGCTTTTCCACCAGAAGTAAAGTGATCCATAATTGTAGTTAAAATTTCCACCTTTACTATATCCCAATTCATTCTATCTGATTTTGTTACTGAAATAAAATCATGACCAAAAAATACTCTTACAACATGTTCTATTTGAAAAAGATTTACTGCTAGTTTAGAGTTCTTTATTTCATCTGCATTTGAAAAATCAGCTGTTTCTCCTTCGCTCAGAATTTCAAAACCAGGAAGAAATTTCAGCGTGTTTGGGTTTGGTGTTTCTTCAATCTGGATAAACATGTTATTTACCATGACAATTATAATTGTTACTATTTAATCATAAAATGATAAAAAAATATACATGTCATTCATCTTCTTCCTTTTTTTGATATTCACAATAATCACGTTTGTTTTACCTAGCGTTGTTGTATTTTTTCTCTTTTTGGCAAAGAGAAATAACATAAGTTTTATGATGAACTCTATATTAAGTAAGTTTTTGAACGAATTTAACAGTAGTAAAAGTTACACCAAAAATTACACTGGTGATAATATGTCCAAAGATGAAGCATTAAAAATACTGGGGCTGAATTCCGAGGCAAGCCAAAATGAAATCAATAAGGCATACCAAAATTTAATGAAACTGGTCCATCCAGACAAGGGAGGATCGGAATATTTTGCACAAAAGTTAAACGCAGCACGTGATAGATTGCTGAAGACCTAATTTTTAACTATTGAAATTTTTCTCTGTAAATTTTGCTTGCACATATTAAGTTGCATGATATAAAGCCGGGAGCATTCTCTTTTAGGAGGTATTTGATGGAAAAACAAAAAATAATTGAGATTTTAGGAAGAAAATTAGTTTCTGCTATAAGCAGAGGTGATTTTCAGAAAGTTAAAGAATGTATTAAAGAGATAGAGTATAAACAAATAAAAAATGAAGTTTTGAATTATGAAAGATACTATATGAAACCTATACATCATGCTACTCTCTTGGGTAATTTAAAGATATTAGAGTTTTTATGTAACAGCGGTGCTGATGTTAATACTACTATTAGTAATCGATATTTGAGTACTCCCTTGCACATTGCTGCTAGACATGACAAACTAGAAATAGCAAAGTTTTTACTTGATCGTGATGCTAACATCAATGCTACAAATTATAAAGGTTTTACACCTTTGTACTTAGCATCTAACGATTGTCATTTAGATATGGTAAAACTCCTACTCTGTAGAGGTGCTGATGCTAGTATTCAAAGTCGTTACGGCAAAACAGCATTAGATGTTGTTGGAAATGCTAGAAAAGATGAATGTAGTAGTAGTGAAATTCAAAAAATAGAATCTGTATTGAGCAGTGCTACTGAAGCTGACTGTGAAGCAAAATTAACTTCTATAAAAGCAGGTATTAAAGACGCTAACGACAGCACAGATTTTGTAAGTAGTGCAGCGAGTCTTCAATTATCCCCTACCAAAGCAATTAAGATAGAATTGGAAGTTAGTAATACCAAAAACTTGGCAAGTAGCACAGTGAACTCTTCCTCCACTCTTATCAGAGAAAATTTTGAAGAAGTTAGCAGCACTGCAAGCAATGCTGTAAAACCTTCCTCTTTTATTAATAGTATATTTAGTGGGATAACTACTACCATCAGTAGCTTGTTCAGCAGTGCTCCTGCCTTACCTCCTGCACAGCAATCTGTTGATCACTTGGCTGTTAGCCCTATTGGTTCTTCACAAATTGACTGTAATGGAACAGTTCTCCTAACTGCTATAGCAATAAGTAAATTCACAGGGGAAAGATATTCAATGCCACTGGATGATTCACTTTTAACGATAAGACAGGTTAAAGAAAGAAAACTTAATTCTCTAGAAAGAGATGTCAAGATGGCACTTAGCAAGTGTGACAAACTTTATCAGTATCCTGAAAGCTCACTGAGCAACTTCACAATATCTAAAGGCGTGCACCAAAAATCCCTTTCAATCAGTTAAAATAAGCACTCAAGCTTGAGTGCTTATTTTCGTATAATCCTCTTTAAGTTAAAGCTCTTATATGTTGGGAATAAGCTGCTACGAAATTTAAGTAAATTAAGGAGGCTTATAGTATTTTGTACAAAAACTAAATGTAGCACGTGATGAAATAACAATCTCTTACGTTGTAAATTTTTTTTAATTTTACATATAAATTTTACTAGCATATGCCCAAATTATGTGGTATAAAGGTAAAAATTTTATCCTTTAGGAGGGGTTATGGTTACAAAAACAGAAGTTGAAAAATGGAGAGATGGGCTACGTTCTGCAGTAAAGGAACGTGATTTTCAAAAAGCTGAGGAGTATATTAGAGAAGGAAAGACACATACTACTAACGTTATTAACTCTAAAGATAGAAATGGTAACTCACCCTTATCGATTGCTGTTAGTAAACAAGATTTAGAAATGATGGGTTTTTTAATTGAGAATGGCGCAGATGTTAATATTGAGGACTTTTTTCGTGTGCCTCCTATATACTATGCTGTTACAAAGGGCACCACAGAAATGATAGAGCTTCTAATCGATAAAAAGGCTAGCATTAGTGGTTATTTTTCATATGCTGGTGAAAAACGCACTCTTGTAGGCTGGGCTATAGATGAAAATAGTCCGGAAAAAGTTGAGGTCCTGCTTAAGCATGGTGCTAGTCCAAATAGCAAATTTGACTTTTACGATGATTCACAAGATTCGTGTCTACATGCTGCTATCCGAAGAGATTACAAAAAAATAGTTGAACTTCTCGTTAAATATAAAGCTGATGTCAATGTTCAAAACGAACGGGGGGAAACACCTATATATTTGGCTATTAGTTCAAAACGTCCAAAAATAATTAAGCTGTTATATGATAATGGTGCCGACATTGATAATGTTAAGAATATAAGGAACGAGACACCATCAGATTATGTTAAGTTATTTTATTCCGGCAAAACGATAAAAGAAATTGCTGCAGAAGCAGAGAGTGCCAATGTAAACTCAGAAGATATTACTCCTGCACCAAGTAGTGCAGTAAGACCTTCTTCTTTTATTAATAGTGTATTTAGTTGGATGGGAACTTCAACAACTGCTGCACTCAGTAGCCTATTTCAGAGTGCCCCTGCTTTACCTCCTGCAAAGCAATCTGTTGCACATTTGACTGGAAGCCCAATTGATTTTTCGCAAGTTGATTTTAATGGAACAGCTCTGCTAGCTGACGTGGTAATCAGAAAGTTTATCGGGAGAAAATATTCAAGACCATTGGATGATTCACTTTTGACATTGGAGCAAATTAGAGAAAGAAAGGTTAGTGCTATAGAAAGGGATATCAAGATGGTAATTAGTGAGTTTGAAAAACTTGATCAATGTCCTCGAAGTTTATTAAGCAATTCAACAATATCTAAAGGCGTAAGTCATCAAAAGCACCTCTAAATCAGTTAAAACAAGCACTCAAGTCTGAGTGCTTGTTTTTCTATCCCTTATCTCCTCTTCTAAAGCAGATTGCTTATTATCAAGTAATAAAAATTTTGAATTAGGGGCTTAAAATATTTTGCAAAAAAGTTGCGTGATAGGTTGTTGAAAGACCTAATTCTTCACTATTGAAATTTTTTCTCTATAAATTTCACTTGTGCATACTCAATTACATGATATAAAGCCGGGAATGTTATTTTTTTAAAGGTGTTTTTATGCCAATAAGTGTTGAGAAATTAAGAAAAAAATTACTTGCTGCTATAAGCATAGGTAATTTTCAGAAAGTTGAAAAATGTGTTGAAGAGGCAGAGAGTGAGCATGTAAAGAATGAGATTTTGAATAGTAGAGAGCACGTCACAAATCCTCTGCGTCTTGCTACTCAAAAACGTAACTTAAGGATATTACGCTTTTTAATTGCCAAAGGTGGCGATATTAATGTTACTATTAGTACTGTATATTTGAGTACTCCCTTACATATTGCTGCTGCTGCCAACGAAGCAGAAGTAGTACAATTTCTACTTGATAATGGTGCTAATATCAATGCTACAAATTATAAAGGTTTTACACCTTTGTACTTAGCATCTTTCTATTGTCACCTAGATATGGTAAAACTTTTGCTTTTTAATAATGCCGATACTAGTATTAAAGATGTAAATGGCAAAACAGTATCGGATGTTGTTGGAGGTTATAGAAGAAATATGTGTGATAGCGATGCAAGACGAAAAATAGCATCTATGCTAGAACATACTGCTAAAGTTAGCTCTATAGGAACTATACAGACAGTGTTAGAAATGGGTAATAATTATAGTACCACAGATGTAACAAGCAAAAAAGCTGAACTATTCATAGATGAATTATTTGCTGCTATAAACATAGGTAATTTTCAGAAAGTTGAAAAGTGCATTAAAGAGGCGGAGAGTATAGGTATAAAAAGCGAAATCTTGAGTAGTGAAAGGCATGGTATAAAACCTATACATTTTACTACTGACAAGTGCGATTTAAAAATATTGCAGCTTTTGCTTAATGAAGGTGCTGATATTAATGCTACTAATACTGAATATTTTAATACTTCTCTGCACATTGCTGCTATTAATGGTAAACTGGAAATAGCACAATTTCTAATTGATAGTGGTGCTAATATCAATGCTACAAATTATAAAGGTTTTACACCCTTATACTTAGCGTCGTTTCATTGTCAATCAGATATGGTAAAACTCTTGTTTTGCAACAATGCTGATATTAGTATTAAAGATGTAAATGGCAGAACAGCATCGGACGTTGTTGGAGGTTACAGAAGAGATATGTGTAATAACAGTAGTGCAATGCAAAGAATAGTATCTATATTAAGTGGTGCCGTTTCAATTGATTGCAAAGCGATATTAACTTCTACTAGAGTAAGTCTTAAAGAAGAATTGGAAGCTAGCAGCGTGGCAAGTAACGCAGCAAGCAGTGCAGTAAAACCTTCCTCTTTTATTAATAGTATATTTAGTTGGACAACTGCTTCTACATTGGGTCGAAATACTCCTGCTTTACCTTCTGCACAGCAATCTGTTGCTCATTCGGCTGGAAGTCCCATCTACTCTTCACAAGTTGATTTTAATGGAACAGCCATGTTAGGTTATTTAATGTTCAAGAAGTTTACAGGGGAAGAATGTTTAGAACCATTGAATAATCCGCTTTTTATAAAAGAAGGAATTACAGAAAGAGAGCTTAACGCTATGGCAAAAAATGTTGAGATGGCACTCAGTAAGTATGAAAAACTTTATCAATGTCCTGAAAGTTCATTAAGCAACTTAACAATATCCAAGGGTGTACGTCATCAAAAGCACCTCTAAATCAGTTAAAACAAGCACTCAAGTCTGAGTGCTTGTTTTCGTGAAATCTATTATTTAAATTAAACTTTTTATTGTGCGTTGTAGGTAAGTTGTTACAATAAAATGAGTTGAGATGAAAAAACTTTAAGTTATGGAAGATGACAGCAAGAAAGAAATAACAGAAGAAAAAGGTATATTAGGTTGGATAGAGTATAGACTGCCTATATTTTCTTTTCTAAAACATACTGCTTCTTATCAAGTACCAAAAAATTTAAATTATGCTTGGAATTTTGGTTCTTTGGCTGGTATAGCATTAATTTTGCAGATAATAACAGGTATATTTCTTGCCATGCACTACACTCCGCATGTTGATCATGCATTTAATAGTGTGGAGCGTATAATGCGTGACGTAAGTTATGGATGGCTGATACGTTATACTCATGCTGTTGGGGCGTCACTCTTCTTTATGGTGGTCTATGTTCATATCATGCGTGGATTATATTATGGATCCTATAAAAGACCGCGAGAAATGGTGTGGTTTATTGGCATATTTATATTTTTTGCAATGATGGCAACTGCCTTTATGGGATATGTTCTTCCATGGGGACAAATGAGCTTTTGGGGTGCAACAGTTATAACTAACTTATTTTCAGCCATACCTTTAATTGGCAATAAAATAGTTATATGGTTGTGGGGTGGTTTTTCCGTTGATAACCCAACGCTCAATCGTTTTTTTGCACTTCATTATCTTCTTCCTTTCATTATTATTGCTTTAGCTATGTTGCATGTTGTTGCTCTGCATAGATTTGGCTCTAATAACCCAAGTGGAATAGAAGTAAGGTCAGGTAAGGACACTATTCCTTTTTATCCTTATTATATAGCAAAGGACTGCATAACTTTTGGTTTATTTTTTATAATTTTGTTTGGATTTGTTTTTTATGCCCCTAATTATCTTGGTCATCCTGATAATTATATAGAAGCTGATCCTATGGTAACTCCAGTACACATAGTACCAGAGTGGTATTTCCTACCTTTTTATGCGATGTTGCGCTCAATTCCAAATAAGCTTATTGGTGTACTTACCATGTTTGGATCTATTTTAGTTTGGTTTCTTTTGCCTTGGCTTGATAAATCAAAAGTTAAAAGTGGTGCTTATCGCCCATTATTTAAGAAATTTTTTTGGGTTTTTGCAATAAATTTTGCATTTCTTGCTTGGCTTGGGGGGCAGGAAGTTAAAGAGCCTTACATTACTTTAAGTAGACTCTCAACTCTTTATTATTTTTCATATTTTGTGATAGTTTTACCTTTACTTAGTAAGTATGAGAAACCAAAAAAATTACCAAAAACAATAAGCGATTCCGTTCCGGAGATGAAGTGATGCTGTTGGTTAAAGTTGCTCTATTTTGTGTATTATTTCTCACTAATTCTCTTTCTGCAGAGGAGTTTAAACCTTTACCAAATAAGAAAATCGACTGGAGTTTTGATGGAATTACTGGATCTTTCGATAGAGAGTCAATTCAGCGTGGCTATAAAGTATACAAGGAAGTCTGTGCTGCTTGCCATTCAATGAATAGAATAGCGTTTCGTAATTTGCAAGATGTTGGTTTTTCTGAAGAGGATGTAAAACAAATTGCAGCCTCTTACCAAGTTAAAGATGGTCCGAATGATTTGGGTGAAATGTTTGATAGGCCGGGAGTGTCTTCGGATTATTTTATTGCACCTTTTGATACAAAAGAAGCAGCTGCAGCAAGCAACAATGGAGCAATTCCACCGGACTTATCATTAATTGTCAAAGCAAGACATGATGGTGCAAATTATATCTATTCACTACTAATTGGTTATCAAAACGGTGAACATGATGAGAACGGTTTATATTTTAATCCATATTTTTCAACAGGCAGGTTAGCTATGGCACCACCACTCTCTGAAGGAATGGTAGAATATGATGGTACAAGGCAAGCCACAGTTGAAAATATGGCATATGATGTGGTAAATTTCTTACAATGGGCAGCAGAGCCAGAACTGGAGCGCCGACATAAACTTGGGCTAAAAATAGTGACATATTTTATAATTTTGACGGTGTTTTTTGTTCTTACTAACAATAGAGTTTGGAGCCAACTCTATAAAAAAGGAAAATAGAACTTCATTTACGCTCGTTTTTATACCTTACTCATAATATCATGTGTATTATGTAATGATAAATATATTATGAAAGTATAGGGATTATGGCATTTCAAATAGTTACAAATTTTCAGCCAGCTGGGGATCAACCACAAGCAATAGATAGTTTAGTTGAAGGACTAAATAACAAAAAAAGAGATCAGGTTTTACTTGGAGTAACTGGCTCTGGAAAAACTTTTACTATGGCAAATGTTATTGCAAGAACAAACAGGCCTGCGTTAATTATGGCGCATAATAAAACTTTAGCGGCACAGCTTTACGAGGAGATGAGAGGATTTTTCCCCCACAATGCTGTTGGATACTTCATTTCTTATTATGATTATTATCAGCCTGAGGCTTATTCGCCACAAACAGACACTTATATTGAAAAAGACTCTTTAATAAATGAAAGAATTGATATGCTACGCTATTCTGCTATATGCTCTCTTTTGGAGCGTAGGGACACGATTGTAGTTGCGAGTGTTTCTTGTATATATGGTCTTGGTTCGCCTGAGAGCTATCTCAGCATGACCTTGACTTTAAGTGCTGGAGATAAGATTCATGTTAATGACTTTCTGAATAATTTAGCTAATCTCCAATATAAACGTTCTGATGTCAGATTTGAGCGAGGATATTTCAGAGTGCGCGGCGATATTATTGATATATTTCCTGCTTATTATGAAAATAAAGCTTGGCGTTTATCATTGTTTGGTGATGAAATAGAAGAAATTTCTGAGATTGATGCCATGAACGGCAATATTATCAGACGCATAGATAAAGTCACCATTTTTCCAAATAGCTATTACACTACATCACGTGAGACTCTTTTGCAAGCAGTTCAACTGATTAAAAAAGAACTACATGAACGCCTGGATTATTACTATTCACAGAACAAAATTGTTGAAGCAAAACGCCTTGAGCAGCGTACTAATTTTGATATTGAAATGATGATGGCAACGGGAGTGTGTAAAGGTATTGAAAATTATTCGCGTTATCTTTATGGAATGAAAGCCGGAGATCCACCGCCTACATTGTTTGAGTATTTACCTAAAGATGTAATTTTATTTGTTGATGAAAGCCATGTAACCGTTCCCCAGATAGGTGCAATGTATAGCGGTAATGAAGCACGTAAAAAGAAATTGATAGATTATGGTTTTAGGCTACCTTCTGCTTTTGATAACCGTCCATTAAAATTGGAAGAGTGGGAGGCAATACGGCCCCAGACTATTTACGTTTCGGCTACTCCAGGAAAATATGAGTTAGAAAAGACTAACCACGCATTCATAGAGCAAGTTATCCGCCCAACAGGACTGACAGATCCCATCTGCACCATAAAACCAACAGAGAGTCAGGTTGATGATGTGATTCACGAGGCGCAAGTAACAATAAAAAAAGGATTTTGTATTCTAATTACCACATTGACAAAAAAAATGGCTGAAAAGCTAGCTGAGCATATGAGTGAGCTCAGTATGAAAGTAACTTACCTACATTCAGATATTGGTGCACTGGAAAGAATTGAAATTATATGCAAATTAAGATCTAAAGAAATAGATGTTCTTGTTGGCGTTAACTTGTTGCGGGAAGGTCTTGATATTCCCGAGTGTGGGCTGGTTGCAATTTTAGATGCTGACAAAGAAGGGTTTTTACGATCAGAGACTTCGCTCATTCAAACGATAGGTCGTGCTGCACGCAATGTTGAAGGCAGAGTAATTTTATATGCAGACAAAATTACTAATTCTATGGATCGTGCACTGAAAGAAACTGAAAGGAGAAGAAAGAAACAGACAGAGCATAATACACTGAATAATATTGTACCAAAAACTATAATAAAGCCTATATCAAATACTTTACAGGAAAAAGTGGTAGTTGAGAATTTTAGTAAGAATGATCTAAATAGTTTGAAAAAGCAAATGTTGAAGCATGCTGAAAATTTAGAGTTTGAAGAGGCGGCAAAAATAAAAGGTATTATTGAAAAATTTAATAACAGACCCGTTACATAACTAGAAAAAAGATAAATAATTAATAGTTAAGCTGACTTTGATTTACCAAAGATTTGAAAAACTATTATCTAAGAACATATCTTGAAAGGACTTAAGTGGTTAAATATTAAAGAGTTCTTGAAGTAAGGAGAGCACACTCATACGTCAAGCAAACAACGTTTACCTAAAATTCTGTGACATTAGCAGCTTTCTTGGCCCGTTTTCAGTAAACAGTGATTTTGTAATTCTTCTATATATTAGAAAAATTTTTATTTTAATTAGCCAGAGGCGCCTATTGTTTTTTAGCTAAAGTAAAGATCAAGTATCTGGAATTCTGGACATAAAATCCCCCTATGTAAAAAAGATTAGAAAAAAGTGCAGCGCACATACAACAGATACGCACTAAAGAAGATACGCTACGCTTTTTGATTAAAAATTTGACTGAACAGTCTGCAGACAAAGATAGATTTTGAGCTCTTAAAATATCTCTAACTGTGATTATAATCAGATTTAAAATATATGGAAGCAATTTTTTACGTTAGCTATTTAATATTTTAAATTAGGCCTCTTGCATAACTATATTAAAGGTTAGCACCAGCAACTACTCCTCATTACATATTTTATCGCATTAATAATTGTTATGTTTTTGCTCTCCCTATTCTATTGCTCCTTGTGCAACATTTGGCCTTGTCACTTATATCACTTGTTACCCTCCTATTTCTTGCTTTATTCTTTTTTTTCCCTTTCAAGACAGGTTCTGAGTGGCAAAACATAGGTCCACTTTAATGTGTATTAAACAAGATTTTGTAACTCTAATTGTCTTTGCTTGTGCTGTTCAACTGTGACATCAACCATTACATTCAATGGAAGATGATCTGAAGGGTATCTCTCTTGTTGGAATTATATCATCTTTACCCAGGCCTTTCACCGTACGCTGTATACTCCTTTATAACAGGGGATAAAAAGCAAAAATCTATTCTTTTTTTGAGATCATATACAGATTCTAACAATTAAAATCTCACAACAAATTTGTTGTTTCATAGCTTTTATATAATCTATAATTGCAACTGTTTTAACATTAATCAGAACCTAAAAGAGGCTTGTTATTAATGGATTACTTATAAAATCTTATGGAAAGTAGAGCTTGGTTCATTTGGCTGATCAGCAACTTAATTGTTATATTCAGCAATATGCAAATAATCTACACCTTTATAAGTGTGGATCTTGAAAAAGAACTTGGGATCACGATTGCGCAAGTTGCACTGGCTAATTCAGCATATACTTGGACTTTTGCTATCTCACAATTTTTTAGTGGGGCAATGTTTAATGTTTTTTCCAGCAAAAAAATTTATTTTCTCTCATTATCGATTATGATCTTTGGGTTTTTTATCCTTATTAGTAGTGACAGTTTTGTCCATCTAATTTTATCTCAATTCTTGATTGCAATTGGAGCATCATTTGGTTTTGTTGGAGCTGCTCATATAAGTAGCACATATTTTCCCATTACCCAATTTGGACTGATGTTCTCACTAGTGCAGACAATTTCAAGTCTTTCCGCTTTGATGATTCAAATGTTGTTCTCTAGCTTCCTTGCTGAAGGTATGGATTGGAAGAATTTGATTGTATACGTAATATTATTTGGCGTATCGATATTTGTACTTATGTTTTTTTATCCGAAAGGACTTTCAAAAAAAAGTTTGGAAAAATGCACAATAAAAAGCTCTATAAAAACAGTAATATGTTCTATACTAACGGTGCTAAAATTAAGAGATATCTGGATAACTTCAGTAGTAGGTGCTATTACTTTTGGAACATTTTTAGCGCTTAATATGCTGTGGGCACCAAGGTTACTAAGCAACTTAGAACTAAATACAATGGAGTTAGGTGTGGCAACTGCAATATTGTGGCTTGGTCTTGCAGTTGGTGCTCCAATTGCAGATTTAATCTCAAATCTATTTAAAAATAGAAGGCACGTAATCTCTGCTTTTGCCATATTGCAAGGTATTTCAGTTATTATTTTACTATACGGCAATTTAACAGTTCATATTATATACTTTTGTATGTTAATGTTTGGTTTTTTTGCAGGCGGACATATGCTTAATTTTACTGTTGGCAGTGAGATTGTTGAGCAGAAGTATATTAGCACATCATCATCCATTATCAATGGATTTATGTTTGTTATGAGTGGAATTTTAGTGTCAATTTTAGCACTTTTTTCAGATCATCAAATGGCGCTTTTCACAATATTTGCAATGTTAACATTTGCTAGTATTTTTAATTATGCTACAAAAGAAACATACTATAAAAATAAAGTAGCTGAATCTTGAGTCGACTGTTATATTATATTAACATACTATAATAAATTATGACAACAAAAGACACAACAGTAACTAAGGCAACAATAGCTGAATGTATAAACCAGAAAATTGGATTATCGAAAGAAGACTCTATTGCAATAATAGATGATATATTGGATGAGATAAAAACGAGCTTAGCAAAGGATGGGATAGTAAAAATATCTTCATTTGGAACATTTTTGGTTAAAAACAAGAAAGAAAGACCAGGAAATATACCAAAGACATTGGAAAGGGTAGTAATTCAAGCGAGAAAATCAATTTCTTTTAGACCTTCAAAAATGATGAAGAAATTAATAAATAACCGATGAATAAGGAAAAATTATTTTACACAATTGGAGAAGTAGCTGAAGAACTACATTTGGAGCAGCATGTTTTAAGATTCTGGGAAAGTCAATTCCATCAAATTAAACCCATAAAACGGAAGGGAAGAAGACTATATGATCATAAGTGTATAGAGGCAATAAAGAAAATAAAATATATGCTATATGACAAAGGATATACAATAAAAGGAGTACAAAAGGAATTTGGTAACGATGTAAGAATTGATCATTATTCAAGAAATTTGTTGCAAGAACTTACCGATTTAAGAGACTATTTGACTGATAAAATAAATGAAGAAAGTAATAAATAGACGAAAAATACTATAAAGTTTTGTGAAAGTTGATCTATCTAGAGATAAGTTTATGTGTCGTATAGCCTTGTTCTTTATATTATCAGCAATACTGATAAGCTGTGGCCTGCAAAAACCTGCACCTGTACTACTTAAAGGCGAAGAATTTTATGGAAAAAGAGACCTAGAGTACACAAGGGAGTATCATTTGATTAAAGAAAATGTTGATTCTTCGCTGCAAAAAGAAAGTAGAAAAGCCTTCGTAGATAAGGTATATAACAATAATGCACAAAGCATGTGTAAATTTGTAATACCGGTTAAAGGTGCAGTTATCTCTTCTGATAAAATATGTCAAGATGGCATAAAAATTACTGCTCAAAGTGGAACAAAGGTTATTGCTTCTGCACCTGGCAAAGTAATATACGTAGGCAAAGGCCTGAGGTGGTACGGAAATTTAATTATAGTGGAACATAAAGATAATTACATGACTATGTACTCCTACTTAAAAAACATACAAGTTGAAATTGGTGATAAAGTAAAACAAGGTCAAGTAATTGGATCTGCAGGTAAATCAAGCACACAAGATAAAGATCCGCAGATGTGTTTCACAATAAGGCATAATGGTCAAGCAGTCGATCCTTTAGTACATATAAACTGTGATTGAATTTATGAAATATGATTTTAAAAACGTTGAAAAATTCTACCAAAATAAGTGGGATTTTTCTGTAAGCAAAGATAGTAAAAAGAAGAAATGTTACGTGTTGGAAATGTTTCCATATCCATCTGGTAAGATTCATATGGGGCACCTGCGTAACTATGCAATAGGAGATGTTATAGCACGTTACAAGAGAGCTCGTGGATTTGAGGTTTTGCACCCAATTGGCTGGGATGCGTTTGGATTACCAGCTGAAAATGCAGCAAGGGACAATAACATTAACCCTGCAGCATGGACACAAGATAATATAGATAATATGCGTGCGCAGCTAAAATCTATAGGTCTTTCATACAATTGGGATCGTGAGCTCTCCACATGTGAGCCTGATTATTACAAACACGAACAGAAATTTTTTCTGGATTTTTTAAAGCATGGTCTTACCTATCGAAAAGAGTCGTGGGTTAATTGGGATCCAGTGGACCAAACAGTGCTTGCAAATGAGCAAGTGGTTGATGGAAAAGGATGGCGATCAGGTGCAGTTATTGAAAAACGTAAGTTATCTCAGTGGTTTTTAAAGATTACTGATTTTGCTGAAGATTTGCTTCATTGTTTGCAAAGTTTAAAAAATTGGCCAGAAAAAGTCAAAACTATGCAAGAGCGCTGGATAGGAAAATCTGAAGGGGCAACTATAGATTTTGAAATAGTTGGCCTGAATAAGAAATTAAAGATTTTTACAACTTCTCCTCATACTTTATTTGGAGCTTCTTTTCTTGCAGTAGCAGCAGAGCACCCTATTGTACAAGACCTTAAGGACGAAGAAATAAGAGACTTTATTGGTAATATGAAGGCAAAGGGGGAGAATGATGAAAAAATTGGAATTTACACTGGACTGAACGTCAGGCACCCATTTCTCGACAAGGAATTACCAATTTATATAGCGAATTTTGTGTTGATGGAGTATGGAGAAGGTGCAATTTTTGGATGCCCCGCACATGATCAGCATGATTTTGAATTTGCACAGAAGTATGGTTTACCGATTATTCCTGTAATTTGTGAAGAGACCACAGAGATATTAAAAGAACCGTACGTCGGTGATGGAGTGATATTCAATTCTGAATTCTTAAACAGACTAACGGTTAGCGAGGCAAAAAAAGTAATCATAAAAAAACTTGAAGAAAAAGGAATAGGTAAGAAAACAACAAACTATCGTCTACACGATTGGGGAATTTCAAGGCAACGTTATTGGGGATGTCCTATACCTATTATATATTGTAAAGATTGCGGAACTGTGCCAGTTCCAGAAAAAGACCTCCCTGTTGTTCTACCAACGGATGTAGAATTTACAAGTGGTGGTAATCCCCTGGACAAGCACCCAACCTGGAAATTTGTTGATTGTCCAAAGTGCGGAAAGCAAGCAGAACGTGAAACTGATACATTTGACACTTTTTTTGAATCTTCTTGGTATTTTGCTGCATTTTGCAGTGAAAATAAATCGATTAATAAAGATACTTGTAATCGTTTTATGCCTGTTGATTATTACATAGGTGGAATAGAACATGCAATTCTACATTTGCTTTACTCAAGGTTTTTCTGCCGTGCTTTAACTAAATGTGGCTATTTTGACATTAAAGAGCCTTTCTCTACTTTAATCACTCAAGGAATGGTCTGTCATGTAACTTATAAAGATGAGAATGGCAAATGGCTCTTTCCCGAAGAAGCAAAAGAGTTGATTGCGAAGGGTACTAAGATCCAAGTTGGAAAAGTCGAAAAGATGAGCAAGTCGAAAAAGAACACAGTTGACCCAAACTTTATCATAGAAAAATACGGTGCTGATACTGCTCGTTTGTTTGTATTATCTGACACTCCTCCGGAAAAAGATATGGAATGGTCTGATGATGGAGTGGAAGGTTGTTTTCGCTACATAAATAAATTGTGGCGTATGGTAGTGCAACTTAGGCCCGTAAACATACACTATGATAATGAAAACATTGTAGGTAAACTCCTAGAGTACAGAAAAAAAATCCATAAACTATTGCAAGGACTTACAGATGACTTGGAAAACTGCAGATTAAACTGTGTGGTAGCAAAGTTTCGTGAAATGACAAATTTAATAGCTGAAATAGATGTAAAAACTGGAAAATCTCTTATTGATGAAGGTATATGCATACTAATCAGAGTAATTGAGCCATTCATGCCACACCTGGCTGAAAATTTATGGCAAGAAATAGGAGGCGAAGGTATGCTATATCTAAAGCCTTGGCCAAAAGCTGATGAATCACTACTAATTGATAATATGGTGACTGTAGCAGTGCAGATCAATGGAAAGTTACGTGCGACCATTGAAGTGGCAACTGATTTACCTCAAGAAAAATTGAAGAAAATAGCAACAGATTCTGTATCTAACAAAATCGATCAAAGCAAAATTCGCACTATATATGCTGTACCAAATAAGATAGTAAACATAGTTATATAAAAATTTTGAGTAGCATGTCGCTAATTTCGTAGGTATACTTTTTTTGATATGAGGTTATATCTTTTTTAATATAAAGGATATATACTTGTGCATTATATATTTTTTTGTATGGGTAGTTATATGAAAATAAAAGGATTGTGTGTTTTAGCTGTGTTGCTCACTTCATCTCTAGCAGGTGCAGCTAGTAATAAAGCAGCTAGTAATAGTGCAAAAGAGCAGTACTACGCAGGTTTAAACTTTGGTGGTGGATGGGGTGCTGGCTTAAAAATAAAACCTGGCTTAGTTTTTGGTTATAATTATGATAAAAGCTCTAAGTTTGAACTTGAGATTCTCACTGACGTAAGTGATATGTTTGGTGCAGAAGATAAGAAAATGGGAGCTAGTTTATTAGCTAATTACCGTTATTATCCTGACGTTGACATTGATCCTGTGAAACTATATGTCAGTGGAGGTTTAGGAGGACATCTACAAGTAATGCCTTTTTCTCTTGGCGAAGGTGAAACACTAGATAAAATACTTGGTGCTATTTCCTACAAACTGAAGGTTGGTGTTGATTATGAAGTTGCTCCACAGATAGTTGGTACAGCTGCTTTAACCGTAGGCGGGCAACTGAGTGGTTTAAAAGCAAAACAAATACCAGATGCGATGCTGGAAGTAGGAGTACGTTATAGTTTTTAATGCTGGATGGCATTGTGTACATGTTTAGGTGTAACCATAAGCAATGCTCAAAACTTGCTGCTAGCATGTTTGAACACTTATTCCAGTCTGTTTTAAGGAAGTAATGTGTATGAATTATATGAGAACGATGAAAGTGTTCGCTGTGTTGATTGCTTTAGCAAGTACAGCTAGTAATGGTACAAGTGAGTTAGAAGATCAGTACAAAGATCGGTATGAAGACCAGTACAAAGATCAGTATGAAGATCAACACAAAGATCATTGTGAAGATCAATACGAAGATCGATATGAAGATCAGTACGAAGATCAGTACTATGTAGGTTATGTAGGTTTAAACTTTGGAACTCGATGGGGTGAAAGCTTTCAATTGAAACCTAGCGTTGTTTTTGGTTATCATCATAACCAAAATTCTAAGTTTGAACTTGAGGTTCTTGCTGACATAAGTGATATAACTGATAAAGCAAAAAGAAAAGTAGGAGCTAGTTTATTGGCAAATTACCTTTACTATCCTGATCTTGAAATTGATCCCATTAAATTATATGCTAGTATAGGACTGGGTGGATATATTCGAATATTGCCATCTTTTGGTCTTGGTGAGGATACAAATGCAGTTAACACTTCAAATTCAGCTGCAACTGTAGCCGCAGCCGCAGGTCAAAATGAAACACTAGATAAAATACTGGGTACTATTGCCTATAAAGTAAAGTTAGGTGTTGATTGTGAAATTATTCCGCAGATAATTGGCACAGTTGCTATTGCTGCAAGCGGTCAATTAAGTGGCTTTAAACCACCGATGAAAAAACCAGATGCAATCATAGAAGTAGGTATACGTTATAATTTTTAAGCTATGAACACTTTGAATCCTTATACACAGTTATATGCTCGGTGCTATATATGTGCTATTTGTAAAGGTATTCTGTTTATGCTAACATTAAGCTAAACCTTAAGCAATAAAATCAGAAGGATCAACTTCCCGCTGTAAGCAAGCAGCAACTACAGTGTTTATCATAAGAAATGCTATTGTCATCGGGCCAACTCCACCAGGCACTGGAGTAATAGCTTTGACTTTTTCTTTTACTCCCTCAAAGTCAACATCACCCACAAGCTTACTTTGACTTCCTATGTTAATGCTATTTATGCCAACATCAATCACTATTGCACCTTTTTTTATCCAATCTGATTGAACAAAATTTGGCTTTCCAACTGCTGCAACTACTATATCCGCCTTAGAGCAATAATCAGCTAAATCCCTACTTTGTGAATGCAAGATGGTAACAGTGCAATTTTCTTGCAACAATAGGTGAAACATTGGCTTACCCACAATATTTGATCTGCCAATGATTACCGCATTTTTACCGGACAGATTATTTTCAACTGACTTAATTAAATGCAAAGAACCTTTGGGAGTACAAGGTATCAGACAATTTTTTTCACCTTTAACTAACCTGCCAACATTTTCATCATGAAAGCCATCTACATCTTTTTCAACACTTACTGTATTAATTATTCTGCTTGCACTGATGTGCTTTGGTAAAGGTAACTGCACTAAAATTCCATGCACAGATGAATCTTCATTTAATGTATTAACTTTTTCAATCAATTCGTCTTCTGAGATACTATCAGGCAAAACAATAGTTTCAGAACTTATGCCTATTAATTCTGCTTTTCTTTGTTTATTACGAACGTAGACCTGACTTGCTGGATTGCTACCCACAAGAATTACTTTAAGACAAGGAAAAACATTATACTCTTTCTTTAAAATATCAATTTTTTTTGATAGCTCCTCACAGAGATCATTTGCTATTTTTTTACCGTTAATAATAATTGACATTTCCTTGCCACTCCTTGAAGTCAGGTAATGCAATATCAAATAAATTCAATACTTTACCAACAGCATGATTTACAATATCATCCAAAGATTTTGGTTTAATATAAAAAGCAGGCATCGGCGGAGCAACAATTGCTCCCATCTCCGTTAGTTTTAACATATTTCGGAGATGTCCAAGATGTAGTGGAGATTCTCTCACCATAAGAACTAATTTTCTTCTTTCTTTTAGAGTTACATCTGCAGCCCTTGTTAATAGATTGGAAGTCACCCCCGATGCTATTTCAGACATTGTTTTCATAGAACATGGAGCAATAACCATACCTGAGGTTTTAAATGAGCCGCTTGCTATTTTTTCTCCTATTTTTTCTTCAGAATAGTAAAAATCTGCAAGCGATATAATATCTTCAAGTTTTTCTTTAATCTCATGAGCTATAGTTATTTTTCCAGCACTGCTGATCACTAAATGAGTTTCATGATTGGTATTTTTTAGTGCTTCTAGAATCCGTACACCGTAAATAGAACCAGATGCTCCACTTATTCCAATTACAATCCTACTATTCACCTTCGTAATTCATTCCCAATGCACGTTTGTAGGTATCAAGTAATATTTCCTGTTCCTCCCTGTCATCATCATCCATCTTTCTTAGCCTAATAATCTGTTTCATCACTTTTATATCCCAACCTTCATCTGCAGCTTTTGCATATACATCACGAATGTGATCTTGCACATCCCTCTTTTCTTGTTCAAGTTTTTCGATTCTCTCTATATAGCTCTTCAAATCTTCAGCCGTTATTTTTACTGTATCTTCCATAGAACCCAACTAATTAATTGCTACTACAGTATTATCAGTTTTTACTTGTACTTCAATCATAGTAATAATATTTTTATCTTTTTTTAAAATCTTAAAGTAAAAACCGTACATGGAAAACTCTTCATTTTCTTCAGGAATGCGCTCTATCTCGTTTACAATCATACCTGCTAGAGTTGTAGCTTCTTCATCAGGAAGATCCCAATGTAACTGTCTATTAATATCCCTAATAGTAGATTTTCCTTCTATGTGATACATATTATCGGATATCTTTTTTATAAAATTCTCTGTGATCAAATCATGTTCATCTGAAATTTCTCCAACTATTTCTTCCAGTATGTCCTCAAGAGTAACAATTCCCTGAAGGGCTCCGTACTCATCAATAACAAATGCAAGGTGTTTCCTATTTTTACGAAAGTTGTGAAGTTGCACACTAAGCGGTGTACTTTCTGGTATAAACCAAGGCTTTGACATAACTTGGGTAATATCTATTTTATCACCCTTTTCACGTAAGGCATTTATTAGATTTTTTACGTGAACCACTCCGACAACGTTATCTGGTTCTTTTTGCCATAAAGGTACCCTACTATGACTACTAGTCAAAATCTCTTTTATTAACTCTTCTTTGTTTCGATCTATATCAAGAGAAAATAAGTTTCTCCTGTGGGTAATAATTTGCGATATCTCCGTCTCAGCCAAATCAAGTATACTACTTAGCATATCTAAATCCTGTTGTAACATAGTTCCTTCACTGCGATGAAGAGTAATCATATTACGCATTGCATCTGCTGCAGATATTACCTCCCTATTCTTATGAAGCCCACATAACTTCAGAATGAGATTGACAATAAACTGAATGCCTAATGTCAATGGAGAAAGAATCTTGACAAAAAACAGCATAAAATAAGTAGAAAGTAATGTAAATTTTTCAGGATTTTGCATGGCGTAAGTTTTTGGTAACACCTCGCAAAACAGCAAAATACAAAACGTCATCATAGCTGTTGAGAAAAAGATGCCCTCACTTTCAAAGAAATTTATAAATATTGCTGTAAATAAAGCGGAACAAGTAATGTTAATAATTGTATTGCACAGTAGTATTGTTCCTATTGTTAATTCTTTTGTATTCAATAAGCGGTCTATTATCTTAGCTCTTTTATTTCCATCTAGCTTTAGTTTATTAACTCGGGAGCGGCTAATTGAAGTTAACCCTGTTTCTGCTCCTGAAAACAAAAACGATAAAATCAATAAGAAAAAAATTGCTGACAATACTGAAATCAATAACCAATCCATTAAAGTATGATGTTATTGAGATATAGAAACAGAGTTGATTTTATATGTTGTAAGAAGCATTTGCAAGTCTATATATCTTTAATATAAAAAAATAAATCATGAAATATATCACACACTGCATTCACATGCATATTCTCAACAACAAGTGGAGGAGTTATTCTTATTACTCTATTATTTAAAATTTTAGTCATTATTAAGCCTTTGTCAAGAGATTGTTTAACAATTTTATCAGCCAAAGGTAATCTAAGCTCTATCCCTATCAATAAACCCTCCCCACGAACTTCTGAAACGATCTTCGGAAATTCTTCAGTCAAAGGCAACAACTTTTCTTTTAGATATTTACTGACCTTCTTAACATGGTCAAAAAAGCCTTCCTTTAGCATTACATCGAGTACTGCATTACCAACAGTCATGGCAAGTGGATTACCTCCATAAGTTGACCCATGAGTTCCTGGAGTGATTGCTTCTGCTATATAATCTTTTACTAAACATGCAGCCAGAGGAAATCCATTACCCATAGCCTTCGCACAAGTGAGCATATCAGGTTCAACTCCTATATTTTGATAGTAAAATAGAGAGCCAATCCTTCCATATCCGCATTGCACTTCATCAAAGCATAAAATTATTCCTTGAGCTTTTGTTATCTCTCTTACTTTTTTAAGATACTCTACGTCCAATGGATGTACTCCGCCTTCACTTTGTATGGGCTCTAAAAATATGGCAGCTGTTTCGCTATTGATTTTCTTTTCTAATGCTTCAATGTTATTTCTTGGAACTTTATCAAAACCAGAAAGGAGTGGAGCAAAACCTTCGCGTGATTTTTCATTTCCCCCAGCTGAAATTGCAGCAATACTGCGGCCATGAAAACCTCCTTCAATTGTAATGATGTGACTGCGCTTTTCTTGTCCATTTAAGTAGAAATAGCGGCGAATAAATTTAATTGCAGCTTCTGTTGCTTCAAGTCCACTTGAGCAGAAAAAAACTTTATCGGCAAAGGTAAGTTCTGTTAAACGCTGAGCAAGCCTTTCCTGCTGAGGAATAGTAAAAATATTAGAGCAGTGCCATAATGAATCCAGTTGCTCCTTCAGTTTATCTGTAATGTATGGATGACAATGCCCTAGAGAGGTTGTAGAAATTCCTGCAGCAAAGTCTAAATATTTTTTACCATCCTTATCGAAGAGATATACTCCTTCTCCTCTAACTATAGAAGCTTCAGATCTATTATAAGCGTTAACAACATGATCCATTTTAAATATTATCTATACTGTGCATGAAAAAGCTTTCCCTTAATATTGCTTAAACTAAAAATTGGGCTAATATTATACAGTTCAACATAAAATTCAGAAATTTAATATGTAAAAAAGTAAAACTACACCAATTCACATTCAGCAAAAAAGAAAGCTATTTCTCTATGAGCATTCTCTAGACTATCAGAACCATGCACTCTATTTTCACTAATATCATCAGCAAAATCACCCCTAATTGTACCTTTATCTGCCTGCTTTGGATCTGTAGCACCCATGATTTGCCTGTATTTACTGACTGCATTTTCACCGATTAAAACTTGAACTATCACAGACCCAGAAGTCATAAATTCAACCAACTCTTCAAAAAAAGGCCTATCCTTATGAATTTCATAAAACAGCTCTGCTTGTTTTTTTGTCAGCAGCATCATTCTTTGTGCTATAATTTTTAGTCCAGATTTTTCAATGTAAGAATTTATACTGCCTGTAATATTATTTTTTACTGCATCAGGTTTTAATATCGAAAGTGTTCTCTCAATTGCCATATCATTTCCTTATATTAAGATCGTATATTTATAGATTTATTTTATTATAAACTTTGATTTGATAAAAGCAATTTTTCACTTATAGTTAAGAATAAACCATCAAGGAGGTGTTTTATGGGGTGTTGTAATAAAAAAAACAACAAACCAGTCGATCCTAATGTTAAACAATCAATTGAAACTACACTTACTGCTAAAGAATGGGTTAATCAATTCAAGTCATCAATTTTTTGTGGGACAAAAGGATTTTTAACTTTTAATTTGGCATTTTTGAGTTATTTAGAGTATAGCTTACACAATAATACAAAATTAAAAGAAGGCGCTGTTTTTGCAATAAAAAGGAATACTATTCCATTTTTCGAAATGGCTATCATAGTGCCATTTGTTTGTCTTGCATTACCATCTATGATAGGTGGGATGAACCTCATGCATTGTGCGCTTATATGTGCTGCACTGATGGTTGCAACATGTTTTGTTGTGAGAACCTTTTACTTGCGTGAAAAGTTATTGAAAAAAATGACTAATAATGAAAATTATACCGAGGAACAAATAGAGCAGGAATTTAAGAAAGACACTATAAAATTTCCTATCTTTGATAAAAACAGACAGCATATTGAATATAATTCTCCTAATCCAGGACAACTAATGAATGAAAGTCCTCCCTCTCTTTTTGTTAAGGTTTTACTTTTCCCCCTTACGATTTTTCTGAAGGCTCTACAAAGCTGCATAATGATATCTTTGGCTGCTGTTGAACTTCTTGAAGCAGTGCCAAGTTTTTGTGTTGATGTGGTTTTCGATAGAGGCTTTGCATCTACACAGAGTAACATGAAGAGATCTGCTCATCTATTGTATGCCAGTGTAAGAAATTTAGTGCCTGTAACTAAACTTGATGAGTGTGTAGCTGATTTTATAGGCAAACCTGAAGAAAGGTGCTGTCAGTGAAGAAGGCAGTAATCTTATTTAACCTAGGCGGACCTGATTCACTAAGTGCGGTCCGTCCTTTCTTATTTAATCTTTTTTACGATAAAAGAATAATAAATCTACCAAATCCTTTTCGCTTCCTTTTAGCAAAGTTTATCTCCAAAAGGCGAGAAAGTACTGCACAAGAAATATACGAGCACATTGGAGGTAAATCGCCAATCTTGGAGAATACAAAAGCACAAGCTGATGCTTTAGAACTAAAATTAAATGAAGATGGAAACCATGTGTATAAGATATTCATCTGCATGCGTTATTGGCATCCATTTGCTGATGAAGTTGTTAAAAGCGTAAAGCAATTCAACCCTGACGAAATCATTCTGTTACCACTATATCCGCAATATTCAACCACCACAACTCTATCATCCATAGAGAATTGGCAAAAAAATGCCAAACTGGAATGTAACACAAAAACAATTCACCATTATTATGACAATGAAGACTTTATTGAAGCTCATGTTAATCTGACGTCTAAATATTATAAATTAGCTAGCAAAATCGGTAAGCCAAGAGTCCTATTCTCGGCTCATAGCTTACCTCTTAGTATCATTAAAAAAGGCGACCCTTACGCTTCACAGATAGAAAAAACAGTAAAATTAATAGTAAAAAAATTGAATATTGAAGATCTTGATTGGGGAATATGTTATCAGAGTAAGGTTGGCCCTGTAAAATGGTTGGAGCCTAGCACTGAAAGTGAGCTATCACGCGCGAAAGACGATAATATACCTGTAGTTTTATCACCTATATCTTTTGTTTCTGAGCATTCTGAAACACTGGTTGAACTTGATATAGAGTATAAAGCAATTATCAAAGACGGATATTACTTTCGCGTACCAACTCTCAGTACTGATCTCTTATTTATCAAGTGCTTGGCCGATTTATGTTTAGATCACTCTCAAAGTACTGATTTATAGCACTTTTCTTTTTAGATTTTTATAGTATAATATTAAAAAGTTATTATTTTATTATCTACTTATGCCAAAAGGTAAGCCAAATACATTTATAGAAAGTATACATGATGTTCACAATCATGATATTAGAAAGATGTATTGTATTGCAGTAGGTTTAACAGGCATATTGTGTAAAATTTCATTGCAATTCTGTTGCGAGTTTATTGATAACAACAGATCCAATATTTGTACTATATTAGATATTTCTAAGTTCATAAAACTACCAACATCAATAATATTTGCTCTTCACTTTGGTCTCAATTTAGCTGGATATAAATCTAAAAAACTTCAGAATGGTAAAGGGGGAAATGAACCTGAAAAACCAATACAGGTTGTGGGTAGCTTAGCCTTCTTGGCAAACTGTGTCATAGGAATATTGATGCAGACAAAAATCATTCATTTCTTAGCTAGAAACAACAAGGATGTAATAAGTTATATTAGCTTAACATCAGCAGTTCTATTTCTATTTTCAGAATGCATAAACTGTTATTATACATGGAAGAAGTATCTAGATAATAAGGATTCTGAAAAGTCTGCTAAATATGGCAAAGAAGTTATTTTTAGCACATTCGCTTTGTCATTGGGCTTGTTAAGCTTCATATTAAAAAGAATGGAACTTCCAACCATACCAATAGACTTGGGTGGTGGCATAATCTATAATTTCAACTTAACTGTTACGGTCAGTTTGATACTAAGCATAGCATATCTAGTATCAAACATCGATAAGTTTGTCAATCAACCTAATAATGGTACTGATCCTTCTACTGGACTTGATGACGCTCACCATATTCAGCATAATGACAGCATTGTAGAAATTAATTATTAGAGATGAAAAGACTTAATTTCTACTGCCAATGCTAGCACTGCTAATTTGCTAACAATATTCCAAAGTGGCAAAGTTTTATTTTCTTGGCTGATGTCATAAAATTCACAGTCAGTGGAATTCAAGCTAGAATATACATCTTTCCTGCTATTACATCGGTATAAGTAACATGTTGGAGTATCTCCTATATAGTATATTAGCGGTTCTGCAGAACTACTTTTAAATATGTCAATAGTTGGTACACCTTCTTGTATAATAACACTATTGATTGCTATTCCTTCTTTTATCTTTTTCATTTTATGACGCTTTTTTTTATTGAGATTTAATATTTCCTTTCCACTTGTTGCTGTTATAATGCCCATTCCATATGTGCCATTGCTTGCTTTGATAAAAACGTAAGGTTGTGTTTTTATTTCATATTCCTCATATTTTTTTTGCACTAGAGATAATATTTGGTCAACTTTAGTCGCTACTGCTCCTAGTGATGAATCATCATTAAAGTCGACTCCATTACAGCTTTCTGTAAGCACAGAAATAAGCCATGGATCCATTTTAAATTCGCCACAAAATTCGGACACTAATTTTTGATAGATTTCAAAATATTGAAATTTCTGCCTACTGTGCCAGCCATATAATGGACTTGGCACTATCTCTTGTTTTACGTTTTCTAGTGTGTCTGGAATGTGGCTAGTCATATCACGGTTCAGTATAATAACATCAGGCACAAATCCTGAAGTTGTCTTCAGCAAAGAGTTTTCTTTCACAACAGTTTCATACTGTTCTATTAAATTGTACGTTTCATTATGAAAGAGGCCAATTCTAGTTTCAAAACCTGCGAGTTGCAGTACTTTCTCTATAACAAATACGTTTTCTATATACATTTTATTTCGTGTGTAATTCTCCGGTATTATAAGAGTCTTTTTATATTGTTTTGTTTCAAAATAACTTTTTATTAGTTTTGCTGCTGTTGCTCTTGATGTCTCACTTAGATTGTTGAACCCTGCAGGAAATAAATTAGCGTCCACTGGGGCAATTTTGTAGCTGGAGTTTCTAAGATCTATAGAGCTATAAAATGGCAATGTAAGGCCGTTAAATTTTGCCTCAAACCAATTATTTATACTTTTTTCCAAATCTGGGCGAATTATGTTTTGCATCTACACTTTAAATGTTATAAGAAAAGTACTATATTATAAGTTATAATCTTAATATAATATAACGAATTAAAATAACAAAAAAATGATTCATCATGACAGCAGTAAAATGTATGGTACTACTATACTATCAATTAGAAGAGACAAAAATGTAGTAGTAATAGGTGATGGGCAAGTCTCGCTAGGCCATACCGTTATAAAATCTGGAGCAAAAAAAGTTAGGCGTCTTTCTGGTGATTCCGTAATTGCCGGTTTTGCTGGAGCAACAGCTGATGCATTTACTCTCTTCGAAAGGCTAGAATCTAAACTTGATAAGCACCCAGGACAGTTAATGAGGGCATGTGTTGAACTTGCAAAAGACTGGAGAATGGATAAATATCTAAGAAAATTAGAAGCTATGATGATCGTGGCAGACAAGTCCATTTCATTGGTCATTACAGGAACGGGTGATGTTCTTGAACCTGAAGATGGTATTGCAGCCATTGGCTCTGGAGGAAATTTTGCTTTATCTGCAGCAAAAGCTTTGATTGACGTTGAAGGAATATCAATAGAGGAGATTGCAAAAAAGGCTATGAAGATAGCTGCCGATATATGTGTTTATACAAACCATAATCTAATTATTGAAAAAATAAAGGAGTAATATGTCAAGAACTTTGTGTACCAATTCTTCTGGTCAACCTGTAGTAGGTCAATCTGATAATAATGATGACTGCAATAAAAAAAACGGCCTCTATGAAAATGAAGGTACAGAAAGTAGCAGCATCCAAAGCTCACAAGCTTTATTAGATGATCTACCACCACAGAAGATAGTTAAAGAGTTGGATAGATTTATAATCGGACAGAATGACGCAAAGCGCGCTGTTGCTATTGCACTCAGAAATCGTTGGCGTCGAAATAAAGTCCCACTTCCACTACGTGAAGAGATTATACCTAAGAATATACTCATGATAGGCCATACGGGAGTTGGTAAAACTGAAATAGCTCGCCGTTTAGCAAAGCTTGCTGGTGCACCTTTTATAAAAGTTGAAGCAACGAAATTTACTGAAATAGGATATGTTGGACGTGATGTTGACTCGATAATACGTGATTTAGTTGATGCAGCAATAGTTTTAGTTAAGGAAAAAGCACGTAAAGCCTTAACTAAAAAAGCTTTAGGTTTGGCTGAAAAGATAATAGTCAACTCCATGGTTGGTGAAGATGCAACCGAGGAAAGCAAAAAAGTTTTCAGAGAAAGACTGAGAAATAAGGAATTTGAAGATGGAGAAGTTTCTATTAACGTCAGGGAGAGCAAGGGTATGCTACCCACTTTTGATATACCTGGCATGCCAGGTGGGCAAATTGGTGTGATGAACGTAACAGAAATCGTGGGCAAGATGTTTAATGGGAGCAAAAAAACAAAAACTATTACAGTTAAAGTGAAAGAAGCACGTGAAATATTGATTAATGAAGAAAGCGAAAGGTTAATGGATGAAGACAAGATAATCAAAGAAGCGATTGATCTTGTTAGCAATGAAGGCATAGTGTTTTTAGATGAAATAGATAAAATTGCAGCACGTACAGAAATAAAAGGTGAAGTCAACAGAGAAGGAGTGCAGCGCGATCTGTTACCATTACTTGAGGGAACAACTGTTTCAACTAAGTATGGCCCCGTAAAAACAGACTATATATTATTTATTGCATCTGGTGCCTTTCATTTATCTAAGCCATCTGATCTTTTACCAGAATTACAGGGTAGATTGCCAATTAGAGTGGAACTTAAGGCGCTTACTCAAGAGGATCTAATAAAAATATTAAAGGAACCAGAATCTAGTTTGTTAAAACAGTATATAGCGTTAATGAAAACGGAAAATGTAACACTTGAGTTTACTGATGATGGTATAGAGACTATAGCTGAAATAGCATTTACAGTTAATAGAGAAGTGGAAAATATAGGTGCAAGAAGACTTCATACTGTCATGGAGAAGCTTTTGGATGAAATAAGTTTTATCGCTTCTGAAAAAAATAGTGAAAAATTTGTTATAGATAGCAAATATGTAAGAGATAAACTAGAGTCAATTTCAAAGCAGCTTGATTTATCTAAATTTATACTTTAGAGGAAGCCTACTTTAAGTAATATAGAGCATTCAAGAGGTTTTATTTTTTCTTACTTCGTAATTCTTTAAGCTATTTTTCAATAGTAGAATTCAAACTTAAATCAATTATTGAGATATTTTCTTCATCAAAATCTATTTCTTTTATTAATATACCAGTTAAAAGATCAGGTGGAGAAAGAACTGTTCTTTTATTACCAGCTCTCATTCCCACAACTCCAAGTTCTATAGCAAGTGGTATTTTTTTGTCACCAACCTTAAACTGCACTATTTGATCTTTGATTATATACTCACCATTATGTCTCTTTATGCTATATTGAACTGATATCTCATCGCCACATTTTACTCGCTTTCCAGTTTTGTTAATTAAGTCATTAAAAATCATCAGGTTATTTACTGAATCGGGATATTTATCTTTTACTTCAATCAGTTTGATGTAATAAGAGTTAAAACTCATTTTGTTGTCATCAGCAGCAATAGTAACTACACGCTCTCCGCCTTCTTTCATACCTATTACCCCTAAACTCACTTCTTTTAAGTAATCCTGACCTATTTTCAAATTGACATCAGTCGGAAGTAGCGTTGCTAGGTTGTTGGAGACTTTGTACATTTGTAGCAGAACTTCTTGGCCACAGAAAACTTTACTGCCACTACCTTCAGTAATTTCATAAAAGTTTATCATCTCTTCTTCTTTTTGCTGTGTTATTTCTTCTAAATATTCTGCTAACCCATGCTTTTCAATATAACGATCAACAGCTGATTCAAGTATCGGCCTGACCAAATAACTTGCTATCATCTGTGTCAAACCACCATGTGTAGCATTTATTTCGTAAAGCTTTTCCCTTTTCTCTGGTTTATCTTTGTTTATATAAACAATCGTAATTATAAAAGCAGAAGCTAAAGTGAGAATCATTACTACAGAGATAAACATTTGTAATATAATTTTTCTAACCATCTTTTTTTACTTGATTCAATAAATCATATAAGTCACTAGTATTCCCTGAAAGCGTACTTAAATTATCTGAGGCCTGTTTAAAGAGACTATCTATATAGTTTTCCATTTCATTTTTTCCAAGCACGGACATTAAATTGTTTGTTTTATCTTGCTCATAATCTTCGATATCATCCTTGGCTTGAAAAATAAGCCCTAGATTTATTCCATAGTTATATAATGCTTCCCGCTCCTTGTCTGTAGCGCCTCCTATTATAGCCCCTATTTCACATGAAGCTGCAAATAGTTTTGCAGTTTTCATCAAATGAATTTCTTTTATTTTGTCAAAATCTGCACCTATATCTAAAATCTGCCCTCCCACCATTCCCTTCATTCCTATTGCTTGAGAGAGCACTTTTATGATCTCACAATTTAACAAAGATAATACCTCAAAAGCCAGGGTAAGTAATGCATCTCCGGCCAGTACTGCTGTTGCTTCACCAAATTTTTTGTGGCAGCTTGGCTGGCCTCTGCGGGTGTCACTGTTATCCATACATGGCAGATCATCGTGAATGAGGGAGTAAGCATGAATAAATTCAATTGCTGCTGCTGCTGTTATTGCTTTTTCAACCTTTATGTTGAATATCGACGAAGATGCTATAACTAAAAAAGAACGTATATGTTTTGCAGGAGCAAGAAGCACATAACGCATAGCTGATATAAGTTTATTCTCGCTATTTTCAGGTAAGAGCTTATTCACTTCTACAACAAGCAAATTTTTTGTTGTTTCGTCTAGCATTTTTAAATTTATTAACTATCGAGTGCTAAGAGATAGGAAGTTTTTAATAGTTTATATAATCATAAAAGCTATTGCAAACATCAAAATTTCTTATAACATCAGAGAATAGGTTATTTTTTAGTAAGAAATGAGCGAATTGGCAAAAACCACTAGGGAAGATATAGAAGAAAAAGTAAAGAAGATTATACTAGAGCACATCAGTAAGGATGTAGAGAAATTTGGTAATTCTTCAAAGCTGTCAGATCATGGCACAGATAGTTTAGATGCAGTTGAAATAATCATGGCAGTTGAAGAAGAGTTTGGTATAGAGATTCCTGATGAAGATGCGCAAAAAATGGAAACTATGGAACAGATAGTTGAATATATAGTAAACAAAGTAAACAATTGATGTTGAATGAGCAAAAGAGTAGTAGTTACCGGTGTTGGCTTAATTACTCCACTAGCAGCAGATGTTAATAACACCTGGTTAAAGCTGAAAGAAGGTAAATCTGGCATCAAAGCAATCAATACAGATAGGTTCGACTCTTCTGATCTTGCTTGTCAGGTTGCAGGGCAGGTGCCTGTGCAATCCGATAACGTTGAGCATTATTTTAATCCACCAGATTATATTTCTGAAAAAGACCTAAAAAGAACAGATCGTTTTATTCACTACGGAATTGCAGCAGCTGTTCAGGCAGTAGAAGATTCACTAATTTTGGAAAATAAAAATATTAATAAAGAGCGAATAGGTGTAGCTATTGGTTCCGGTATAGGTGGTCTTCCGTCAATTCAGGAAAATGTAATTACCATGCAGGAGAAGGGGCCTAGACGTGTTAGCCCATTTTTTGTTCCTGCAAGTCTAATAAATTTGATATCTGGTCATATTTCTATTAAATACGAATTTATAGGTCCAAATGACTCAGCGGTAACTGCATGTGCAACAGGTGCGCATGCGATTATAAACTCAGCAAGAGCTATAAAACTCGGTGAAGCTGACATTATGATTGCAGGCGGAGCAGAAAGTGCGTTATGCAGAGTTGGAATTGCAGGTTTTGCATCGATGAAGGCGCTATCAACTAAATTCAATGATAAGCCTGAAGAGGCTTCAAGGCCATGGGATGAAGAGCGTGATGGGTTTGTCATGGGTGAAGGGGCAGGTATATTAGTGCTGGAAGAATATGAATATGCAAAAAAAAGGGGAGCAAAAATATATGCAGAACTTACTGGATATGGACTCACAGGAGATGCGCACCACATCACAGCACCTCATCCAGAAGGAAGAGGTGCACTTAAGGCAATGGAGCTTGCTTTAAAGAGTGCACAAGTAAGCCCAAGTCAAATTGGGTATATCAATGCACATGGAACTTCAACAACACTTGGGGATAAAGTTGAAGTAATAGCAATGAAGCAGTTATTCGGTGACTATGCCTATAAAATACCTGTTTCCTCGACTAAATCTTCTATAGGACATTTACTTGGTGCCGCAGGAAGTGTTGAAGCAATATTTAGTATCCTTGCATTAAACAATGGAATTGTTCCACCAACTTTAAACCTACACAAACCTTCAGAAGGGTGTGATTTAAATTTTGTACCACTTAAAGCTCAAGAGCATAAAATTCAATATGCGCTTTCTAATTCATTTGGTTTTGGTGGTACCAACGCGTCTCTCATCTTTGGAAAGGTGTAGTTAATTATGCTATTTTGAATCGACTACGAAAATGTTATTCAAGTAGCTGAAACTGGAATCCAGTTAAATTGGTCAGCATAAAAGTAATGTTGAAATATAACATTTTGATGATGATGAAGAAATGGATCCCAGTGTCAGCTACTTGAATGACAGAAGAAGAAAAAGCAAAATTTTGCCTTTTACCGCTAACCTATTATACTTACTTGATAAGTTCTATCGCTTGATTAAATGCATAAAATATTAGTAAGAAGTAACCATAAGCCCTTGATTGGAAAAATCAAGATTAATGGTTCAAAGAATGCCGTCTTGCCAATAATGGCGGCAAGCTTGTTTAGTAATTCTTCAATAACTTTGCATAACGTACCTGATTTAATTGACGTGCATTTGATGTCTGAGCTGCTTAAGAGTCTTGGTGCAGAAGTAAATTTTATATGCAATAAAGACTATAAAGCAAATCATACTTTGGAAATTGACTGTAGCAATATCAATAACCATTTAATATCACATGAAATTGCAAGCAGACTGCGAGCATCTTTTTTAATGCTAGGTCCAATGCTCAGCAGATTTGGTAGAGTTTCAACAGTATTTCCTGGTGGATGTAATATTGGAAAACGTCCTGTTGACATTCATATCAAGGCACTTGAAGCAATGGGAGCTAAAATTGAAATTGATAGCTGTAATATAACTGCAACAACAAAGGGAAAATTGCAAGGCAAAGAAATAACATTTGAAAAAGTAAGTGTTGGCGCAACAGAAAACATAATCATGGCAGCAACACTTGCAGAAGGAGTAACAACAATAAACAATGCCGCAACGGAGCCGGAAGTTCTTGATTTAATAGAGTTTCTGAAGAGTATGGGTGCCAATATTGAAGTTAATAACACAAAAATCACAATAGAAGGTGTTGAAGCATTGAATGGGTGTGAGCATAAAATAATACTAGATCGCATAGAGGCCGGTACTTATGCTTTGGCTGCTGTCATTACCGGCGGCGAGCTAAAGTTAGAAGGAGTAAGTTTGTCTGATATAGAATGTATTGCAAATGAATTGAAGACTATAGGAGCCAGAGTTGAGTTACATGATGATGGTATTATTATTTCTAGAAAAAATGGCTCTATTAAATCTGCTCACGTTGCAACAAATCCATATCCCAACTTTCCCAGTGATATGCAACCACAACTAATGTCTGCTATGTCAATTGCAGGTGGAATATCAATCATTGAAGAGAACGTTTTTGAAAGTAGATTTGCACATGCAAATGAGCTAAGAAAATTAGGTGCTAATATTAGCATCGAAAAAAGTAAAGCTACTATAAGTGGAACAAAGAGCCTATCTGGAGCTAATCTGCATGCTAATGACTTAAGGTCAACAGCAGCTTTAATTCTCGCTTCTTTGGTAGCTAAAGGAGAAACTACAATAAATAACTCACATCATTTATGGAGAGGCTATGAAGCGATGGACGAAAAACTCAATTCGTGTGGAGCCGATATTTCCTTGAGGACATGTTATGAATAAGCGAACTACAGTAAAAGAGATAGATGAAATTCTATACGAAGAACATAAGGTGTTAGATCATGGATTTGTTCGAGTGATTGATTATATGGGCTCTGATAGCGCCATAGTTCAAGCTGCTCGTGTTTCTTATGGAAAAGGAACAAAACAGATAAATCAAGATGAAGCGCTTATAAAGTATTTGATGAGGCATCATCATACAACTCCATTTGAAATGTGTGAAATTAAGTTTCACGTGAAACTTCCAATTTTTATTGCAAGACAGTGGATAAGACACAGAACTGCAAATGTGAATGAATATTCTGGAAGGTATTCGATACTTGATAATGAATTTTATATACCAGAACCAAAACAGGTTGCAAAACAATCTGATAATAATAAACAAGGCAGCGGTGAAGCTTTTGATTCAAATACTTCCAAAGAAATAATAGATTCTCTAATAAATGATTCTAATTTAGTATATTCTCATTATGAGAAATTTATTGAGCAGGGCCTTGCAAGAGAAATTGCCCGAACTAATCTAACACTTAATTACTATACTCAGTTTTATTGGAAAATAGATTTACACAACCTTCTTCACTTTTTAAGGCTTAGAGCTGATCAGCACGCCCAATATGAAATTAGAGTCTATGCAGAAGTTATGTTGGACATAGTGAAGAAATGGGTTCCGCTGGCCTATAATGCTTTTGTTGAATACTCGCTAAAATCAGCCTGCATTTCAAAAACTGGTCTTGAAATAATTCGCAAGCTAATAAAAGGAGAAAATGTTACGAGAGAAGAAAGTGGCATTGGTAAAAGAGAATGGGATGAGCTAATGTCTATACTTGGTAAATAGCCAAAAAGATCAAGTTATGTTTTTTCACAGACTTGCAGGTGTGAGCAACAATTTATTCATGCCTTTATCAACTGATATATCAATTATTTTTGAATTTGTTCTTTCCGTTGTTTCATAAAGCTTTTCAGCTTTCTTTAACATCAGTGTTGCATTTCTAAGCGTAATAAAAATTTCGCAATAATCTGGAGAATTTTCAACATACATATTATATGAATAATGGTTTACAGCAAGTTCTATTGCCCTACAAACTTCCTCTAATGTAAAATTAGCAATTCCTGTATCAGGACAAAAGCCAATCGCTCCTTTACTAGGATCAAAAAATATGTATTTATCATTCTCTGCTTTATACACCAACATAGAATGTCCACCATCCTTGGAATCCGCTTTATCACCAGCAAGATAAAAAGAATTAAATTCTAAGTAGCATCCTATTTCCACATCATTTAAGACACGTTTGATTTGTTCTTGGTTAGTATCGATCCATACTTTTGTTGAAGATAAACCATCAAACCATTGCTCATATATTTCCTCATCAAAATAAAATGGAGCTCCTTCTCGCCTTTTAATACTCTGAACATCAATAATAGGTAAGAATTGCGATAAAAACTGCATCATTAATAACTTTTTCGTTTGTTCTTTTCTTCCATCAATATAGTTCATAAAATCTTGTTCAGATATAATATTACCAGACTCGCAAAATTCAACAAAATCTTGCCTATTCTCTAATTTTAGAAAAGTAATAAAGTAACTTAATGAGTGACATAACCCTTCTTTGGGATCAAAATTTAAAACTTCTTTAAATCTATCTCTTAATTGTACAATTTTAGATATACTATCTGACATGCAATTATTCAAATCAAATTGAATGCCTTGCTCACTTTCAAATAATTTATTATACTGCCTTTCAGCTGATAAATCTGGTGCTTTATATACATATCTATCATTTTCTCTATGTATACCTTCTATATCTTTAATTATACCTTGTTCTACATTTTTACTGATAGCAGTTTTATGCTTTCCTCTGTTGGCAAATTTATTTAAAAACTCCGCAATTTCCTGCTTTGAAAGTATTTCTTCAACTTGTCCATCTTCTCTATCTTCAGTTTTTAAAAACACTCTAACTCTAGGATATTTTTTATCAGTATAGACTTTTAATACAATAGATTGAGCAATGCGATTAACATATTCTGGCATATTATTATTAAGATATTAATTATATATCTTAATAATAATATAACCTACACCACTTATCAATTAATAAATTAGTATTATTTATTACATAAAAAAGTAAGTTGCATAGTAGATTCCAGTGCTTGACACTGGAATCCAGGAATTTTGATTTTAAATTAGGTATTGGTCTTAAATTAAAATAAACGTTTGTGATGAGATTATATGAACACTGGATCCCAGTGTCGGGGCACTGGGATGACAGGAGAAGGAAATGCCGGAATGGCAGGAGAAAGAAACACTGGGATGACAATGGAAGATCTAATTCCTTATATCAATTAATTCTCATCCACCTTTTATGTTACATAAACTCATCACTTTTATAGAACATCTCATTAAAATCATTCAAAATTCCAAAATCTTGATTTTTAATAAATAGATGATCATCTGCAATATAGGACTCAGCAAGAGTAAATGATTCATCATGATGCTGTGATGCTGGCCTAACAATTTCATTGTACAAAACCATTACTTGCTCATAATTGTATCCACTACCATCATGATATTTACCACGTATAGTGTCATAAAAATTTCTTACATCATCATACGTAACTTGCAGTTCTACCTTATATTTCCCTATTTCAACAGCCTCACCCACTTTGATTTTTAAAGGATGTTGTTTCACATTATCTATAACAATTGTTTCCTCTGGCTTCTCTTCGTCTCCTCTTATCGATCTTTTACTCCTTTCTTCACTCGCAGGTTGATCTGCTGGCATTTGGTCTATATCGTTAGATTCTTCTTCTTGCATAGTAATTTTTTTGAGATAGCTAAGCATATCCTTTCCAGCTTTTTCCCAAGTTGCAGCTTCTTTTGAAAGCTCACGATAATAAGAATCATTACCGCCTTTGCTATCTATTACATCTCTTTCTATACCTTTCCCTTCTGCCCATAACTCAGCATGTTCAATAAGTGTCCTGCCATCTTTGCCCACAACATCAACGTCAGCTTTGTTTTTTATTAGATATTCTATTGTATCTAACTTTCCATGCCTCACTGCATGAACTAAAGGTGTCCAACCATCATTATCCTGCACATTAACATTCGCACCTTTTTCAACTAAATGTTTTATTATTTCCTTATTTCCAAGATCAACAGCAAGGTGCAAAGGCGTTAAGCCGTAGCTATCCTGAATATCAATATCCGCATTATGCTCTATGAGATATTTAACTACTTCCATATTTTTCATGTGCATAGCAAAATGTAGTGGAGATTTACCAGAGCTAATATCACGGGTATCAACATCTATAGCACGATCTATTAAGTATTTAGCAATTTCCGTATGTTTTAGCTCAATTGCATAGTGCAGCAGTGTTTGAGCTGACGTGTTCTTGATACCAAGATCTGCGCCATGCTCAACTAAACTCTTAACTATTTCCGCATGCCCTAGCTTAATAGCAGCAAGCAATGGAAAAGTATAAAAACCCTTACTGTTAGGATCTGCGTTATGATCTAATAGATACTTCACTATTTCTGTATTACCTGAATAAATAGCACTGTATAATGGCGTTTCGGAATAAGCATCTTGAATATTAGGATTTGCACCACGATCTATTAGATATTTAACTATTTCTGTATTGCCAGATTCAATAGCATAGTGTAAAGGTGTTTTGGAATAAGCATATTTAGCAGTTTGACGATAAGGATTGTCCTGGATATTAAGATTTGCACCATTATCAATGAGATATTTTGCTACTTCCGTATTTCCTGACCGAATAGAGTAATGTAGTGGCGTTTGTCCGTTATGGTCTCTTGTATCAATATATGAATTGTGTTTCAGTAGCGTTGCTACTTTGCTTAAATCTCCCAATGAAGCAGCAGAATGTAAACTCGTCGCACCTGTTACCTTATTTATCTCGTTTACTTTTCCTATAGTGTTTTCTACATTATTGTCATCAATATTCACCTTTAAGAAAGGCTGTTTATTATACTTCATAACTTTTATTGTAGCAGCTTTTCCTTGTTCGTCTTCACTCGCTTTTTTAGCAGGTTGCATAGAATCTTCTCTACTGACACTTTCTATCTTGGTTTTATCACCACTTACATTATGTACTGGGCTATAACCATATAGACCCTTGCCTGCACTTTGTTGGCTTGTTGAACTTTCAACACTGTTAGATTCAACAACATTATATTCCATATGTTGTTCACCACTCAGCTCAGCTTTGACCCACTGTTTAAATTCCTGAGTATAACCTTTTAGCTCAGTCAAAAAATCCTCAACTAATTTCTTACCTTCATCCCTATCATGATATCTCTTATAAGTAGAGAGGCTCTTTAGTAAATTATCAATTAAGTCCGGGTGTTTATGTTCAAGAAACTTTACTACTTGCTCTGCTTCTGAATAGTAGTGATTTCCTTGATAATCATTACGTAATATCTCATCTAGTTTAAGATTCTTATTTTTTATTGCAATTAAAGCTTCTTTATCTCCGTGATCATTAATGTGCTTGCCATTTTCTAAACCAGCAACATAGTTAGCAATAGCTTCGTGCATTGCTTTTGGCAAGATATAGCTTAGACCAAGATTTGCAAAGTGCATTGCATGCCCTATCTCGTGCTTTAACGTATGTTGATTTAAATTCCCTTTACTATCTAGGTAGACATAAACGTCAGCAGCATTTCCCTTATTTAGATCGATCATTCTTGTGTAGCCATTAACACCGTCGCCAGCATCGAATCCAACTTTTTTCAAGTACTCTTTAAACTCATTTTGAGTGTTGAATACATAAGCATTGATCCTTATATCATGGTCAGAGGTATTAAAAGCACCCTTAAAGTCTCGTACAGCATCTTTAATGCTTTTTTCTATTGTATCTAGCTTATTGGCAGCTAAGTCATACTTGATATTTATATTAGTGTTATCAAGGGACACAGTTTTGCTAAGTGAAAGGTTTGACATTACACTATCCATGTAATTTACTATTTCCACTTGCCCTTGCTGTTTAGCATAAGTAAGAGGTGTACCATCGCATGCTCTTTTAATATAAAGATCAGCACCATTATCTATCAGACATTTCACCATATCTAAATTTCCACGTGTAATAGCTAGGTGTATCGGAGTGTAGTTATGAGTAAGATTTATATCTGCACCGTTTTTTATTAAATAATCTACTACTTCTGTATGACCTTTATTGACTTCTACATTTGCAGTAAGATGAAGAGGAGTATCATTCCATTCATCTAAAACATCAAGCCTAGCACCTTTTTCTACTAAAAATTTCACTGCAGCTAAATTTCCACCTTCAGCAGCTTTATGCAGAAAGGTTCTGCCGATATTGTCTTGTCGGTTTATATCTGCACCTTTGTCTATCAAATATTCTGCTAATTCCATACGTCCACGTGAAATAGCCATGCCAAGAGGATTATTATATTTACCCAGGTTAACATCGGCATTACCTATTTCGACTAGAAATTTTATCATTTTCTCATCATTGTTGATAACAGCATAAAAAAGTGGAGTGAGCTCATGTTTATCTTGCACGTCCACTCTAACGCCTTTATCTATTAACAGTTTGACCTCATCGAAACGCCCACTAAAAACAGCTTTATGTAGAGCAGTATAGCCTGTAGAGTCTTTAGCATCTAAGTCTAAATTTTTTGATTTATCATATTCAGAATTTGTTTTAAATTTCATACTCACCTCTTAAAAATTTTCACTATAAATAAGTCTTGAGAAAAATGCGTTAACTGTAGATTCAGCCTTTACCTTGTTTTTACACAACTGCTTAGATAGTTGATCATCGCGAAAAAGCAGATTCTTAGTATCGAGATATTTAGCATAGTTGCCAGCAAGTATTGAGTAGAAACCGCTTTCAAGTTCAAGATAAGAGCTGCTATTGAGAACAAAAAATAAATCGCTCTGGTCAAGCAGTATGTCATAACCAGAGCTCGTGCAATGTAAGTATTCATTGCCTTCATACTCTGCTATGTAGTACTTACTTGCATCAAGATCACCATCAAGCTGCAAAATTGCCGCTGAACGTCCATTCCCAATACTATGGCCTTTTATTACTTTAAGTACTTTAATCTCATCATTTTCTATGAGTTCCCTTAACTTTTCATTCTTTTTATTTAATTCTTCCTCTGCTTTTCTTCTGTCTTCTTCTAATTTTGTTTCTTTTTCAACAAGCTCATTTTGTATTTGCAAAAACATATCTTGAACGGTTAAGCCATTTAGAAAGTAATCCAATACACTTGACACAAGTGGCTGCAATTCACCATTATCTTCAAAGCTCTTTTCCTGCTTTTTGTCATATTGAGTGGGGTTATAGGTTGCATACAGAGGATAAAAACCATAATTTGTCTCACCAGGTGATAACTCTATTGAAAATCCGCTCTGATCAAGTGGAAGTTTAGTAGCTAAATATCTACCATTATTATCTCTGACATACAGCTCATTTATACCATAGTGCCCACTATATTTGTTGTAATAAATATAAAAATTCTCAGGATTAAGATTAAAGTAATCATCTAAATTGTTAGGTTTACCGAGCTTTTCACATAGAAAACTCTTGCTCTTATCTGTAAGTTTGATGCGTGTAGAGAAGTAACACCGATCTATTCGGTCACCTTTTTCTATTTCAAAGTCTAGGACTATTTTATCGCTAAACATACAGAATTTCCTCACATTTCTAATATTTATGATTATAAATTGTGTACTATGAAAAATGTGTTAATTCTGCTTAGATTACAACCTGCGATTTCAGCGTATAACGCTGAAACCTAGAAAAAGTATGTTTTATTTGAATGAGATGAGTTATGCAACTTTCATAGTAGCTTCGCTATGAAAATTGTTTACTGTTATGTCTATAAGATACCCTACTACGCCACCTAATGCTGCACTCGCAATTCCTAATAACACAGCAGTTGCAATTATTCCAATAGCAGTAATTTCAGGTATAATTCCTATTGCAACTAATGTAGCTCCTACAGTACCAAACAATAATGCTAAGCCCATTGTCCATTCTCTCGAAGAAATTCCTGAAAATTGTTTTTGTGGAGAATGATGATTCTTATTATCTGTTATAGGTGGCTGAGCACTTTGCACTTCTGGTCCTAAAGTTGGTTGGAAATGATTATTAGTGTGTTGTACGGGTGAACCTGTTTTATTTTTATACTGAGCAAATAATTCTATAAATTCCTTGTTTTTCTCTTGTTGAACAATTTCTAATGCACTTGGCCACTTTCCTACTACTAGCGTTTGTTCAGCTCCTGCTTGTAATAAAAGGTTAGCGATGTTAACAGAATTAGGTTTGTTGAATTGACATATATCTTGCAAAATAGTTGCACACCCATCTATCGATATCAGATTAGGATTAACTCTATATTCAGAAAGTAGCTTGCTTACAAGCTCAACCTTGCCTATCCTACAAGACTCTAAAAATACTTTATTCTTTTCCTCGGTAGAAGCTCTGTCTAAAAGCATTGTTGTCACTTCTGCACTATATTCCCCTTTAGCAAGGTCATAAAGAATTGTACCATAATTAAGAAACCTCTCACCATTACTAATTTTAGCCTTGTGCTCTAAAAGCAGTTTTACAGCTTGAACATGGTTACCACTAGCAGCTTGATATAATGGACTGCATGACAATTTATCCAGCTTATTCACATCTGCTCCATATTTTAAAAGAACTTGTATCAAGTCCATACGACCGTACTTTGAAGCCACGTGAAGAGGGGTAGTACCTATTTGATCGCCAATATTAACATCTACAAATTCTTTCTGTGGGAGCATCGAATTTATGGCTACACCTGTTCCTGTATCATTATTTGATGATAAAAATTTCTCAAGAAGTACTTCCCAACCACTGTTAGGCTTATCACAAGCATTTTGCACAATATAATGTAATGGTGCTTTGTCCTTAATACCAACATTACCAGGTTGAATCTTTATATTAGGATTTGTAATTTTTGGTAATAATAACTCCGCTTCTTTTAAAAATCTACCTGCAAGAACAGTGAATAAATTAATTTCTATATAATTTAAGTGTGATCCAAAAATGCCTCCCATACACTCATCAACCCAATCATCATTAGGCTGTTGGCTAATGAATTCTTCAGTTATCTCGCCTATTGATATTTTATATGCTACTAATATTTCTTTAAACTTTTCTGTTGCTGTCTTTTGCTCTTCTTGGCTTTTATCTGACCATTTGTCGGGATGCCATTTCAATGCAAGCTCGCGATATGCCTTCTTAATCTCTTCTGTGCTTGCACTCTCTGACAATCCTAATACTTTGAATGCCTCTTTACGTGTTTCTGGAATCATACTCACTCCCCCAATCAAATTAATTTAGTATAACATTATACCAGTTTAACCCACAAAAATCAAAACTAATATTTTCAAAACGGTGCTAAACTTAAGGTACTATGAAGAAAGCAGTTGACGTATTACTACCGCTTCCAATTGATCAGTTATTTTCATATGCAGTTGAGGAAGATACTGAAGTTTCAATTGGAGATTACGTAGTGGTGCCGTTTGGCAGAAAGCGTTTGATTGGAATAGTTTGGAGAGAAAGTAGCAAAAGCGATCGAGAATTAAAATTTATTGAGCAAAAGATCGATTTGCCGAGCATCAGACCAAAACTGATCGAATTTGCAGAGTGGGTTGCGCAATATAATGTAATACCTATTGGTATGCTTGCCAAAGTGATAATGGGAGGAGTATTAAAGGTAAATCAAATAGATAAGTTAGTTTGCACTAAGCAAAAGCAAGAAATAAGTGAAATAGATTACCAATTAAGCCCTGAGCAGCAAGCAGCTCGCGATAAGATAATAAGTAATTTGAATGAGTATTCAGTGACTTTGCTTGACGGTGAAACCGGGTCTGGAAAAACGGAAGTTTATCTCTCTGTGATTGCAAGGTTAATTGAAATCGTAAACGATGCACAAGTCCTGATCCTTCTGCCAGAAATTGTCCTAACTTCACAATTAGTAAATCGTGTTCACAGTCAGATATCTGGAAATATAGCTGAGTGGCATTCAGGACTTACTCCCAAAGCTCGCCGAAATAATTGGCTCAGTATCGCAAATGGAAGTGCGCAGATAATTATTGGGGCAAGGTCATCACTTTTTTTACCTTATAAAAACCTAAAATTAATCATCGTCGATGAAGAGCATGACTCATCCTTTAAACAGGAACAAGGAATTATATATAATGCTCGAGATATGGCCATTATCTTAGCCAAGCTCGAAAATATTCCGATTATTTTATCATCCGCTACTCCGCTGCTTGAAACAATTTATCATGTTAAAAAAGGGAATTACAACCATGTAAAGCTAACCGAACGATTCGGTGGTGCAGAGTTGCCGCACATAAAAGTAGTGAATAATAAACAATGGATTTCAAATGAGCTTTTCGAAGGGATAAAACAAACCATAGAGAAAAAACAGCAAGTTATGCTCTTTCTAAACCGCAGGGGGTATGCGCAACTTGCAGTTTGTAAAAAATGTGGATATAAAATTTCCTGCTCAAATTGCACTGTATGGCTTACGTACCACAAGAAAAAGAACGTCCTTTTGTGTCACCATTGTTCTTACCAATCAAAACTTCCAGAAAAATGCTCGAATTGTCAAAGTGAGCAGTCATTATCCCTTTGTGGTATAGGAATTGAGAGGTTACTTGAAGAGATAGTAAAACTATTACCAAATGCAAAAACTGCGATTATTAGCAGCGACCAGAAGTCGCTTGGTAGCGTAATTGACTCAGTGCTCAAGGAAGAAGTGAATATTATAATCGGTACACAAGTGATTGCTAAAGGGCATAATTTCCCTAAATTAACTTTGGTTGGAGTGATAAATGCAGATTTAGGACTTGAAAATTCTGACCTCAGGGCAGCAGAAAAGACGTATCAATTATTGCATCAAGTTGCGGGTAGATCTGGGAGGTTCAACGAAAAAGGAACGGTAATAGTGCAAACTAATAATCCTGAAAGTTTGATAATAAAAGCATTGCAGCAGCAAAAAAGGGATTTGTTTTATGAAATTGAACTTGAGTCAAGAAGCAAAGCTAAAATGCCCCCATTTAGTAGACTAATAGCGCTTATAGTTTGTGGTAAGGATCAATTTGCAACGCAGAAAGCAGCAAATGAGATAACAAACTTTTTGCATAATCAATTTTCAACTACCTCTCAGCACTTGACATTGAAAGAATTTGAAATTTTTGGCCCATCACCAGCAGCAATAAATTTCTTAAATAATAAATATCGGTATAGAGTGTTACTCAAAATACACAATAAATACAGTCTGTCTATAAAGAAAAAGCTGAAACATTGCTGTAACTTGAGTTCAAACATTGCAATAACAATAGATGTTGACCCTGTGAGTTTCTTTTGAATTTATTTGACATTTGTAGGAATTGCTAATAAGTTCTATTAAATTTTTAATTAAAAATTTGACTTTTATTAGAATTTATTATATTATTGATATAATTAGAATAAGGAGATGGTATGAATGATTTAATGACGATTATTTGTAATCGACACGAGAGTCTTGAAAAAAAAATTAAAGAGTTACAAGAATATCTTAATGATAATAACGAAATTGTGATTAACAAGGAGTTATTCATACTGGCTCTTTTAAATATAGTCCCTATAAATGGAGATCTTATCAATAAGGAAGGAGGACAGATAGTATACCCTATCTTGCACCATTGTATTAAACACCGTAGTGCAATATCTGAGGAAAAAAAGGAGTTATCGTTTCAAGGAGTGATGGATATCTTAAATGAAGCAGTGCATAGCCATATTAGTCTTGAGAGTTTCTACAAATTGATAAATTTTCAAGATCAAAGTAGTCGAAATACGTTACTACATCAAGCTGTTATAAGTAATAACACTGACGCAATAAAAGCCCTTTTAAAATATGGTGCGAATCCTTTGTTAAAGAATGAAGAAGACAAAATTCCATTAGATTTAGCTCATGGAGATACAAAAAAAGTACTCATCGAATGTATGAAAGACCAAGCTCAATTGAAAAAAGAAAGTGCTAGATGTAATAGTTTGATTGGCATTATACCTGGCGTTTTTCTTGGCATTGGACTCGGTGTTGGTGGTGCTTTAGTCCCTTCAATGACTATTATATTATGCGCACTCGCAGTATCTGCTCTTGTTGCTGGAATAGCAGTTGGAGTGGCTATATATTTCCTAAGTCAAGACTATAAACAGGCTAAATCAATAGAAGAAGCTGTTAATCCTCAACTCTCTTCTGTCGAGCATGAAAAGACTGCAGATAATAAAGCAGTACTAGGATAACTGTGAGTTTTTTAACATTAGATTTCTTGCATAACTGGAATTCGAAAGTTCCAGCGCATTTTTCTTATTGGATTCCAGTGTCAAGCACTGGGATGACATCTTATTATGCAAGAAATCTATTCATTTAAAACTTATTTGAGAAAACGTAGCTATAAAAACCGCAGGTACCAGTTGGTTTTTATTAGCTAAATTAAAGGTCAAGTATCTGGAATTCTGAACATAAGATCCCCCTGTATAAAAAAGATTAGAAAAAATGCAGTGAACATACGACAGATATGCTCTGAAGAGGATACGCTACATTTTTTAATGAGTTTAATAAAAAAGTCTGCAGACGGAGATAGATTTTTGAGCTCAATAAATATCTCTAACTGTAATTGTAATCAGATTTAAAATATGCGGAAGTAATTTTTTAGCTATAAAATCTTCTAAAAAATTAACACAGAAGTTAGTTTCATAAGTATTTTTATCAAAAACTATTTTAAAAAAATTTAAATAGAGTTGAAAAATTTTAAAGATGAGATACCCTACCTGAAATGCAACTTCTGTAAAAAAAGAAATATGAAAGGTGAAATAAAAGCTGCAGCAAATTTTCAATCAGAAGACTTTGTATCTAAAAATAAGGATTTTGATTGTTTAGCTAACCCTATAAGTGCTTCGAATGAAAAGCTAGAGAATAGTGTTAAAGCTAAAGATAAAAAGAATGAGGCGCCTTTTTCCAGTAGAAGAGGCAGCTCGCATGTTTTAGAACTTTTTTCTAATGAAAATGTTGAGATTCACATTCAAGATAAAACGCCTTGTGCTGCTCGGAGTGAATCAGGTATAGCTGGAATATTTAGAGGTATAACTGGGTTGTTTAAAGGTAGGAATAGTATGAACGTAACCCTTTATCAATCTAAAGTGCAACGTAGCTCTGCAATTGATTATAGTACTACAGAAAGTATAGGGTCACGGCTACTAAATATCTGTAAAGGAGAAGAAGATATCTCTTTTGATCAAGAGATTAACTCCCTATATAAAGATGGTTGTTTGTATGATGCCTTATTGTTGCAAGATGAGAAAAATCAGGACACACCTTTACATGCGGCTATTAAAAAAAATCGTGCTGATTTTGTAAAAAAGCTTTTGTGTATCCTTAAGAAGCCATACCGTGCGAATGAGTTTTACAAGCACAAATATTTTGAACATAAGCAAGAGAATGAAAAGCCGCTTTTCAAAGTTATTAATACTAAGAACGAAAGCGGAAAAGACGTAATTACTCTGGCTATTGAAGGTAATAATTCAGAATGCATTTCAGCTCTTTTTAACTACTTAATTCGTGAAAATATTAACAGAAGAAAAGATGCTGAAAATGAGTACACACCTCTACACGAAGCTGTGCTTCTTAACAAAAATGAAGCAATCAAAGAGCTTCTGAAATCAAGAGATATAGATACTGAACTCATAGATAAGGAATCTTACAAAGCATATAATTATGCTAATAACAAAGAGGCAATAGAATTGTTTATTAAGTACTATAGCAGTAAAATTAGTGAGTTACGTATAAAATTAGAAGATAATAATAAAAAATTAGCGCGAATTAAGTGCGTCCTAAGCAAAACAAAACTTACTTGTGTATGCTTAGCAGCCTTTGGCTCTTGTTTTAGAATGTATAGAAATTCCCATGACATAATAAATGAAGAAGTGAGTGAAGATATGTTATATTATTCTCTTGCATTGCTTGCCAACACTACAGGTCTAATATTATTTTTTAATTATTTGATCGATACAATACTTTCCAAGTATGAAGAAAAAAATTCTAGTTTGAATAAAGAATCAGACAATTATGTAGAAGAAAGAAACATGTTGAAAAATAAATTGCGTCACTTTCAAAAAAGAGGTGCTGGAGTAACTACGCAAATGTATGAGATAATTTCAGTTATACCTGAGTCAGACTTAAGTTACAGTAGATTGTGATTACATTACTTTTTTCAAGACAATTTCTGAGAAAAGTGGAAAAATTTTTCTATAGCTAATCAAGATAAAGACTTACTACTTTCTTTACGAAAGGTTTGATGTTATCATTTTTGAACTATCTTGAATTTACTGAATGAACATTAATATAAAGAGTTTAGTTCATGCTTTTTCTAAATTGCCAAGTTTAGGTCCATCATCATCAAGAAGGCTAGTTATACATTTGCTCCAGAACAAAGAGAGGGTCATGCTACCACTTGCATCTTTGATTAGAGAATTAGCGGATCTTATAATAGAGTGTAAGATTTGTGGAAACCTAGATACTAAATCGCCATGTTCCATTTGTATTAACCCAAAGCGTGACACCAAGTTAATGTGTGTAGTAGAAGAATTGGGCGATTTATGGGCATTTGAAAAAGGAAATATATATTCAGGTATGTATCATGTTTTAGGTGGCAGATTATCAGCAATAAATGGCATCGGTCCAAAAGAACTCAATCTTGATAATATTCCTAAAAGAGTTATAGAATCTAAAGTTGAAGAGGTCATTATTGCAATCAATTCGACATTGGAGGGCCAAGTTACTGCACAATATATAATTGAATTGCTAAAAAACTTAAATGTGAAAATATCGCGCCTTGCTTGTGGCATACCGATAGGTGGAGAAATTGACTACTTAGATGAAGGAACGCTAAGAATAGCACTTACTTCAAGACAGGATATTAAATAATATTCCATTTCTTCTGAGCAACATACTTTAAAAATACTGTGACATGCTTCAGCCTAGAAACTTGCTTACTAATTGAAAATATTATACATTTAAATATAGTGTTTTAAAATGAGGGGTTATGTTAACTTTTGTACTAGATGGAGTACGTTATACTTATAATTGGTTAATCAAAAAATCAAGATCAACTACTCTTGATTTCATCGCATTATTTAACAAAAAATACGCAGATAGTAAACGAATTGGATATATAATAGAAGATCATCTGGGGATTGCACTTAAAAAAGATCTGATGAAGATTGAGCTTAAAACTGAGCAGATAGAACAATTGGAAAAAGAGCTGAAGATTGAGCCTAAAGTAGATTTTCTAAAAATGTTTGAAGTATTTCAACAAAAACAAGAACAAGAGCGTAGATCTATTGAAAATCTGGAAAATGTGATTCGAGTAAGACTTGATGATCAAATTAGGTCGGGGGTGTCGAGGTTTAGTTATTCTTATAGTGGCAAAGATCCTGTTTGTTATGCATTCAGTCAGGCACGTAAAATAAATGGAATAACAAAAGGTAATACGGACTTAGTTCTTCTTTTGTGGCTCATGTATGTTCATGTACCTATAGATGAACATGGAAAACTATTAGAGGATCTTGTAAAGAACCACTCCGGTAATAGAGCTGAGATGATAGAAAAATTATATTCACTTCAAGAAGAAGGTAAATTATCAATAACCAGTCGTAAGAGCCTAGATTGGATAATTAAAATATCCCCACTTATAGAGCAGTATATTTCAAATGAGAAATTTTCTGTTATGGAAATGGTAAGTTCTGGCAATATACATGGTTTAGAAAAAAGGTTAACAGAGGATATGGAAAGAAGGGTAAAAGAATTAACTGGCATAGATATTGTACATAGTCCTGAAAGCAGCTTGAAGAACCTTTCCATTTCTGCAGTAATAGAAAATTATGGGTTATTTAAGTAAATAGACTCTTAACTTATAAAATACTATAGTAAAATATAGTGTAAGAGTCTTATGTGCTTTAAAAAATTTATATCATTAGTAAGGTTCAGAAAAAAAGAAGACGAGCAATTACCTAAGGTAATAACTTGGGAGAATGATTGCTTAAACTATAAACAAGCTGCAAGTAGATTTAGTACTGTAATTAAGACAATCGATCAGTCTTTTTCAATTGTCTCCTTAGAAGGATATGATAAGTGGGGTAAAACATTTTTTTTGAAAGAATGGGTAAAGGATCTAGGGCAGCAAAATGAAATTGCAGCTTATTACAGCGCATGGGATATTAGTGCGCTAGATCAACCATTGCCTTCTTTTTTGCATTTCCTGTTTGAGGATCTATTCGCATCATACAAAGTAAAAAGGAGTGTTATACAGCAGTTCAAAAACATAAACCAAGAACTATTTTCTCTCAATACATTAGGAAAGCTAATCAGTAAATCTCCACTTGCTATGCTTTCAGTATTTCTCGATGCTGCAAAAGAGGCTGATAAGAAAGACATTGGTTTTGTCTTGGGTGAGTTAAATCTTCTCCAAAGGAGAAAAGAGAACATTAGAGATTTTAAAATACAACTAGCAGATGTGGTTAATAAAATCAGGAAAGACAAAAACATTTATATAATGGTGGATGATCTTGATATATGCCGCCCTAAATTCATTGTTGATTTTTTAGAATCCATAAAGTATATGCTCGATGTGGAAGGACTGGTTTTCATTATCTCTGTTAGTCAAGATAAAAGTAACGTGCAAAGAGCAATCAGCACAATACTTGGACCAAATTTTAGCCTAAAATCTTTTACTGATCTCTCTTTGCATTTGCCAAAACAGCCAACAGAGCAGTTTATAAGAAAACTGTTTGAAAGTTCTGAATTACCGAAAAAATCAAAGAGTTTAATAATAGATAGCTTTATATTTTACGCAGAAAGCTTCTCATTATCATTAAAAGCAATACAGTACTGCGTAAAGAAAATAAAGCTATGTTATGTGAAAGTTGATCCAAATTTATTTACATTTTTAGTAATACTACAGTCAGTAAACACTGATTTGTATGAGGAATTATATTCATCACCTCAGAAAGCACTGGAGAAGATTAAGAGCGCTTTGATTCTAAACAGTTCGAAAGAATGGGAAAAGCTTAAAACTTCTCTTGAAACTACTTTTAAAGAAAAAGAATCAAAGAATCATAAATCTTTGAAGCAAATAAGAGATATTATATTCTAGCACTTTCTTTTTAATTTGCATGACACAATGATTATACTTATTCCAGTTTAGCATTGGAACCATAAGCTGGCTCACATAAATTTTAGCATACATGACCTTGAAAGATCGCGGTGCAATACTTAAATTATTAGAATAGTAGGCTAATAATGGAGCTCAAAATGCACAATGTACAAGAAACTGAAAATTTAAAATTTGATGCTGAAGTAGGGAAAGTACTGAATATAGTAATCCACTCACTCTATACTAATAAGGATATTTTCTTGCGTGAGTTAATATCAAACGCATCAGATGCATGTGATAAATTGCGCTATGAATCACAATTAAATCCTAATTTATTAGATTCAAGTGATGAATTAAAGATTACTATTAGCTCCAATAAAGATAAGAATGAGCTGTATATAACCGATAATGGAATTGGAATGAACAGACAGGATTTAATAGATAATCTTGGCACGATTGCAAGTTCTGGTACGCAAAAATTCTTGGATGCAATTAAGAATAATAAAGATTCGAGCCAAGCTGTAGAGCTGATTGGAAAGTTTGGTGTTGGTTTTTATTCAAGCTTCATGGTTGCTTCAGAAGTTATAGTAGAATCAAGGAAAGCCGGAGAAGAAGAGTCTTGGGTGTGGAAATCTAAAGGAGATGGAGAGTATTCAATCAGCAAATTAGATGGTCAAATCTCTCGTGGCACAAAAATTACGCTCATCATGCGTCCTGAAGAAAGCGAATTTTTAGACAAATTCCGTATTGAAAACATCGTTACTACTTACTCTGACCACATAAATTTTCCCGTTGAGTTTGTAAATGAAGAAGGAAAAAGTGAAAAATTAAATAGCAAAGCTGCAATTTGGACTAAGCCAAAAAATGACGTTACTCCAGAAGAGCACAACGACTTCTTCCGTAGTGTTGCACATGTGGGCGGTGAGCCTTGGATGATATTTCATAATAAAAATGAAGGTGCAATAGAGTATACGAACTTGCTTTATGTTCCTTCTATCAAGCCTTTTGATTTATTTCATCCAGATAGACGCTGCTCTGTAAAATTGTATGTAAATAAAGTGTTTATCACTGAAGATAATGTGCAGATTATACCGCAGTACTTGCGTTTTTTGAAAGGTGTGGTTGATTCACCGGATTTGCCTCTCAATATCAGCAGAGAAACACTGCAAAATAATCGTGTAGTTGAGCAGATTAGGAAATCTTTAACTAAGCGCATAATATCAGAGCTCGGCAAAAAAGCAAAAGAGAATTTAGAGGAATATACAAAATTCTGGGGCAATTTTGGTGCGGTGTTAAAAGAAGGTCTTTGTGAAGCTATGCCAACTGATGAAAGAGAAGCATTGCTTTCCATTTGCAGATTTCATAGCACCAGTGATGGTAAGCTAGTTAGCATTGATGATTATATAAGCAGAATGAAGCCTGAACAGGAACATATCTACTATCTCACAGGTAATAGTCTCGATTCAGTGAAAAACAGTCCACAACTTGAAGGATTTGTCAGTAAGGGATTGGAGGTGCTTCTATTTGTTGATCCAGTTGATGATTTCTGGACTAGCGTAATTCATGAATATAAAGATCAAAAATTTAAGTCTGTGACCCGCGCTGATGTTGATTTAGAAAAATTCTCTTCAGAAGAAGGTAAGAAAGATGAAGAAAATAAATCAGATGAAAACAAAAGCGAAGAAAACGCGGATTCTATACTCGAATACTTCACCAAGGTTCTTGGAAGCTTAGTAAAAAGTGTAAAGATCTCTAAGAAATTAACCGATAGTCCTGTGTGTCTAGCAGTTGATGAAGGAACTATGGATCTCCGTATGGAGCGTTTTTTACGTGAACAGAAGCAGCTAAATTACCGCACGCCAAAAGTACTTGAAATTAACATTAAGCATCCTTTGATAAGAAACATAATGGAATCTTACGCTGAAAATGGTGAAAATCCAACACTTGGAGATATGATTTACTTATTGTTCTATCAAGCTTGTATAGTGGAAGGTGAAGAGATGGAAGACGTAAGTCTGTTTGCTAAAAGACTCAATAATCTGCTTGGCAAAATTTCTGTTTAATGCTATAATTAACTTAGCTAATAGTCAGGGGGTAAATCATGGGTGTTTGGAATTTACTTGGTGGACTCATGCCGCCAGCAGTAGATACTGCAGGAGAAAGTGAGCGTCGCCATTCCAGAGATTTAGGTGCTGAAGAAGAATTTGAAGTTTTAAATAATGAAAATCAAGATGTTTCATATGCTAAGGATCTAAGATTAGAGAATGCAATACTTGCAAACTTTCCTGATGGTTGTGATAGATCATTTATTGTAGAATCAAAAGATGAAGACTCGTATGACATTATTCCTAAAAATTTAACTTTTGCTGAAGTAATAAGTATCTTAAATCAAGCTGTAAAAGAAGATAATTATGAAAAATTAGACGAAGTTATACAAAATATTGAGGATTATGAAGGCAGGTCTATTACGCTAGAGAGTACAAATTTAAAGAATTTTTGTGAGCAACAACTTAACTTAGATTTACGAAATAATCAACATATATATTCAAATATACTATCACAGTATAAATTTAATCAAGTAGAGCTTAAGTACGATTATTTAGTAAAAGAATTGGTGTTATTTGCAATTGCAGCTAACGATAAATTGGCAGAAAAATATCAAGACATACTTTTTGCTGAAGGAAACTTAAGTCTTTTACCTTTACTTGTTGGTGGTCAAGAATATATAAAAGCTTTTATAGAAAAATTCCATAGTATCGATGAGGTTTATAATAAAATAAAGGATCAAACTATACAACTTGTTGAACCCAATAAGATTGGCTTTTTCTCAACCATAGCATTAAGAAAAGAACAAGAGTTACTAGAGACAGTTCTTGCAGAACCCTTCTTAAGGGATCTTGAGCATGTACTAAAAACAAGTAATCCCGATCCTTTATATGGCGTCCTTGAAACAGCATCTTTGGTCAAAAATGAAAAATTTATCACGTTAGTGCTAAACGCATTTGAAAGATATATTAATGAGCCAACTAAAGATGTAAAAGATCTGCTAAAAGGGAGTTTTGTTACTCTATTAGAGACTGCGATAAGTCAGGAGCATCTGCCTATCATCGAATACTTGTGCAAACGATATATCAATAACAAGGGTTCTACTAATTATGATATATATGAGCAAGCATTTGCTGACGATAGAGTTATTAAGGTGCTCAATCAACAAATTTTAAAGAATATAGGAGCTCGTGATAGAAAAAAAATTTATGATTTAGTTCTAAAAACTGCACTAGATGCTGGTAATATCACATTTATTGAGCACTTATGTGAAGAATATGCTGAGTGTAGTAACGATGTTATCGATTATCTCAATCAAAAATTTAAAAATAACGAATTTGATAATGCATATGAATTAGCTCTTATTACCTTGTCTAATATCAAAAGCAAGGATATTGTAATCGATACAATTGCCCACATTCAAATCTATCAGAGCATATCACACAATGAGCAAATAACTAGGCAGGTCATACAGAATATACTGAGAAATGCGGTACACTACTCGACAGATCAAGAAGATTACTCATTAGTCAAAAAAGTATGTTATTTGTGCACAGAAAGTGATGAAATTAGCATAATTTTTCGAGAGGAGTGTGAGATTTTTAAATCTAGCATAGAGAAGCGCATGGAAGATCTAGAAAGGGAAAATAAATTATTGCAGTCTGAAGCTTTACATGAATATAACTACAATTATGTGCCGGGTGTTATAAATGGATTAGCTCAAGTTCCTCATGCAGGATATGATATATACACTGAAGATCCAAAATACAATAAACGCCAAGAGAATACCGATCTTGTATCAAATTTAATACATATTAGAAATATTCTGCAATTTTCTATCGATGTGCAAGAATATTCTTGCACCGAACGTCAAGATTTATGGAATCAAATGTACAGCACTCCAGCAACTTTTATTGTACGGAAAAAAAGTGATAACACTGCAGATAAATCAGCAATTCCAGCCATAACAAGCGATATTTTATCAGAAAATTCAGAATCTCAAAGCACTGATAGTAAGCAGCTACAAAGGAGTATTGTTGACAAAGAAGAAAATATTATGAATAATAAAAAGGTTTCAATAGAAGAAACTATAGATAATAATAATTATAGGAGGGGTAAAATACCTAAAAATATAGAAGAGAAATTGTCTAATGCTATCTTCGCTCTTAATTATGAAGAAGTAATGTCTTTAGTGGAAAAGGTAAGGAAAGAGGACAATAGTGTAGACATAAAGCAAATCTTGAATAAAGCCTTAGAAGACGCTAATAAGACGGAAGTTGGTAAGAAAGATAAAGAATCTAAAAGCAAACTCGCAGAAATTAAAATATTTCTTGAAAAAGAGCTTGAGAACATCGCTGCTGCATCACCAGTGAGCGATGATGTGAAAACTACCGCAAGTAGTAAAAAAGCTCCTGTGGTGGAGTCTGAAGGAAGTGAATCAAATTTAGCATCGTCGAGTTCTGAAGATGATGATTTTTCTAAACTTGAAAGTGACGATTCTCCTAGAATTTCTTCAGATTCTCCTTTGTTTGATATTATTTATGAAACAGAAGTACCTGAAACTGCAGCAGAAATGCCTTCAATGGTCACTGAGGGAAAGTCTGATGATCTAAATGACGAAAAAGATGATCAGAAAATCTTACAATACCTACAGCTGTAGATCAGGGTAAATCGCCTATTCCCGAAAGTCAATGTGGTACTGTACACAATGAAGAAGATTTTACTGTTCTACCTCAATCATCATCATTAGGTTTTGCAAATGAAAGTGTTAATACCGTAATATCAATTGATAATAACAGAAAAGAGCAAACTTCTAATAAACCCGCTGAGCGTGTAGAGCAAATAGCTAACAAAGATACACAACCAGAACTTGTGATACCAATAGCTGATGAGCAAGGCAGCAAAAATAATCAAAAAACAACTGTTCCGCAAAATACAAAAAAGTATATTGTAGCTGCTTCTGCGCTTGCAATAACTGGTATTGCCTTAGGAGTAGCTGTTGCAGTTTACTTAGAGATGTTAGCAATAGGAGTAGCAGTTGCAGCTTGTTGTCTTATTGCAGCTACAATTACGTACTGCTATAGGCCTAAAAGCTTAGTTGAGGATAATGAGGTTAAAAAGGTTGATGATACACAAAAAAGTACACCTTGTTGTGGCTGATAATGAATAAATATAGTAGTCTATCATTTAATAATTTATTATAATTATATTGATTGTTAATAGATAAAAACTTGGTAGACTACGAAAAGATATTTTCAAGTAAAATCAAAGATATAAAGGAAGAAGGTCGCTATCGTGAATTCACACATTTTGCATCATTACCTGGCAAACTTCCCTATATTATGGATTATGAAAGAAATAGAGAGGTTATTGTCTGGTGCAGTAATAATTATCTGGGAATGTCACAAAATGATAGTGTCATTGCTGCTATTCAAAATTCATCTGTTGGTGCTGGAGGAACAAGAAATATATCAGGTACAACAAAAGAAGTTGTTGAGCTCGAGAAGTCTTTGGCTGACTTGCATCAAAAAGAAGCTGCTTTAACTTTTGCTTGTGGCTACCTTGCCAACCAAACTACGCTTAGCACTTTGTCGTCTGTTATTCCGGGTGTGGTAATTTTTTCAGATGAGAAAAATCACTCTTCGATGATAGAAGGCATAAAGTCAGGAAAAAGACCTAAATATATATTCAGGCATAATGACATTGATCACTTAGAGCAGTTGCTAAGGACTATAGATATAAAAACACCGAAAATAATAGCGCTTGAATCTGTATATTCAATGGATGGTGATGTAGCACCACTTAAAGCGATATGTGATCTAGCAGATCAGTATAATGCAATTACCTATTTGGATGAGGTACACGCAGTTGGCATGTATGGACCGCGCGGTGGCGGAATTGCAGAAAGAGAAGGTTTGATGGATAGAATAACTGTTATTCAAGGTACATTATCAAAGGCTTTTGGAGTGATGGGTGGATATATAGCGTCTTCAAAGAGCTTGGTGGATGTAATAAGAAGTTCAGCCCCAGGATTTATTTTTACTACTGCTATGTCACCCGTTTTAGCAGCAGCAGCAAAGGCAAGCGTTGAGCATTTAAAATCGAGCAATGTTGAAAGAGAGAAGCAAAAGCAGTCTGTTGAAAAGGTAAAAGACTCACTGAGAAACGCAGGAGTGAATTTTATGCAAACAGAAACTCATATAATTCCAATCATAATTGGCGATCCTGAGTTGTCCAAAAAAGCATCAAAATTGTTATTTGATAAGTATGGAATATATGTACAACATATAAATTACCCAACAGTTTCAAAGGGGACTGAGCGCTTCCGTATTACTCCTACGCCTTACCATACAAATGAAATGATAGAGCATTTAACAAAATCTCTTGTAAAAGTTTTTGAGAAATTGTCTGTTTGTGTCTGTTGTTGAGTTTAAAGTTGCCAAGAATAAGGTATCTATTTAAAAGCATGGTTAATGTACAAAATCAGTGCTTTATTTCTTGTCATGAAAGTAGCTAACACTGGGATCCAACTAAGTTACTTTACAACGTTTTTTGTGCAAAAGGACTAGATGCCATTGTCACACACTGACTATTTGTTCCTATAGTTGTCTTTTCTCGTCTATCTTATTTTGCCACCCTGCTGCAATGAGGGGTAGGTAAGACCATTTATTATTTTCACTACGTGACTTTTGCTCTTTTGAATGAACTTTAGTTTATATCTCCAGCAATGACAAGCGCGTTATCTTCCCTTAATCTCCCACCGCTTTCTTGCAGAAAAAGCCTACCGAGTGAAGTTTTATATTTATTAATTCCAGAATAAATTATTCCATTGTATCTTCCGGCAGCAAGATATGCAAAACCTAGTACCGTTGAGCCAAGGGAGCGTAGATTATTATTGTCAAGTGGTAATTTATTTAACAAATTACCACTTATGTCTATTATTCCCCCTTCACGAGCTTTCATCCGCATTTTTACATGGCGAGATTTGAAATCTTCAAGAAAAGCTCCTTTCTTTTCCTCTGCCCAGAAAGTTTCTCTAAGGGCTGGAGCATCAATCACAGCTGCTACAACTCTGTTTTTATGAATGAGACAAACTGATACTGCAAAATAAACCATACAACTAAAAAGGTTTTCCTTGCCTTCTATAGGCATAATAAACCAAGTATAACCGCCGTCTTTTAGATCTTGGCCCACATCGTCTTCAAAAATAAAGTCATAGTTCTGGTTGTAGTTTTTCAAGCAATCGTATATAAGTTGCTTGGATTTTGAATAAGTTTTATTGATAAAGTCTGCTGACTTAACGCTTGAAATTTGCAATTCATTAAAATCACGTATAAGCTGCTTGGAGGCACTGCGTACAGAATCAAGCATCACATTGATTCGTGGTGATGAAATGGCCATTTACTCTTTTACTCTTTCGTAATAGCTGTTATCAGGAGTATGTAATACAATTTTATCCCCTTCTTTTATAAATTGAGGCACGTTAACACGTATTCCGTTTTCCAAAATTGCAGGCTTATAAGAAGCAGTAACAGTCTGACCTTTGATAACAGACTCTGTCTCTTTTACAGTTAGTGTAACGTGATCAGGCACATGTGCAGAAATTATTTTATCTTGATAAGTTACTACTTTAATTTTCATATTATCTTGCAAATAAGCCTTCTTTTCCCCTAATAAGTCTAAATTTATAACAATCTGCTCGTAACTACTTGGATGCATAAGATTTACGATATTCCCTTCAGTAAAGAGATAAACATATTCCTCTTCATCTAAAATTGCCCTTCTGATTGTTGCATCAGAGCGAAACCTCTCATAGTACTTTGCTCCTGTTTGGATATTTTTCATTTCAGCTTGTATATATGCACCACCTTTACCAGGTTGAGTATGCATAATACTTACAACCAAAAACAATCCACCGTTATGTTCTAGTACCTGACCTGGCCTGATATCATTAGCCCTTTCTGCCATAATTACACTTTTAATTTGGTCTGATTATTATAAATAACTTTATACAAATATCAAAATTTTTATTGGCCAATGAATTCTGGCATGTTGATTACTATATACCTTTCCTTCATGTTGATGTATGGAAATACTTCTTTAGTAAAAGATAACATAATGTTTTTTTTTGTGCTGATAACCAAAATTTCTAATATATCCCCTGAGCCGAAATTATTCACAGACTCCACATAGCCATATAATTCATTACTCTCTAGTCTTACTTCCATATTCACAAGATCATCTTGGTAAAATTCATCCTCATCATTTAACTGTGGTAGCTTATCTCTTTCTATATATAACTTTTTATTTCTTAAAAGCTCTGCTTCATTACGGGAATTCACACCGCTAATTGTTGCTATTACTAAATTATTACTGACAACAGACACCAAGCTTATTTTATAATTTTCACTTCCGATTATTAGTTCACCATATAGGAAAATATTTTCGGGCTTTTCAGTAAAGGTTTTTATTTTGACAGCTCCTTTGATTCCATGAGGAGAAGTAATTATTCCGAGGCATATATTCATATTAATATGGTAGTTGAAATCAGCTTTTTGTCCATAGAATTGACAATTTACTGAATTAACATACAATTAATATTGTAATAATTATAGCGGGTAATGTGTGAGTTCTATCAGTAATCAAGAAAAGCAAAGTATTATAAGTAGCTTAGAAAAAATCAACTGCAAGCTAAAAGGTGAATCTATAAAACTTGATGATACAAAGGAATCTATAATAGTAGCACGTCGTAAATCTGTTGTTAAAGGGATATTGGAACATCTCAAAAACCCTTCCATTGCTAACTGTAATGTTATGATCGATGCAGAAACTGGATTTGGTAAGACTTACGACATTGGAATACTGAGTCATGTACTAGCCCAAGCAGGATTTCATCATCTTGTTGCAGTACCAAGCAGTGATCTAGTAAACCAAGCTAAAAAAATGATGAGTAGTGCATTTACTGTAAACATTAGGACACCTAAAACTGCTGAGGAAATTAAAAATGCACTGAAGGCAACTAAACCTACAACAATTATAGTGACACATGACCTGTTATTACAGCAAGAAAATGATCGTAAATTTAAAGACCAAAATACCAAGTTGTGGATTAGTGTTGATGAAGCAGACAGTATTAACAAGCAGCAGGATTTTGAGAATATGTGCAAGCTTGATGAGAAATATCCTACGACTTACCTAACTGCAACACCAAAGAGAAGGATTTTAAATAGATGCGGAAAAGTTATCAGCCCGACAAGATTGAGTAGACGTTGTATTGCAAACGCCATCGAAACAGCAAGTGTTATTGCAAAAACCAATAGGAGAACAAATTTCACTCTAGCATTTGTAGTGAATATTGCTGTTACTATAATACCTATGATTACATTATTTCCTGTTATAAATAGTAATGTTGCTGCTGTAATTGGTCTAACTTCAGATTATTGGCTGTATTCTGCTTTGATTGGAAACTTATATTATACAATTTCTATGTTTATATTTGGTATAGTAATGTTGCCAATTTGGTGGGTACTAACTAAAGCAACTGGTGTAGAGTCAAAAGAACTGCTTTCTAGATTTCTTGCTAACGTGCGTAGCTTATTTACTAGAGAAAAATCGAGCCCAGCTCATGAATATGTTGAAGAGAGCGAAGAAGTTTTTAATTACAATAAGCTTGTTGATACCGATGATTTATTAACTTCTATAAGATGGAATGTGCAAAGCCCAATTGGAGAAAGTGCTCTGCTTTTAGCTGATGATGTAAATAGTATAGTTAATCTTAACTTTACGTTGCAGGGTAGAGATAATTTAGTATATGAAGGTAGTACACGTTATGAAGTGTATAATAAATTTCAGCCTGAAGGGATATCTTATCAAGACTATAGGCTCAAGTTACGCGAAGCGAACTTTATAAGCTGCGTTAAAAAGCAACATCCTAGTCTGACAGAAGAGCAGATATCTGAATTAAAAGAAAAGGTGGATTTCAGTAGTACTGCTGAATATCTAAAATATAGAGTAATGCATTCAATGATCGATCTTACTCTCTCATATTTAATGAAGTGTGATAATATTACTTTAGATAAAAAAAGAAGAGAAGGTTTGAGTGAATTGATAGAAGATGTTAAAAAGAATGTTAGCACCACTAATGATAACAATATTATAAGCTACCTAGAGAGAAAAGGCTTTAGTGAGCAATTTGCTAGAGATGAGCTCTTACTGCAAATAAAGACAGTAATTGAAGCACTGAGTAAAAGTGATAATGAGCAATGCAGCTTAATAGTTGATAATTGGCGCTTAAGCAAAGAGCTCCATGACCTCATGGAAAGAGAGGAAGGTATACTACATAGTCTCATTGATTTCTGCAAACAAAATAAATGTATCTTTGCAGGAATTGGGAAAAATGATCTTGGTATTGGAGAAAACAGGCTCTTTTCAGCGATAATACGTAATCAGATAGGTGGATATCGAACTCTTTATTGTGATTATGAAAAAAGAGATTTTGATTCATTGGCTAAATATGCGTTGACAACGGTTATAGATGGATCGAAAGGTCGTGGATTTGATAGTGAATATAATCATGTTGCATCAATATTTGCAGATTCGGTTAGTCAGTTCAATAATCCATCTGAAGCCCTACAGAATCTTGGAAGAAATAGAGAGCGTAATGAGAGCAGACAATCATGGTTTTTCGCTGCTGCAGGTGAAGAAGTTGAGCTATTTGTGAATAAGATCTTAGCAAATTTTAAAAACGAACCACAGAAATTTTGTCAGAAAGTTTTGTTTCCAGCTACTAATAAATACAATAAGTTGCTAAAAAATAGAATGGGAGAAGAACTTGGAAGAAAAATAGAAATCTATATTAGTAAAAATATTGATGCATTAGGAAATATTGATGATTCAGCTCTGAAGAAGTTTTCTAGTGATTTGATAAAAGAAACGTATGAAAAAGTTCATGATATAAATGATTTTGATGTCAAAAAGACAGAACAAGATTTACATAGGATTTTAAAAAGTACAGAGGCATACCTTCGTTCATATGAGAACAGAATTAAAAACAACGGTAAATTATCTTGCACACGCTCAGCTTTATTTTCTGTGGGGAGTGCTATAACAAAGGTAATGTATTATCTTTGGGCAGGGTTTGACTATTTAGTCTTTTTGGCTAAAGCGTACAATATAGATAAATCTGGAGATACCAGTGCAAGAGCGTATGTACACATAATCAGAAACTGTCACTGTGAAAGTAGTGTGAAGGCGCAAAATGTATTGGTTCATGCATTAGAAATTGCCAAAGAACATGACAGCAGTTTCAAAAGAAATAGTTTGTACGAAGGCAATGAGGATAGATGTAAAGAAAAAATCATCTCATATTTTCAATCCAAGCAATATATACGTGCATTAGATAGAACAATTGCTCAAATTGAAAATAAACACTTGGTAACAATTTTGAAAGCTGTAGGCTACAAAGATGATGCTAATAAAATGGCACAAGAAATCAAAGATTTTTTATGTGATTTAAAGAATTTAAATTGTGTAGACTTGAGAGAAAAATATTATCAAGGCAACTTATATCAAGAAAGCAAATTATACAAAATCAATAATCAAGTTAGTACGATAATTGATGAAATTGTAAGGTGTCATAAGTGGCATCATGGAATAGAGGACTTAGAGCTAAAATTAAAAATCAACCATAATATTTTTGAAGTCAGAGTTAACAATGATTTTTCTAAGTTACGTGAGAAAAACTTTAACAAACGCTCTAAAGAAAGGACATATCTAGGTAGAGCTATGTTACTTATTGGGTCTATAATTTCAATGGAGCTTATAGGTAGAATATCATCAGGTCAGACCATGCCATTGCCTTTACTTTGCGGTTTTATAGTATTTGGACCATTGGCACTCTTGTGTGGTGCATTGTTATATGAAATAACAACCTATTTAGTGAGAGGAGCATTTTTTACTTTTGGAGTGCCAATTCTTTTAGGAGAACTGTCTAAATGTGTTTTGAGAAACGGCTTAATGAAAAGTTTGTTAGATATGACATTATCGCTTGGTAACTCGGCTTTTTTCAATATTCCGAAAGACATCGTGCAATCGTTTATATTTGAGGATATAACATACTTTTATCACATTCCGTTATTTGCTCTTGAAAAAAAGTATATGCTGCATATTCTTGTTTTAGTGCAAACAAGTGTTCTTCTCTATAGTCTCCTGTTAATGCTTTTGCTATAGTAGGCTTGTCATTCTTCATGTTTGAATTTCTAAATTCAGCTAGTTTTTGGGGGTCTTTCTCTCCTTCAATTATTGCTTTAATAATTTTCATGCCTGTTAAACCGTTGATATCACTAATAACCTTATGCAATTGAATATTCATTTGAATTAGCGCTTTTTGCATACGTTGAGTATGTTTAGCTGCATTTTCAATTAGATTAGCACGTTGTCTAACGTAACTACGCAATACACACATTTGATTATCCGGTCTAAATGATCCTTGAAGCAGTCCATAGCTGTGCAATTGTTGCAGCCATTGACAATCCTGAACATCAGACTTTCTACCAGGCACATTTTTGACATGTCGCGCATTTACTAGTTTTACCTCAAATTTATATGATTCTAATATTTGAAATAAGGGAATCCAATATACTCCAGTTGACTCCATGGCCACAGTTCTAACCTGACACTTTTTTAACCACTTTGCTAAGTTGTGTAGATCTACTGTAAAGCACCCAAATTTTTGGATACGTTGTTCATCTCTTCCTTCAGGTACACATACATAATGTACAGTCGAGCCAATATCAATCCCTGATGCGTCAGGGTTTATTATTTTTAATTTACTTTTTGCTTCTGCCATATAAAATTCCTCCTATACTATTATGATAAGAAGCACTTCAGCTTGGGACGGTTAGGTTATACAATCTTCTAAACGAGGTAGTCCAGAAAGAACTCCATCAATGGCTTTACCGTTTCCCCCAAAACCATGCTTTCAAACGGGCATTTATAGCACCATTGATTGTTTCGGTTATAGCTGCAGAAGCGCTTCTTCGTAAAACTATATCCAAAAAACATAAAGTAAAGAGAAAGAGTTTCTTTTTGGTTTTACAGATTTCGTCTGTTCAGGCTTTCAAGAACATATTCACTATAATAGAAGACTTTCTTATTTGCCTCTAAAACACCCGCAAAGCATATAATTAAGAGAATATTATAGTGTTAGTGTAATATTATACAATGTACTAAAATATGTTATAATGCTAGCATACCACTGAATTGATGCTGAGATATTCCTTTGCTTGATCAGTTAAAACACGTCCTCTTGGTGTGCGCTTTACGAAACTGACCTTGATTAAATAAGGTTCTACTGTTTCTTCAATATTGCCAACATCTTCAGATAGTGCAATAGATATGGTGTCAATTCCAATAGGTCCTGAGGTGTTAAACAAAAATCTCAGATAATCCATATCTAATTTATTTAGTCCCATTTTATCTACACCCAATTTTGATAGTGCAGAACTGGCAATTTTACAGGTAATTTTTTTATCATCTTTTACTTCAACAAAATCTCTTATTCTTCTGAGTAATCTCAAAGCAATTCTTGGAGTACCACGGGCTCGGCAGGCAATTTCCTGCACAGCATCCTTTTCGATTTCAGCACAAAGAACTCTTGCACCTCTTTTGATAATATCAATCAGTTCCTCAAAAGAATAAAACTCAAGATGCAGGGGAATACCAAAACGATCCCTCAGCGGTGCAGAAAGCAGTCCAAGCCGTGTTGTTGCCCCAATCAGTGTAAATGGTGGTAAATCTATTCTTAAAGTTCTGGTAGATGGGCCCTCACCTACTAGTATATCTAGGCAAAAATCTTCCATAGCAGTATATAAAACTTCCTCAATGCTACGATTTAATCTATGGATCTCATCGATAAATAGAACATCTTTTGCATTTAAAGTAGTGAGCACTGCAGCTAAGTCCCCAGCTTTACTAAGCAATGGACCAGAAGTTGCACGAAAGCTAACCCTTAACTCCTTAGAGACAATTTGTGCTAAAGTTGTTTTACCAAGCCCTGGAGGACCATAGAGTAATACGTGATCCAAAGCTTCAGCTCTCGTCTGTGCAGCATTTATAAACACTTTTAAATTTTGTATTAAATCTTTTTGCCCGACAAAATCATCAAGTTGCTCAGGCCTGATATTTAAATTACGTACATCTTCAGAGTATTCCTTACTACATGATATTGACTTCATATTGTTTTAAGCGCCATACGAATAATATCTTTAGTGTCCAAGTTTGGTGATTCATCTTCTATTTTTTTTATTGTATCATAAGCTTTTGTTCTTTCATATCCAAGATTGATCAAGGCTGAAAGAGCATCTTCACTAATTGAGTGAAAATGATTGTTATTTATCTCTAATTTACTTACTTTGCCATTCAGCTCAGTAATAATTCGATTTATGAGTTTCAGGCCAAGTCCACTCACCTTAAGTGCTAGTTTATCCTCATTTATAATTGCCAAAAATAGTTGCTCTGGAGTTAATTTGCTCAAAATTGACATTGCGGTTCTATAGCTGACACCGCTCACTTTAACTAATAAACGCAGACACTGCTGTTCTTCTTTACTTATAAAGCCATATAGCTGAGCAACGTTTTCTCTGCTATTTGCATAAGTGTCGATAAGTAATTTTACTCTACTTCCGATTGAACAAGCACTTAAAATTTTGGCTGAAAGATACACTATATAGCCAACATCATTCACATTCAGGATTATGTGATCGCTGCACACTTCATCAACTATTCCGCTTAGATTTCCTATCATTTTTAGTACTGTATAAAGTTCAGTTTAAATGCTCCTGAATCTTAGGTCAAGCAAACGAACATTATAGCAGTGGTTTCAGTTTCAATCATTGCAGACAAGTTTGCAGGAAATCTATTTGAATATGTTATTCCAGATCATTATGTAATTGAACCACAAGTTACTTCGATAGAAGTAGAATTGCAGTCTCCTAACTTAGCTAAGTAGTAGAAATTTCCATCTTTGGCGACATTAAGGTAATTGTTTGCTGTTTGCAAAAATATTTGCATAATTTAAGTAACACTACTTGATAAGAATTAACTATGGAGCTTAATAAGATTGCAGCATCGGTTTTACTTTCTGGATTAATAATTATGATAGTTAGTAATGTAGTTGATACGCTCTATAACCCAGAGGATTATAAAATTGAACACCAAACAATAGTAGCAGCCAGCAATGAGCCTCAGCAAAAGATTGAACAAGTGGCACTTGATATTGGGGAGCTCATGCAAAATGCTAGCTTTGAAAAGGGGAAATCAGCAGCAAAAAAATGTATAGCTTGCCACAGTTTTGAGAAAGGTGGAATGAATAAAGTAGGACCAAATTTGTGGAACGTAGTTGGAAATAAAAAGGCCCATCTTGGCAGTTCGTTCAATTACTCAAAAGCACTGCTTGAAAAAGGTGGAAAATGGGGATATGAAGAATTATTTACTTTTTTAAAAAATCCAAAAGCCTATATAAAAGGTACACGTATGGCATTTGCAGGCATTTCCAATCCACAAGAAATTGCAGATCTAGTCAGCTATTTGCGTTCGATGAGCGATAGTCCGGTTGCCTTGCCAAAGTAGTATGAATTATTGTAAATTACTTGATGGAAGTAATGGCCATATAGCATATCGAAAGCTACAAGGAAAGAAGGCTTCTATAGTTTTTCTTAGTGGTTTTGCATCCAATATGGATGGAACTAAAGCAACTGCTATTTACAAATTTTGCCAAGAAAATGACGTAGCACTTGTGCTCTTTGATTATTTTGGTCACGGTAATTCAAGCGGTGACTTCGCTGATTATACAATAAGTGATTGGCAAAAAAATTGTGCTAAAGTGATAAGCGAATTAACTAGCAGCAAACAAATAATTATAGGCTCAAGTATGGGTGGATGGCTGATGCTGCTCACTGCCCTTCAATTTCCAGAAAAAACTGCAGCGCTAATTGGTATATCGTCTGCTCCTGACTTCACTGAAGATTTAATATTTAAGCAATTATCAGATAAGCAAAAAGAAGAGCTGTGTTCTAAAGGTGTAATAGATTTTACTTCAGGGCACTGCGCGTACAAAATAACTAAAAATTTGATCGAGGATGGCAGAAAGAATCTCCTTTTAAATCAAGAAACAATAGATATAAACTGTCCTGTGCGCTTATTGCATAGCATTAATGATAAAGATGTTCCTTATCAAACTTCATTGAATTTAGCTGAAAAAATTAAGTCAACAGACGTTGAAGTACACTTAATAAAATCAGCAGAGCACAATATGTCTGATAATCATTCACTGAAAATTTTATTTAAGACCATCAGAGAATTTTTGTCAGGAGAAATATATAATTGAAGTAATTTAGATTTGTTTGTCGTAAGAACTGCAGTTATAGCTTCAACAGTAGGCGCTATTCTTGATCACCTCAACATTTTCTCTTGGCAGTTCTTTAATAAATCGAGAAGTGCGCATTGGTTGCCACTGATTATTAATCTCCCTCCTATCTGCACATGAAATGACTAACCTTTCTTTGGCTCTGGTTATGCCAACATATGCAAGTCTTCTCTCTTCTTCCAAAGCTTTACCACTTTTATCTTCAAAAGATCTTTGATGAGGAAATAATCCTTCTTCCCAACCAGGTAAAAACACGCACGGGAATTCAAGCCCTTTAGCCGCATGAAGAGTCATAACATATACATTGTCATCGCTATTCATATTATCCACTTCCATCACCAAACTAATGTGCTCCAAGAAGGTTATAGCGCTGTCAAAATTCTTCAAAGATGCAATGAGCTCTTTAACATTTTCTATTCGCGCTAAACCCGTCACTCCTTCATTCTCAAGCATTTCCATATATCCTGATTGATTTGCTACGATTTTAACGAATTCATGCAGCGGTTTTACGCTTACTATTTCTTCCCAAGCTTTAATTTTATTTAAAAAATCATTTAGTGAGAGTTTAATTCTTTCGGTTACTTGATCACTATTAACCAATATTTTTGCTGCCTGAAAAAAAGAAATTTTGTTATCCTGAGCAGTCGTGTATATTTTCTTTAGAGTTGTAGCTCCTATGCTTCTTTTGGGACGATTTACGATCCTTTCAAAAGCGAGATCATCATTATTATTTGTAACAAGCCTCAAATATGCAATTATATCCCTTATTTCTTGACGTTCGTAGAATTTTACGCCACTTATAATCCTATAGGGAATTGAATATTTTATAAAATACTCTTCGAGCACTCTAGTTTGAAAAGTCGCTCTTACGAGCACTGCAATGTCACTAAATATGTATTTATTGAGCTTTAATATCTGTTCGCTTATGAACCTTGCTTCAGCTTTCCCGTCCCATAATTTTATTAGATTTACCTTTTCCCCTTCAATGTTTGTTGTCCACAATTTTTTTTCTAAGCGAGTCTTATTGTGATTGATAACATATGATGCAGTTGCAAGTATGTGGGATGTTGACCTGTAGTTACACTCCAGTTTAACGGTTTTTGCATTTTTAAAATCATCGGAAAATTTCAAAATATTTTCAACTTCTGCACCACGCCAACTGTATATCGATTGATCGTCATCTCCTACACAACAAATATTTGAGTGCTCTTTTGCAAGGTATTTTAGCCAAAGATATTGTATTGCATTTGTATCTTGATATTCATCTACCATAATATATTTAAACTTGTTTTGGTAGTAGGACAGAACCTCGGTCTTTTGATTAAAAAGTTGTATGTTATATAACAATAAGTCACCAAAATCAACAGAGTTAAGAAATTTCAACCTTTCCTGATATTGGTGATAGACTTTGAGTGCAGTCACGTAAACTGGCCTAAATGATTGAACATCTTCCACTTCAGACGGCAATAAACACTTCTCTTTCCACTGCTGGATGATATTCATAATGGTCTTACATTTTTCTGATAGGTAATCAGGGCTGATTTCATTAATAATATTTTTTATTACCTGTAATTGATCATCCACACCAATGATTGTGAAATTGGAATTTAAGCCCACAATTTCAGCATGATAACGTAAAATTTTTGCTGCAATTGCGTGGAAGGTGCCAAGCCATGGTATATTTGTGCCCGTAAGTTCAAGCACTCTTGATATCATTTCATTTGCTGCTTTGTTCGTGAATGTAACTGCTAAGATCTCATCGGAGTAAGCGTAGCCATTTCGAATTATGTGCGCTATTCTTGAAGTGATCGTTCTTGTTTTTCCCGTTCCGGCTCCTGCCAGTATTAAAATTGGTCCATCTATGTTAGTTACAGCTGATTGTTGTTCTGGATTTAGCAGCGAGAGATAATCGTTCATTGTAGCCCTATAAATTATAGCTGCAGTAAGTTAATCTTACTACTTGCGCTCTGTAAAGTTTTTGTTGCTTGCTTCCAGTTTATTTCAAACAGTAGGTGCCCGGATTGACAAATGTTAAAATTTTAGGTAATATTGAAATATATGCCAATAATATTAAATAGATAATAAATATGTTTGCTAATTTAAATGGTCAAGAACAATTACAACAAAGAAAAGTGCGTTTTGCAGACCACAATGAGCTATCAGAAGATAAATCTGAATATGACTGGTATAGCTGGATCGATCACTTGATATCTCTGGAGTTTCACAAGGCTATAGAGGAGTTAAAAAAAGAGATCAGTGAGTTAGAAAAAGAACTCGAAGAATTAGAGGATGAAAATAACAAGAGGTTAAAAAGTGATACGGAAACAGACCTCAAATTTATCAAATGCCTAATTAAGCATTTTAATAATCCTGAAGAGATTATAAAGGAGTTAAAATCGTATGTTGATGAGGATAAATCTAGAGCGTCAAATAGGATGAAAAGTCATATTGTATTGGTCAGATATTTTGCTGAAAAGGTGCAAATAAAAATGACTGAAGAAACCAACGAATTTATAAAAGGCATTATAACACAAGATCAAAATCTTAAAACAACAGCACTTGCAGAAGTAAGTTTGCAATCTAAGGAATCTTTTCCAGGCGATACTGAGAATGATTTACAAGGCACCCAACCTACACCAGTAGGCTGTAAACCACTAAAGCGTGAAGGAACAGAAGGATTAGCTGTTCCTTCAGCTGGCACTAAAATAGATATGAATAGTGGCCAATTACAAACAACCTCTTACGAACTGCAAAACCCTTATGATAATGCAAGTATGTATAGCGCTTTAGGTGTTGCTGTTGTCGGTTTTATAGCAATTGGAGTGATGTTATGTGCTACAGGTAATCCAGTTCTTGGAGGAGTCTTTATAGCAGTCCCTGTAATTAGTGCATTAATACTTGGTATTACAAAAATTTATGAAGAAGTCAGTGAAAAGAAGGAAAAAAAGCCAGAAATAGATACATTGACCTCCTTGAGAGAAGTGCTTACCCCTCAATGGTTAAGTAAGGGTAGAGTTTCAAATATTTAATATGATATTGACTTTATTGTAATAGTGCTTTAATTAGGTAAGTAGCGTTGAAAGTAGTACGTTAATGCCTTTTTTCTTTTATTTTTTTGCAATTCTTAGCATTTTATCTGCTGTATGCGTAATTAGTGTAAGGAATCCTGTGCATGCAGTATTATTTTTAATTTTCACCTTCGTTAATTCTGCAGTTCTTTTTATTCTCCTTGGAGCTGAATTCATCGCTATGATGATGCTGATAGTATACATCGGTGCAGTTGCAGTGTTATTCCTCTTTGTAGTCATGATGCTCGATATTGACTACATAAGATTGCATCAGGGTTTTGCAAAGCATTTCACTCTTGGTGCTATATTATGTGTTGTGTTTTTTCTAATCATCAGCTTTGTAATTCGCAGTTCAGAACCGAATATAAGCAATGTTATAAACTATAATAACAATAACGTGAAAGCTATCGGTAATTTGCTCTACACTGACTACATGTACGCTTTTCATCTTTCTGGTATTCTGCTGCTTGTTGCAATTGTTGGTGCAATTGCTCTTACTTTGCAGGAAAAGAAAAAAGGAGTTAGAAAACAGAACGTGTTAAAGCAATTGACACAATCTTCATCTGTAAAATTGATTAAGGCTAAATTTGGAAAAGGAGTAGAATGGAAATAGGATTAAATCATTTTTTGATAGTTGCTGCTATTTTGTTCACTATTGGCGTGTGTGGTATTTTCATTAACCGTAAGAGCATAATCAATATACTGTTATCAATAGAAATATTATTGCTGGCGATTAACATCAATTTAGTTGCTTTTTCTGCCTTTATGAATGATATAGTTGGGCAAATTTTTGTGATGTTTGTGTTGACTGTTGCGGCAGCAGAGTCAGGAGTTGCGCTTGCAATATTGGTTGTATATTATAGAAGCCGTGGCAATATAGACGTTGAACAAGCAAATTTAATGAAAGAATGAAAGTATGATGGATATACTGAAATTAATAGTATTTCTGCCACTTTTTGGTTCATTCTTTGGAGCATTTTTTAGAAAAAGTCAGTTAGTTACAACGGCAGGGATTGGAATATCTGCAGTTTTATCTTGGTATGTTTTTCTCACCTTCTCTGAAAATTATCACTTGAGTTTATTTCCTCTATTTTCATTAAGTGTATTAAAAGTAAATTGGGCAATTAGTGTGGATGCTCTCTCATCCTTAATGCTTATTGTTATTACCACCGTTTCACTGATAGTACATCTCTACTCTATCGGTTATATGGAGCATGATAAGGGGAAGTCGAGGTTTTTTTCTTACCTATCGCTATTTACGTTTTGCATGATTGTGCTGGTTGTAAGCGATAATTTCGTGCAGCTTTTTTTTGGCTGGGAAGGGGTTGGCCTGTGTTCTTATTTACTCATAGGATTTTGGTTCCAAAAATATTCTGCAAATAATGCAGCAATTAAAGCATTTGTTGTGAATAGGGTAGGAGACTTTGCACTATTGATTGGAATCTTTCTTATTTATTATACATTTCACTCTTTGAATTTTACTGAAGTTTTTGATACAACTGATCTTCTTGGCACGCAGAACATTAGGGCATTCTGCTGTGAATTCAAAGTAACTCATATAATATGCATATTACTTTTTATTGGCTGTATGGGTAAATCTGCACAGCTTGGTTTACATGTTTGGTTGCCAGATGCAATGGAAGGGCCAACCCCTGTTTCTGCACTCATTCACGCAGCAACGATGGTAACAGCAGGTATATTTTTAGTAGCAAAATGTTCTCCATTATTTGAGCTATCAAATGTGGCACGAGAATTAATAGTTATTGTTGGGGCACTTACTGCTTTCTTTGCAGCTACGGTTGCGATTACTCAGAACGATATAAAAAAAATAATTGCTTATTCAACCTGCAGTCAACTTGGTTATATGTTCATGGCATGTGGGCTTTCTGCTTACAATGTTGCTATTTTTCATTTAATGACACACGCTTTTTTTAAAGCTCTACTATTTCTTGGTGCTGGCAATGTGATTCATGCAATGCATCATGAGCAAAACATTCAGAAAATGGGAAATTGCTGGAAGAAAATCCCTTGCACTTATACTCTCATGTGGATTGGATCTCTTGCGCTTTCTGGAATATTTCCATTTGCAGGTTTTTACTCAAAGGATTTGATAATTGAACATGCTTATAGCACGGATAGCTTTGCTTTTGTAATAAGCTTAGTTGTTGCATTCTTCACAGCGTTTTACTCTTGGAGGTTATTGCTTCTTGTGTTCCACAGCCAAAAACAAAGTAAAATTAATATACATGAGGCACCAAAGATTATGCTTATACCATTACTGATACTCGCTTTTGGATCAGTATTTTCTGGAATATGGGGAGCAAATATTTTGAACATAACTAGTAATGCGTTTTGGAAATCAAGTTTAGTGATGATTGATGAGCATGGAGTTCATAATTTCTTTATAAAACTACTGCCAACCTTAGCAAGTCTAAGTGGAATAGCACTTGCGTACCTAATTTACCAATATCAAGTAATTAGGCAAATTAAGAGTAAATTTTTACTTAAGTTTTTGCAGAATAAATGGTACTTTGATGAGGTGTATGAGTTTGTTATAATTGCACCGATAAGGTTTATATCTAGGCTTCTATGGAAGTTTGATGTTAAGGCTATTGATTCATTTGGACCAAATGGTGTTGTAAGGTTGGTTAATGAATGTTCAAAAAGTTCTATAAAGTTACAAACTGGTTATATATTTGATTATGCATTTATTATGTTTGTTACTTTAATAATCGGTGCTTTATATATTATTGGAATTAAATAGAAGGTGTTGTTACTTAGTATATTCTTGCTTCCACTGATAGGAGCGTTGATTTTATCCTCGATCAGGATTAATCATCAATCTATACACTTAAGATTCCTTGCCCTATTTTTTGCTGTACTTCCATTTTTGCTTAGCATTGTAGCTTGTATAGAATTTGATTATAACGATGCGGACTTTCAGTTTGTCAGCTATCCAGTAAGAGATATTGGAATAGGGGTGGATGGAATATCGTTGCCTTTCCTTCTGCTTACAACTTTCTTGTTTGTAATTTGTATACTCTATAACTGCAAAATGAGTTATACGAACCTAAAAGCCTATATGGCATTATTTCTACTGCTTGAGAGTTTTGTAGTAGGGTTTTTCGTTTCACTGAATGCTATAAGCTTTTATGTGTTTTTTGAAGCTGTTTTAATACCAATGTTCTTTATTATTGGCATTTGGGGAGGAAAACACAGGGTATATGCAACGTTTAAGTTATTTCTTTATACATTAACTGGCTCATTATTATTTCTACTTGGATTAGTGTACATCTATAGCATTTTTGGGACGTTTAATATACAAAAATTAGCCACATTAGTGCCAAGCCTTGATCTTGAAGTGCAGTCATTGCTGTGGATTGCATTTTTTATTTCTTTTGCAATAAAAGTACCGATGTTTCCATTTCACACTTGGCTTCCTGATGCACATGTGCAATCATCAACTTCTGGGTCTGTGATTTTAGCTGGCTTGCTTATTAAAATGGGGGGATATGGATTTTTAAGGTTTTCTATTCCAATACTTCCTCAGGCAAGTTTGTATTTTTCAAATTTCGTTGTTGTGCTGAGCATTATTGCGGTGATATATGCTTCTCTAGTTGCGTTTGCTCAAGATGATATAAAGAAGTTAATAGCTTATTCTTCAATAGCACATATGGGGATCGTTACTGCTGGCCTCTTTTCATTTTGTGAGGAAGGAGTACTGGGTAGCATATTTCAAATGATTAGTCATGGCCTTATTTCTGCTGCTTTATTTTTGTGTGTTGGAATGCTATATACTCGAACTGGAACTTTGGAGATTGCAAAGTATTTTGGCATAGTAAATACAATGCCAAAATTTGGTTTTATGTTCATTTTGTTTTCAATGGCTTCAATAGGGCTACCTGGAACATCTGGATTCATAGGTGAGTTTTTGGCTATGGTTGGAATGTTTAAGAGCATAGGGTTTTTTACAGGATTTATCGCACTTGGCACTATTTTAAGCGCAGTTTATATGCTGAATTTATGTAAGCAAATAATATGGGGGGTTAGCTATTCTAAATTATTAAATAACCGTTTGGATAGCATAGAATTTTCTGTCTTAATTCTGCTTGCAGTGTTTGTTATTTTGCTTGGATTTTACCCAACCCTTGCACTGAATTATTTGAAGCCATGTATGGCAAATTTGTTAGTCAAATATAATGCGCTATGAATTATATACAGATATTGCCGGAAACGTTCTCTATTATCTCCTCGTTAGTGTTGCTACTGCTTGGAATTATATTTAACCGCCGAACTATCAACTTATTAGCACTTGGCTGCACAGTGGTAACTTTGATTATTTTAATTATTTCGGCAGAAAACAATGAAATTTTTCTCTTGAATTCGTTGTTAAAACTCAATTTATACATCAGGTCAGCCCAAGGGTTAATTCTCAGCACAGGAATTTTAATACTTTTGATGCTGAATTTATCAAAATATGACTATAAATATGAATTTTCAATACTGATTCTTTTTGCGCTATTTGGCATGATAACTTTGGTTTCAGCAAATAGTCTGATTTCTTTTTATTTAGCTTTTGAGTTGATGAGTATATCTTTGTATGTTCTTGCGAGCTTTAATAAAGATTCAGCTTATTCATGTGAAGCAGGAGTGAAATATTTTACACTTAGTGCACTATCTTCCTGCATTATGCTATATGGAATGTCGCTGCTTTATGGATATACAGGACAAGTCAATTTCTCTGAGCTCGGTTCATTCTTGCAAAACCATCAGATAACTTATGGAATAGTTTTTGGGTTAGTTTTTATCCTTATTGGTTTGTGTTTCAAGCTTGCTATTGCTCCTTTTCATATGTGGGCTCCAGATGTCTATCAAGGTGCACCTACCATAGTAACTGCGTTTTTTTCTACGGCCCCAAAAGCTGCACTTGTAACATTTTTAATTCGATTGATGAATGAAGAGTTAGTAAATGTAAAAAGTTATGTTCAGCCTATTTTCTTATACGTTTCAGCATTGTCTGTGCTTATCTCAGCTTTTGGGGCCTTACGTCAGCAAAACTTAAAAAGGCTGCTTGCTTACAGTTCAATTGGTCACATTGGTTTTATATTTGCTTCACTTTCTATTTTTACACAAGCAGGAACAGATAGTGCCTTAATGTATTTGGTGATATATATCATCACAAGCATAGGGCTATTCTCATATCTCGTACAAATTGACGATGACGATTGTGATATTGCAAATTTATCTGGTATAGGGAAGAAACACCCAATTGTAGCATTTCATCTTTCTGTACTGTTACTCTCGATGTCGGGAATACCTCCACTTGCAGGTTTTATCGCTAAATTTTTTATATTCAAAAGTTTAATAAATTCTGGCTTTATCAGCCTGTCTTTGATCCTTGTAATAGCGAGTGTGATATCATGCTACTATTATTTAAATATCATTAAAGTTATGTATTTTGATAAAGCTAGTGGTAATAAGGTTGCTTATTCTAAGAGTCTATTCATTATCACTTCAGTGGCTTCACTGATCAACCTCGTTCTTTTCTTGTACGCAGAAGATCTTTACTCACTCATTAAACTAAAGGGCTGACAAGGTGATCCTTGAAGGCTTTCATATTTATCATTACAAAGAAGTTTCAAGCACTAATACGGAAGCATTGGATTTAATTAATAAAGGAATATCAAATGAAACCGTTATTATTGCTGATAAACAAACAGAAGGTAGGGGACGCACTAGAAAAAGTTGGGTTTCTCCAGAAGGTAACTTCTATGCGAGTTTGATAATTAACCAAGAAACGGATGTCAGCAAATTGACAGAATTGACTTTTGTGACTGCTGTTGCTGTTGGCAATACATTACTGTCATTTATAGCTGATAGTAATGTTCAATATAAATGGCCAAATGATGTTTTGATTGATGATAAAAAAATCAGTGGAATATTGCTTGAAAGAAAGTCCAATTCGCATTGGCTTGTTATAGGAATTGGAATTAATGTCAATCATGCACCACTTCCAGGAACAACGTGCATTAGCAATTACGGTGAGTCTGTGTCTAACATAGATCTACTAAAAAAATTAATAATAAATTTTAATAAGCTAAGAAAGCAATGGCTATTTGATGGGTTTCATGCTATAAGAGAAATGTGGCTCACAAGAGCATTCAAAGTGAATGAGCAAATTACTATAAAGTTAGCTGATAAATTGTATGAAGGAATTTTTGCTGATGTAGACAAAAGTGGTAAATTGGTGTTGCAGCAAAAGAATGGAAGCTTAATTTATTTTAATGCAGGTGAGTTATTTATTGGCAATGCATTATGAATACATATGTAATTTTTGCTTACCTTATCAGTTTCATACTGATTGGTGGAAATTTGATTTTTACTGTTTCTTGCTATATTAAAAGTAAAAAAAACTTAGAAAGTCTTAAAAGCAAAAATGAAGAAGAAACATAAGCGATTACTTATAACTTCAGGAATTTTCTGTTTTTTAAGTTGTGCAGTTTTTTTTATTTTAACAACGCTCAAAGAAAATATCTCATTTTTCTATACAGTAAGTGAGGCAATAGTTTTACCAAATAGTCAAAAGCCAATCCGTGTTGGTGGAATGGTTGTTGAAAATAGCGTGATACGGAGCGAAAGCGAAGTAGTTTTTCAAATGACAGATTTTAATAAAAGCGTCACGGTGAAATACCAGGGAATACTTCCACCGATGTTTTCAGAAAAAAGTGGTGTTGTTGTGCAAGGTAAAATGTCTGATAACAGCACCCTTCTTGCAGATACGGTGTTTGCAAAACATGATGAGAACTACAAGCCGAAAGTTTTAAAATAGATTCCCTAATGCAGCTGTATTGAAACGATATGTAGAGAGAGTAACAGCCTGCTAGCAAACTGCTACTTTCTTAACTACTACAATATATCAGAGCTGGCTGGCGCTTCCCATTTTACGTTATTATGGTCAATTATTGCTGCTTTTAATCCTTCAACTTCTTCCTTTAGGTGATCAAGTTCTTCTGTCCATGTTCTATAGTTTTGATTATTATCAATAAATCCATCCTGTTGAATTAACTCATTCAAATGAGATAAACCTTTGGCCAAGAGTTGGTTTGTATCAAGAGACTCTTCTCGAAGTTGTACTATGTTTTTCATAAGTGAGACATTCAAATTAGAGACAAACTTCTCATTTAAATCGTAGATTAACTTATCCATAACTTGATAGACGTAATGAATTGTTGCAATTTTATCTGCAATGTCCTCAAAGTTTGTGGGCTTAACTTCAACTTCTATATTGTCTATTTCTTTAAAGTTGAAATCGCTCATTTGGTTTATTACTTCAAAGTTATTTTCGCTTTCTTGTTTACTGTTGTTACTCATGTTAGCTCCATAAAATTTTAAAATCAACTCAGTTACACTGAAATAGCATGTAAAAAGAGTAACAGCCTGCTGGCAAGCTGTTACTTTTTTTCTTAAATGAACTCAGGGGTATCCATTGGCGGTGGTTCTAATTCGGACTTTAAATCGTTAATTGTCTTTATTAGTCCACTATTTTCATCACCAACTGTACCTATCAATGTTATAACTTTAGTTTGCTCAGCTTTTAATGTTGTATTTAATATATCAATCATATTATTCATATTGTCAGTTACTTTCCCAATAATATTTTGAACATGGGAGAATGGTGCAGGCCGCTTTAATTGATCTGCTGTGTAAGGTGTTCCACTAGCTGTGAATTTGATGGGATCAATTTTACTCATAATTGGCTTACTTCCTTCACTATTAATCCCTGCAAGATTCTGTGTGCTATTTTGTACACTGTTGTCGATTGTCATATCTTACCTCCATAGTCATGTAAAAAAATTTAACTAATCCTTAACTATAATAAACAACGTATAAGTTGCTTATCATTGGAATACTTTGCTATAGCTCCAAATCTAGAGCTATTTATCTATATTAACTCATAATATCCTTCTTCCATAACATCATATGGAGAATCCATTGGTGGCGGTGTGGTAAATTCGTCGAGCTTTTTGTGTAACTCATTTATCGATTCTTTTTGTTTATAAAACTCCTCCTTCAATGCATCAATAATATCTTTAGAATGATCTTTACTATCAAGATCACCAATCACAGATATAACTTTCTCGTGAGGCAATTTGTGAATAATATCTTTAAGCTCTCCTGCACCTAAATTGTCCAAAAGTTCTTTAAACTGCTCATTAGACATATTGCGAGCAAAGGCTTGAAGTTTTTCTGGGTTGTCAGCTAAAGACTTAATAATAATCTGAATCCTATTAGAATCAGTTAAATCCTGAGCTACTATTGCAAGTTTCTCGTGGTCTAGTTTCTTAACTAAATTATGTAATTTATCTCCTTCTAACATTTTTACTAGAGTTGGAAGTCGATCTTTTAACGCTTCATTAAAAAGAGTGCTTAAAATTTGCTCAGGTGCATCTTTTATTAGTTCTACAAACTGGTCATTACTCATTGTCTTGATCGCCATCTGGAACTGATCCATTTTAAGGTGAGGGAAAATTTGTTTTACTTGCTCTGGATTTAAGTCTCTCACTAGAGCTTCAAGCTGAGCATCATTTAAAATAGGAACAATTATTTGTAACTTTTCTTGATTTAATTCATGAACAAGAATGTGTAATTGGTGGTTGGTTAAATGACTCACCAAAGCTTGCCATTGATTATCTGTTAAGTGCTCTACTAAATCCTCTATTTGGCCTGGACGAAGAGTATTGGCAAGAATTTCTAACTGACCTTCTGTTAGTTTCTCAACAAAAATTTTAGCAAACATCTTTGATAGTAGTATATTCTCTGGTATTTTAGATAATATATCTTTTATTGTTTCTTCACTGACATCCAGTCCAATATATTGTAATGCCTGATTGTCAGGTGAATTAATAATATTTCCTTGATAATCTGAGAAATAATATTTGTAAGTATCATCCAGCTCTTCCTGTGTTACATAACTATGTTTCGATCTCTCAGATTTAACATTATTACGCAAACTACTACCACCATCTCCTCTACTTATAAACTTCGATTCCATTGATAGCTTGACCAACATATCACCGTAATATACAAATGCACAACTGTTTTCTGTATAACCTGGTTTATCTCTAGAAAGAATACTTTTCAGGGTATTCTCCTCTTCGTTCCTTATGCAATAAAACCCATCTCTAGCGATGTTATCGCCGCATAATCTTATTGGTAATTCTATCGCTTCATCTTCTTTTTCCAGTTGCACAAGCTTAACTTTTTTAACAGGTTGAAAATGAGAAAAGTCAGGCCAATAGACGCTGCTACCAAATCCTTTTGATAATTCCTCTCCGGGTACCATCTTAAAGACAAGTTTTTTTCCACTCATAAGTATTATCTAATAAATTTAATTATATCTATTCTAACATTTATTGATTAATTTATGATTAAATTGGTTTGTACTAGAATTGTAATAACAAAATATCACTAGAGAATTAGTATAAAACCCCGATAGAATAAATAGGCTGGCTTTATGGTATGTTGAACCTATATTGGTGGAGGCAAGCGGGATCGAACCGCTGACCTTCTGCGTGCAAAACAGATGCTCTACCAGCTGAGCTATACCCCCACTTTTGCTTAAAGCATAAATCACTCAGGCTGAAATGCAAGAAATATTTATCTATTGCTAAATAGTTCACAAATTCTGCAGTTATGTAAAATTCTCTATCTTTTTAGAGTTGTAAGTCAGCTTTGCCAAATAAATCTGTTAATTAACAAGAAGTTTTCCTTCAAAAATTTTTAATTAAATTATCACTAACGCAGTATATTATATAATTTATTTAATCACACATGAAAATTTTAGTTTGATTAAAACGGATAAAAACTATATTACTGTTTAGTGTAGCTGAAAAATAAAATGATCCCGTAGCTCAGCCGGTAGAGCAACTGACTTTTAATCAGTGGGTCACGCGTTCGAATCGCGTCGGGATCACTTAGAATCTTAAAAGCATGCTAAAAGAACAGGATAAAATATTCATAAACTTAAATGGTAGAGAAACACCACTACTTGAAGGTGCAAAAAAACGTGGTAGTTGGCAAAAAACAAAGGAATTACTGGATTTAGGATCAGAAAAAATCATTGATGAAGTAAAGAAATCTGGCTTGAGAGGTCGAGGGGGTGCAGGATTTTCTACTGGCCTTAAGTGGAGCTTTATGCCTAAAAATCCTTTAAAAGCGTATTTAGTAGTCAATGCAGATGAGTCAGAACCTGGTACGTGTAAAGATAGAGATATATTACGATATGAGCCACATAAGTTACTTGAGGGAATTCTTCTAGCTGGCAGAGCGATCAGCGCATCAGTTGCATATATTTATATCAGGGGTGAATTTTATAATGAATATTTAGTTCTAAAAAAGGCACTTGAGGAAGCCTATAAAGAAAACTTAATTGGAAAAAATGCCTGCAAATCAGGTTATGATCTTGATGTGTTTATTCATAGGGGTGCAGGAGCTTACATATGTGGAGAAGAAACAGCTCAACTTGAATCAATTGAAGGAAAAAAGGGCTTTCCTCGAATGAAACCTCCATTCCCTGCGGGTGTTGGACTTTTTGGCTGCCCAACCACAATAAACAACGTTGAAACTATAGCCATAGTTCCAGATATTCTAAATCGCGGAGGAGAGTGGTTTGCATCTCTGGGTAAACCAAATAATACTGGCACTAAGGTCTTTTGCATTTCAGGGCATGTAAATAATCCATGTAATGTTGAAGAAGAGCTCGGAATTTCACTGCGTGAATTAATTGAAAAATACGCAGGTGGAGTGAGAGGAGGTTGGGATAATTTACTTGCTGTAATACCTGGTGGGTCTTCAGTCCCATTAATTCCAAAATCTATATGTGATACTATTGAAATGGATTTTGATTCATTAAGGGCTGCAAAATCAGGGCTTGGTACTGCTGCTGTAATAGTGATGGATAAATCAACTGACATAATAGCTGCAATAGAAAGATTATCACATTTCTATATGCATGAGTCCTGCGGACAATGTACACCATGCCGTGAAGGCACTGGATGGATGTGGAGAATTATGAGAAGAATGGTAGCAGGAAATATTAAACCTGGTGAAGTAGATAAGCTACTTGACCTTACAACTCAAATAGAAGGGCATACAATTTGTGCACTTGGCGATGCTGCAGCTTGGCCAGTTCAAGGATTAATCAGACATTTTCGTCATATAATTGAAGAGAGGATAGTAACTTAACTTATATTTTTAAATGATTTTACTACTTAGCAGCTAAAGTTAAAGAATATTGATTTCCTTCCCTTTTAGGTGCTAATTCTACTTTTGCAATATCTTCAGCGTCTCTAATTAGCCGTTCTAATTTTTCCAGTCCAATTTCAATGTTCATAAGCTCTCTCCCTCTAAATTTCATTGTGACTTTAATTCTATGTCCATGCACAAGAAAATCCCTTGCTTGACGCAATTTTGTTTCGTAGTCGTGATCACCAATATTAGGACCGAGTTTAATTTCTTTTATAGTTAATGTTTTTTGTTTCTTTTTTGCTTCACTTGCCTTCTTTTTTATATCATACTTTTGTTTGCTATAGTCCAGAATCTTACATACTGGAGGAGTTGAATCAGGTGCAATTTCTACCAAGTCTAAATTAACACTTTGTGCAACTTCCAAAGCTTGTCCTATTGGAACAATTCCAACCATTTCACCATTATGATCAACTAAGCGTACTTCCTTAGCTGTGATGGATTCATTAATTTTGTTTTTATTATTCTTTTGAACTTGCAAATTTTTCTCCCTTAACTCAAATTAATACTTTTTAAAAGCAATTCAGTAGCCTTTTCCAAAGGAAAAGACTCTTGTTCTTCTGACCCTAAATTTCTCACTGACACAGTTCTATTGATGATCTCATTTTTACCTATAACCCATAATATAGGTACCTTATTTGAACTATGCAAGCGTATCTTATAACTAATTTTTTCATTGGTCAAATCGGTCTTAATTCTAACACCTTGTTCTTTTAAAATATTGCTGATTTCAGTAGCATAACCATCAGCTTCATTTATAATGGTCAGAATAGCAAGTTGCGTTGGAGCAAGCCAAATTGGAAATTTTCCTGCATAATTTTCTATCAAAATCCCAATAAAACGTTCAAAAGTTCCAAGAATTGCTCTATGTAGCATAACAGGGTGGTGCTTTTGTCCGTCTGCTCCTATATAAAAAGCTCCAAGCCGCTCCGGTAAAATAAAATCAACTTGCAACGTTCCACATTGCCAATTTCTACCTATTGCATCTTTCAAAACAAACTCTAACTTTGGACCATAAAATGCACCTTCACCAGGATTAAGTTCATAACTAAGCCCTGCTTCTTTAACTGCTTCAAGCAGTGCTCTTTCAGCTCTATCCCACACTTCATCATTACCTGATCTAGTATCTGGACGGTCTGAAAATTTCACAGAAATTTCATTGAACCCAAGTTCTGAATATACTTCTTTTAAAAGGTCACAAAACTTTACAGTTTCAGAATTCACTTGTTTTTCCATACAAAAAATATGTGCATCGTCTTGCGTAAAACCACGCACTCGCATCATTCCATGCAATGAGCCTGAGCTTTCATTTCTATGGCATGTGCCAAACTCTGCCATACGTATCGGTAAATCACGATAGCTTCTGGTGTGAGAATTAAAAATCTGCACATGACAAGGGCAATTCATGGGTTTTATTGCTAGCTTTTTACTTTCAGATTCATCAATAATGAACATATTTTCACGAAACTTATCCCAATGTCCCGATTTTTCCCACAGCTCTTTGCTTACTAAAATAGGTGTTTTTACCTCAAAGTAGCCATTGTTCATTAACTTTTTTCTGATGTAAGACTCAAGAACATTATATAAAGTATATCCCTGTTCATGCCAAAAAATCTGCCCAACAGCTTCCTCTTGAATGTGAAATAAGTCCATATCCTTAGCAATTTTGCGGTGGTCGCGTTTTTCTGCTTCCTCCAGACGTTTAAGATAAGTATTTAATTCATCCTTATTTCTCCACGCGGTGCCATATATTCTTTGCAACATTGGGCCCTTAGAATCGCCACGCCAGTATGCACCTGCTACTTTCATAAGTTTAAACGCTTTAACTCTGCCAGTTGATGGTGAGTGCGGACCACAACATAGGTCTACAAAGTTGCCTTGTTTATAAACAGTTAGGTTTTCATTTTCTGGTATTGATGAGACAATATCAACCTTGTATCTTTCACCTATATCACTAAAGAAATCAATTGCCTGCTTACGAGTCCAAACTTCTCGGACGAATCTGTGGTTACTTTTTATAATTTCCTTCATTTTTTTTTCTATTGCAGTAAGATCGTCCGTGGTAAAGGCACGATCTGTAGCAAAATCATAGTAGAAACCATCTTGAATTGTTGGCCCGATAGTAATCTGAGTATTAGGAAAGAGCTCTTTTACTGCCTGCGCCATTATATGAGCAGCATCATGCCTTATTATATTTAAACCCGCTTCGTCACTCAGTTGTATTACCTCTATCTCTGTATCAGATTCAATTTCACGTGAGAGATCATACAACTCACCATTTACCTTAAAGGCAATTGCTTCTCTCAAAGCATCCGGTTGTAATATATCAAAGCCAGTGACTCTACCACTGTATTCTTTTACTTTTTGTTCGGCTAAAAAGGTAACTTTTATCATTCATTAGACCTTTTATCATCCCAGTGCTTGACACTGGGATCCATGTTTCTTTCTTTTCTAGATTCCAGCGTCACGCGCTGGAATGACACCAAAAGATGAGCTACTGATCTTTCAGTTAAATAACAGTTGTACAAGAGATCTATTACATACTTGCTGTAAGAAATTTTAATTGTTGACATACCTAGTTAATAATACGGCCTATTCTTTTTTAACCTGAGTGCAATTGCTTCTTCCCAAACTTCACCATTACGCAATAGCTTTTCTTTATTGTACATTAGCTCCTCTCTTGTTTCAGTAGCAAATTCAAAGTTAGGACCCTCCACAATTGCATCAACTGGACATGCCTCTTGGCAAAGTCCGCAGTATATGCATTTTGTCATATCAATATCATAGCGCGTAGTGCGGCGACTACCGTCTTCTCTTTCCTCTGCTTCAATAACTATTGCTTGAGCAGGGCAGATAACTTCGCATAACTTACAAGCTATGCATCGTTCTTCACCATTTGGATACCTACGCAGCGCATGCTCACCACGAAACCTTGGACTTAAAGAGCCCTTCTCCATAGGATACCTCAAAGTAACCTTTGGTTTGAACATATATTTTAATGTAATAACAAACCCTTTAATTAACTCTACAGAAGACCAATACCAAGCTAATTTCTTGAGCATAATATTTAAAACTTGTGTCAGTCATTATAAATCATATTATCAGTTTTCAAAATAAATATTTTCATCTGGATGACTTTTGTAGTTTTTCTGTACAATATATTTACTAATACTGCATTAATATGAATAAGTAATATAAGCAAAAATTTTTTAGATTAGGTATTTCGATTTCTTAAATTGCTAAGTAGTTTATATAAATAATGACAAACACAAATGAAACTATTTTTGCTTTGTCGACCGTATTTGGTAAGTCAGGAGTTGCAGTAATCAGAATTTCAGGCAACTACGCCCTTAAAGCTTTAAATCATTTTCATATTAAGAAAAAAATTAAACCAAGATTTGCTACTTTAGTTGATCTATATGATGATTCCAATCAATTGATAGATAATGGAATAATCATCTATTTCCCTGCTCCAAACAGTTTCACTGGTGAGGATGTTATAGAGTTACAAGTGCATGGAAGCAAGGCCGTCATAAAAATCATCTTGGAGAAATTATCAAAAATTTTCGTTATGGCCAGGCCTGGAGAATTCTCACTTAGGGCTTTTCTAAATGGTAAATTTGACTTAACGCAAATAGAAGGAATTGCAGACTTAATTGATGCTGAAACGAAAATGCAAGCTAAACAAGCGATTAAGCAGATGTCAGGAGAATTGGAGAGACTATACAGCAATTGGAGGCAAAGATTAATAACGATACAATCTAAAATCGAAGCATATATAGACTTTCCAGAGGACATTTGGGCAGAAAAAAGTGAATTGGAAAAAATTAATAATGAAGTGCAATCTCTCGTGCAGTTGATACAAGAGCATTTAAATGATAATAGACGGGGCGAAAGGTTGCGTGAGGGTTTACATATTGTAATAACTGGTGAACCAAATGTCGGTAAATCAACTCTGTTTAATTTCTTAGCCAAGCGTGATATTGCTATTGTTTCTGAATATGCAGGCACAACAAGAGATATACTTGAAGCTCATATTGACATTGGCGGATACCCAATCATTCTCTCTGATACTGCTGGAATTCGTGAAAGTTCAGATCCAATAGAATCAGAAGGTATAAGTCGAGCAAAAAAGAGGTCTTTTGAAGCTGATTTAAGAATAGAGCTATTTACTTTTGAACAACGTTATAATATCAATTGCAACGTTGTAAATAGCGATACTATTTATGTATTGGGCAAAGCTGACGATGTTATCAATAATCACAATATAAAAATTAATGGCATAGATCTTTTACCCATTTCTATTCTAAAGGGAATAGGTACAAACAAATTGATCTCTCTCATAAAAGAGAAGGCAAAGGAAAAATTTGGGCATGATAGAGACACTCCTGTGATTACTCGGCAAAGACATAGGAATCACATGCAGAAAGCACTGGAACATTTACAGCGTTTTAATATCTATAATCCAATTGAGTTGATATCTGAAGACTTGAGGCTTGCTGCATTTGAACTTGGTGCAGTAATTGGAATTATTAATGTTGAGGAAATATTGGATAGTGTGTTTAGTAGCTTTTGTGTAGGCAAGTAAGATTTTTATAGATTGCTTGAAATTAAATATTGTGGTAAAAAAGAGGTGGACGGATGGCCGAGCGGTTTAAGGCACCAGTCTTGAAAACTGACGTACGGAAACGTACCATGGGTTCGAATCCCATTCCGTCCGCACTTACTTCTCAGATTTAAAATGTTAGTTAATTTTTAGAGCTTATTTAGATGGTTCGTAACGCTGGAAATCTTGTCTAATCTAGCCACATCTTTTAAAAATACATCCCTTTGTAAATTGACCTTGTTAGCAAAGAAAGCTAATATCTATAAATAGATCACCATCTGAATATGGAAACCGATATAGTAATAATAGGTGCAGGGCCTATTGGAATATTCACTGCTTTTCAAGCGGGAATGCTTGATATGAGATGTAATATAATAGATGTTTTGGATCAAGCAGGGGGACAATGTACAGCTCTTTACTCAGAAAAGCCAATATATGATATACCTGGTTATCCTGTAATTACTGCCCAAAAATTAATTGAGCAGTTAATGGAGCAAGCTTCACCGTTTGAGCCTGTTTACCATTTAAGTCAAAAAGTGGAAAAGATTTCAAATAACGAAGGTGAAAACTTTACTATCATAACGAACATAGGTACAGAGGTAAAATGCAAAGCCGTTATCATTGCTGCAGGTAACGGAATGTTTGAGCCTAATCGTCCACCCTTAAGTGGTATATTAGAATATGAAAATAAATCTGTGTTTTATAGCGTAAATAAGATTTCTGATTTTCAGGATAAAACTATAGTCATTGCAGGGGGGGGTGATTCTGCGGCTGATTGGACTGTAGAACTTTCTAAGGTTGCGAAGAAAATTTATGTGATACATAGGAGAAAGGAATTTCGCTGCACTCCTGAAACTAGAAATAAATTAGAATCACTTGAAAATGATGGAAAGATAGAACTGGTAGTGCCATATCAATTACACGAACTAGCAGGAGGTAATGGGCAGTTGAGAGCAGTGATAGTAAAAAACATTGCCTCTAAGGAAGAAAAAGAAATATCCGCTAATTTTTTGCTGCCATTTTTTGGACTGTCAATGAATCTTGGTCCAATAAACAATTGGGGTATACAGTTAGAACATAGCCGCATAGTTGTTAATTCAGCTACGCTTAGAACTAGTAGAGATAGAATATATGCAATCGGAGATATAGCTACTTATCCAGGCAAACTAAAATTGATACTAAATGGTTTTGCTGAGAGCGCCATGGCTTGTTATGACATATACAAAGTAATTCACAATTCTCCAGTTAATTTTCAATATTCAACTTCAAAGGGAATTCATGGAAATAAAGAGTAAGGAGATCCATGAACCTACATGGAGTTATCTCAAGCATAAGGGAATACAAACGAAAAAGATTACTTTACAAATTTCCCCAACTCCCTTATCATGACGTCCAGTACAATGTTGCAAATTAAAAATCTCTCCATCCTGTGCTGGTTCTTCTATTCTAAACGCCACTTCTACCTGGTCATAACCAATCTGAATTCGTTCTACTAATGCTTTAATGATGCCACGCTTAGTTTGCCAATCTAGCTGTTCCAAATTAGATTTTACACTGGAATAAAGACTCTTTATACTGTTGATGATAAGGTTCATTCCCTTCTCTATCGCTTTTTGATCAACTACCTTTTTCTTCTCTTCTTCTATCCCTCTTAAGCGTTCCCTCATTCTTTTCATCGTCTGTTTAAATTCTTCCTCACTTATATATCCTTTATCTCCTACATTTTCTTGACTATAATAGTCTTCCATTAACTTTTCGATGCCTTGTTTTATTTGATTTTCTCTTCTTGCAAGCTTCTTATCTGATGATTCATCATTTTTATTTTCTGCAATTCTACGGTGATACTCATTTTTTATTATCTCTGGGTTTTTTAGTAAATTTTTCACCTTTTCCCATATAGCTGTTTCTAACATATCTGTACGGACCAATTTATTAGTACACTTCTCCCTACCATCAGTAATACGTATAGTACTACTACAGCGATAATAGCTAAACTTTTTTCCCTCAACTCCACATTGTGCACCACTATACGCATATCCACAGTTTTGACACACAACTAGACCTTGTAATAGGTATTTCTTTTTTCCTCCCTCTCTCTGCATCCTTGCTCTTTTTCTATTTTCATCCAGTTGCTTTTGTACTTTATTAAATAACCCTTCATCAACTATTTTTGGTACTGGTATATAAATCCAGCTGTCCTCATCTGTGCGACAGATAGAAACCTTTTGTTTATTTCTTTCTCTTTTTTCAACCCTCTTTAATTTACCAAACGCTGCTTGTCCTTTATATGCTGGATTTCTTAACACCTTCCAAATTATTATTGGACACCACACCTTCTTTCCAGTTCTTGTTCTAATTGACTTATCTCTTAGTCTACGTATCACTTCCCTTATACTTATTCTCTCTTGCCCTACCCACATGAATATCTGCTTTACTATTTTTGCTTCCTCTTCATTTATTTCAAACTTTGTCTTTTCTCTATCTACATGCTTTATACGATTATAACCAAAAGGTGCAATGCCAATTACACTTACACAGCCTTTTTTTGCTCTATGGAGTTTTCCCCTACGACTACGTTCCATAATCTTTGTACACTCATATTCTGCCACTAATCCTTGCATTCCCAATAACAATTTAGACTCTGGATTATTTTCAGTCTTATGATTTAAGAATATTACTTCTACTCCTGCTTTTTCAAATTCATCAAGTAGTATCATTTGATGTGCAGATTTTCTTGATAGTCGGTCAGGTGAATGAATATAAATTTTATCAATTTGATCTTCTCCTACTTTATCACGTAATGCATCTAAACCTTCACGTTCTAAACTCCACCCACTAAGCCCATCATCCTTAAATTCATACTCATTCAGTAACTCATGCTTATCTGCAGCAATTCTATGCTTGAGCTCGGCAATTTGACTCTCTATTGTATTGTTCTGCGCTTGACTCTTCGATGAAACTCTTGCATATAAGGCCACTGTTATCATTTTTCTTTATCTCCTTTTCATTGTTTCTTTTTACCGCATACCTTAGTAACAGCTCATAGGCGTCTGCTAGATGTTGTTCCGCTAATTCATCTGGCTCGTATCGGCAAGTTAATGTTCTTTTTCTCATAGTTTCTCCTGCAAATGTTTTTGTAGTGCAAGGAGCCTTACCACTCCTTTTTTCCATCAATCCATTTACTCTTATGAAAAAGACCAACTTTTATCAGCTACAGCCTTCAAATTTGGTCTAGCCCTTCCTTTACCAACTGCTGTTGCGCTTTCTGATACGACTCTTATTTTTTTAACAAACTTTCCATTTTCTCTGTTTCTTTCTTTAATACCTCGGCTATTTCTTTGCTATTTTTCGCATAATCCATCGCTATCATTCCAAATTTATCCGCTTGCTCTATTTCTCCTCCAGCTTTTACCAGCTCCTCCACTATTTTTTTTTCACCTACCATGCACGCAAGGTGTAGAGGTATGCATTTATTTCCATATTCCTCAGCATTTACGTCTGCTCCTGATTTTATCAATTCCCTCACGATTTCTAGACGTTTCTCCGTTACCGCTAGGTGCAGTGCTGTGTATCCTTTCACATCTGCTGCATTCACATTCACTCCTTTTTCAACTAATAACTTCACTGTTTTTGCGTCTACTGCATAATGCAGAGCTGTTCTTTCCTTCTCGTCTCTTTCATAAATATTTTCATATGAGTTCTCTAATAATTCTTTTGCTGACTTATTAAATTTGCCAAGCTTTAACATAATCCACCTCACCTTTTCTTTAAATTTAAATCCCTCTTTTAAACCTTCCTTTTCGCTACCTCATCTATCATTTCGTTCACTTGGCTCATTATTTTGCTTGCTAAATTTTTACATTCTTCCTTTATCAGTGATTTGTCTCTCTTCCTTATTTCTTCTATCTCTATTATTTTTAACTCCGGCAAATAACTCCCATTCAACATGTCTGCTATTTCTCCCACTAGCCTCTCTATTCCATAGCATGTCAGTTCTCTATTTTTTATTACTCCTCCTTTTTCTCTCAAAAATTTGCTTGCCTTTTCACTTTCTTTGCTATCACACAGAGAATACTTTTCACTTTCCCAGATGTAATACATTGGTGTTGCACCATATTTATTCAGTTGATTAACTTCAGCTCCCGCTTTTACTAGCTCTTTTATTATTTCAACTCCTGCTCCTCCTATTTTGCATGCAGAGTGCAATGGCGTACATCCACTGACATATTGAGTGGCATTTACTTCTGCTCCTTCCCTTAGCAGCACTTTTACATTTTCTAAGCTTTTTGCAAATACTGCACAGTGTAGTGGTGTATAACCATTTTTATCTCTTGCATTTACCTCTGCCCCTTTTTTTATTAATAACCTCACTGTTGTGTAATCGGAGATTTCTACTGCTTGATGCAAGATCGTCTCTCCTTCTTCATTTCTTTTATTAATGTTTTTAAACCCGTTACTTGATACTTCTTTAAAAAACTTACTCTTGCTAAAACTCATTTCATACCTCACAAAATTAGCTTTTCTAGCGCCAGACAAATTTCTTATATTTACCTGCTGCTATTCAAGTCATGTCCTTTTTAGCATGAGAAAGCAAGTCCTTTTCTTTTTATTTCATACACTTTTACCTATTATTAATATAATATATGATGATCTAAATATAAGTGCTTAACTTATTAGAGATATTATTCGACTATCTTTCCAACTTCTGTGCAAATGTCGATGTTCATGCCACTTCAGTACTCCCGGGTAAAATACTAAAATGTGCTTTTCTAATTCGTGTATTGAGTCTTTTTGCTCTGAATCTAAATCGTTTTTATAGTAAACGTTGTGTTCTGCTAAAACATATTTTCTGACCTTCTGATCTGTATAATTTTCTACTTTATAGTTGTGAGTAACGCTAAATCTTTCTAAAATTGGCTTGTGTTTTAAATTCCAATATTGCCCTGAAAGTTTATCGCTTCCCAATACAAATTTATTTCCTCTTTCTTCTACGCTACTAACTGGAAAGCACGTATTTATGTCTCCTAAATCCCAACTGTCTGATAATACTATCTGCGCTTTTGCAAATTTAATCGATGGTAATAAACTCTGTGGTAATGGATATAGTGCTTTTAAGTTGTACCACAAATGATTTCTTTCATAAATACCGTTATAATTCTTTGTGTGAGGCTCTGTTTCTCCAAGGATTGCTACATCTAGGCGATATATATCATTGCTTAAAGCTCGTTCATAATGATCGCGTAGATAGTTTTCTATAATTCTAATAACTGGACCACTAGACCTGAAAAAATTTACTCTTCCAAATGATAACACTGGTCCATCTTTTTCTATTTTTACTCCTGAATAATCAGAAAGAAGATCTCCAAATAAACTCTCATCCAATATAAATCTCTGCGCATTATAATAATCGTTAAAAATCCTCATCAACCTCGATCTTACAGGCAGTGATAGTTTTGCCAGCTCTACTACTGCATCTACGAAGAAGTCATTTGGTACCTCTTTTATCCCTACTTGCAACTCAAAAAAGTGTTTACCGGGTGGTTCTTCGATGATTGTAATGTCTTCTATATTTGCCCACTTGAGTGCTATTTTAAGTGATTTAGGTGTTCCTCGCAGTCTTTGAAATTTTACTCCTTCTACTACTGCTTTTCTTCTATCTTTTACCCAGCGTAGTATTTCTTCTAAACCATATTCTTCTATTATCCACGGCAATGTTTCTTCTTCCAATCTAAATTTAAATCCTCTAATACAGCTTGGATCAACCTTATAATCTATCGCATCTACTAGCGCTTTTTCCTGTTTTGTTGCATTTGGTGGCAATAACATTAATTCCACTCAATCTTTAAATTTTTCAAATTTGCAGATTCATTTCCCAGAACCACAACATCCTCTCTTGGCTCGATCAATTCCACATTTTCTACACCATCTACAAATAGATTCGCTATTATCCATGATCTTGTTACACTCCACCCTAATCTTTTTGCTAATTCAAACTTCTTAATAAACTGCTTCTTGATTTCTTCCTCTGATATTACAGGACTCATGCTCATTCTGCTGTGAATATCTATTTCCGTAATATTGCAACCAATTACTGTTATCGTATCTGTTAAAACCCTTATATCATCTCTAGTAACCTGCTTTTTTACAATTTCTAGTAGTTCTTCTGACACTATGCCAGTTGTGGATAATTGTGTTGATAAGATTGAAATTTGTACTTTCCCTGGTATAGGTGATTCTACTAATGCATCTTTTACTCTACTATCTGCTGACAGTGCCTGATAACGATAATACTCTTTACTTCCTCCTGTACTCCAGCCTTTTATTTTTGCTTTTATTCTTTTTCTAAATCGTTCGTCCTCTTCTTCTTTTTCTCTCTCTACTCCATAAAATTCAGCTAAATTACCAAGATCTTCTCCCGTTGCAAATTTTAGTAAATTACTTTTTACAGCTTCATTTATTCTTTCTCTGAGTAACAACTCTCTCCATGCTGCCACCTCCAGAATCTTTATCGCTGGATCACTTTCAACTAATGCTGTAAAACTTGTGTCTCGATTTACTAACTCTTCTTTCATTCTCGAAAATATTTCCTCATAGCTTAGTTTTTCAATAATATTAGATGTTTGCATTTCTAAACAACTACTCCACTAATATTTATGAACTTGCCTTCTGAAAGATACATACCTTCAAGTACAAGAGTCATTTTTCCTTCTTTAGCTTCAGCAATCTTTACTTTTTCTAACTTAAATCTCTTCTCAAATTTCCCCAGTGCTTCTGCTGTTGCTGCATAGATCTTCAAAGTAAAATCTATAATGCACCCCATAAACTAGACCAAAAAAAAATGGTTGATCCGAGTAGGAAGGTAAAGGGGTAAAAGTATGGCGACAAAAAAATATGAACCAGAGTTAAAAGCAAAGATAGCTTTGGAAGCAATAAAAAATCAAAAAAGCACAGCTGAGATATGTAGTGAATATAAAATACCATCAACAAATCTATATGATTGGCGTGATAGAGTATTGGCAAGGTTAAAAGACCTATTTGTTGAAGAAAGTGAAAGTGCGAGAAAACAAAGAATCTTAGCGCAAGAAATAGAAAGTTTACATAAAGTAATAGGAGAATTGACAGTGGAAAATAGCTATTTGAAAAAAAAATTACTGAAATAAGCAAAAAAGATAGAGTAAGGTTTATAGAAAAAGATTCTGATCTGTCAATTAGGAAACAGGCTGATTTATTGGGGATTTGCAGATCTAGCCTATATTATAGGCCTATAATTAATAACGAAAGTGAAGTAGCAAATTTGATTCAAGAAGTATATTTGGCTTCTGATTGCCGTTATGGATATCGTAAAATTACTGCTGAAATCATAGCGAGTGGAGTAGTAGTCAATCACAAAAAAATCTTAAGAATTATGAAAAAAATGAAGATTAGTGGGCTGTATTGTAGAAAAAGATGTAATACAAGTATTAAAGAAAAAAAGCATAAAATATATCCTTATTTACTCAAAGATTTGATTATTTGTAGAGTTAATCAGGTATGGGCTACTGATATAACATATATTATGGTAGAAGGTAAGTTTATCTATTTTGTGGCAATAATGGACTTGTATAGTCGCTATATTATTGCTCATTCATTATCACCATATCTCGATGCTGGATTTTGCCTTTATACTCTCAAAGAAGCTCTAAAACAAGGTAAACCTGAGATTTTTAATAGTGATCAGGGGGTGCAGTTTACTAGCTACAACTTTATTATGGAATTAGAGCGTGCTAATATTAAAATCAGTATGGACCATAAAGGACGTTGCTTCGACAATATATTTGTTGAGCGCTTATGGAGAACTTTAAAGCAAGAAGCTATATATTATTATAGACCAAATAGTATCAGAGATTTAAATCTTATAATAAATGATTTTGTTGCTTGGTATAACTATAGAAGGCGACATCAGACTCTACATTATAAAGTTCCTGCTGATCTTTATTATCATAAACAGTAAATGAATATATTGATAAATACTTTAAATGTGTGTCGACGTATTTATCAACATATTCATTTTAAAAATCGGATCACTTTGAAAAAAATGGTCTAGACAAATGGGTGCATTATACTTGAGAGGAACTCAGTGGATCATCCACGACGATAAAATCTCCACCTTCACCAGTCAGTGTTCCACCAACAGATGTTGCAATCCTACATCCTCTCTGCACTGTTTGAAATTTATATTTAGTGTTCTGGTCTTTGCATAGTTCTACCTCTGGAAATAGCACTCTATACCAACTAGACTGCATCACGCACCTGGTGTCAAGCGAATGCTTTTCGCTAAGCCGCTGAGAATAGCTTGCAACTATTATTCTTGCGGTTGGCTGATTACCAAGTATCCATGCGGGCCATGCAACACTCACGCACATAGACTTCATCGAGCGCGGAGGCATATTGAATATTATTCGCTTCACTTCACCAGTGCTTGCTGCTTCAAGCCTGTCTGCTATAATTTTTATATACTGATAATTGTTATACTCACATCCCGGCATCACCGTTTGAAAGCATAGTTCGATAAATTTTAAAAAGTTCATGTTAGTCTCCTATAGTGTTAGTGGAATTTACTTTATGGTGGTGTCAGCCTCTTTGGTGTCATATCAGCGTCCTTTTTCTTGTCATCCAAGTAGCCCTTTCCTTGTCATTCCAGTGCTTGACACTGGTTCACCTTATGATGGTGTTATTCAAGCAGCCTCTATCCAAGTGCCCCTTTGGTGTCATCCGAGTAGCTGACACTGGTTTCTTACCAACAAAACCTAGCATAACTTTTGTGCTCAAAAGATTTCTGGATTCCAGCATCAAGTGCTGGCCTGAAGCTTTAGTTACAAGTATTAAGAAATTCACCAAATGAAGAAAAAAGGCAAAAGAATCCCCGTATAGCGAGTTTTAATAATGTAAATTGATAATGTGCTAACAAGCGCGATTTGGCTGAATGTAGAAAAAATAAAAAAGACATGCAGCCGCTATAATTTTATGTAATCTGCCAATATATACCTGAGTTTTTTACTGAATTTTGTTGTTAAATCTGCAGAGATTAAAAACAAGGATAAATACTCTTATTGATATGATATGTATAACAATGTTACAAAAAATAATATCATAGAATTCAATAGGATAATTCCTAGAAAACCCCTACATACTAAAAAAAGCAAAATGCTGTTAAAATGAGCTTAAGAATAAATAGCAAACATCTAACATAACAATTCTATTTGTAAATCAGGTGAGACTTATCCTATAGAAAGCTTTCGAACTACGCAAGCGTATCTTTTGCCTTTAGTATTTCTTTAAACCTGCTGCAAAAGAGTGGGAATGGTTATAAAATAGGGAGGTATAGCAAGAGAATAGAGAGGGAAGATGAGCTTAAACTACCATAATCTAAAAGAACATCCGAGAAATTTTCGAGATGTAACAGGTTTGAAAATAGAAGAATTTGAAAAGATTGTAGAAAAAGTGCGCCCAGAGTGGGAAAAAGTTCAAGAACAGAAGAAATGCCATGGAAGAACGTCAAGATTGCCTGTATTGGAAGATAAAATACTCTGTATAATTCTATAGACCTGCTGCAAAAGAGGAGATATTTAAAGAGAGATGTAGCAAGAGGGAATGAGCTTAAATTATCAAATCAACGTTATTCTACTTTACCTCACTAGCATTTTCCTTACCTTGAGCCTTACTATTACTCACAATATAAACGTGGGAGTGTTAAATAAACCATACGCGTCAAGTTAAGGAAAAGTGACATAAGGAGGGAAGAAAATGGTAAAAAACTATTTTAAATATTAAGCAGTTAAGTTAATAATTTACATTATTTTAGGCAAGAATTTCCTAAAAAATAAATGTAACAAATAAAATACCCTCTTTAAATGTTGCTATATTTGACAGTATTTCCTTAACTTGACGCGTATGGTTAAATAAACTGTGTCAAACCGAGAAGTAAAATATAATTGAGATAAAAAAATGGAGGTTTGACATGAGTCAAAGAATAGCAGATAGAACTACTGGTTTGGTAGATTATAAAGAATTAGAAACAAATATCTTGTCGTCTATACGAGAAGGTAGACCATTAATGGGAAAAGATGGTGCATTAACGCCATTTGTAAAAAGGCTACTTGAAGCAAGCTTGGAGGGTGAAATAGAACATCATTTATCTACTGAAAGCGAAGAAAACAATCGTAGAAACGGAAGGAATGGAAAAACTTTGAAAACAAGTGCAGGTTCATTTGAACTATTGACACCAAGAGACAGAGAGGGAAGTTTTGAACCACAGATAGTGAAAAAAAGGCAAACAACAGAACTTGAAACAAAGGTCTTGAACATGTTTGCAAGTGGTGTGGGATACAGAGATATAGCATCATATGTGGAAGAAATTTATGACCATAAAATATCTGCAGCAGAGATATCTGGAATTACAGATAAATTACTACCTATAATCAATGAATGGCGTAGCCGTCCACTGCAATCAGTGTATCCAATAGTATTTATGGATGGGATGTTTTTTAAGGTAAAAGAAGACGGTCGCTGTGTAAGTAAGTGCATGTATAACATATTAGGAATAGACCAAAATGGCAGAAAAGAAGTACTGGGTTTTTACTTAGCAGAAAGCGAGGGAGCTAGCTTCTGGTTAGGCGTATTAAATGACTTGAAAGAGAGAGGAATAGAAGACATTTTGATAGCTTGTGTCGATGGCCTAAAAAGCTTTCCTGCAGCTATAAATAGCGTATTTCCTAATGTGGAAGTACAGCTATGTGTAGTGCATCAAATACGGAACTCTCTGAAATACGTATCAAGCAAAGATGTAAAAGTTTTCATGAATGATTTGAAAAAAATATACCGCGCTACAAGTAAAGAAATTGCAGAAAATTATTTGCTTGAGCTGGAGGAAAAATGGGGCGAAAAGTATCCATTAGTTGTGAAATCTTGGCAGAACAATTGGGAAAGTTTATCTGGTTACTTCAAGTATTCAGGTCCTGTTAGAAGGCTAATTTATACCACTAATCCCATCGAGGGGCTACACAGGCAAATTAGGAAATTTACCAAGACCAAAGGCGCATTCACCAGCATAAATGCCTTGTACAAGCTGGTATATTGTGCTATAAGAAAGGTCGAGGAGAAATGGACGATGCCTGTACATGATTGGGCATTATCTATATCTCAACTCGATATTTTTTTCCCTGGTAGATTAAAGATTGAGTTGAATTGAAAATTCGGTTTGACACACTTTTTTGAACGTTCCCATAAACGTTCGTTACATAGCTCTTAATATGTCTAAAGAGACGAAATTTCCCGAATTATTTATAATGAACCCTTACGATCACATTCTGGGGACGTACATCAGAAAACTTTTATATTATTAGTTTTGTAGTAAAATTATATGAGTACATCGTATCTATTAAATCAGAAGCTTTATGGATTACAGATTGAGAGCTTATTTGTTTGGGGTTATCTGGTTTATACTTAGCTTACTTAGTAGTGTAGCTAATGATACTATATCAAAATATCTAAGTTTACATCTTCAGAGTTTTGAAATAATTTTTTTCCGCTTTCTGTTTACCACTATTACCCTTGTACCTTTTATGTTTTACTATGGAATAGAAACTTTTAAAACAAGTCAAATATCTACTCAAATAACCAGGGGTGGGTTGTTGTTTTGTGGAATGACCTTATGGACTTACGGGTTGACTGTTTTCCCCATAGTAACTGCAACGATTATAAGTTTTTCTATACCATTATTTGTTATACTTCTTGCAATCCCTTTGCTAAACGAAAATATAATTTGGCAAAGATGGATAGTAACTGTTATTGGCTTTGTTGGTATTGCTATTACTACCAAAGCTCATAGTGAAGATTTTAATCCTAAAATTCTTATTTTTATTGTATCTGCATTAATCTTTGCTATATTAGACATACTTAATAAGAAACTTGTAATAAAAGAGTCAGTAATAAGTATGTTATTTTATTCAGCTCTAACGACAACTATTTTTTCTACTCCACCTTTGTTATTTTATTGGCATATGCCTTCCTTGTCAGAATTAATATTACTGCTGATTTTAGGAATAAGTTCAAACCTAATTCTGTTCTTCATGTTAAAAGCTTTTGCTCTTACTGATGCTACTGCACTTGCACCGTATAGATACATAGAACTAATAATTTCTGCAATAGTAGCATATGTTATATTTAATGAATTACCTGATAAAAGTGCTTTATATGGTACTTTGATATTAATACCATCAACCTTATTTATAGCTTATTCGGAAGGTAAGGCAATTAAGAAAAATAATGTAACAACAAAAGTTTATAATTGTTAATGGTATTTATTTTAGATGCTAAGCTATATTTTTAAGGTGATAATAAAATGCACATAACTATTATAGGAGTAGGGTATGTAGGATTAGTATCTGGTACAATGTTATCGGAGCAGGGCCATAAAGTTGATTGCATTGACATAAATACTGAGAAGATTGAACTTTTGAAATCAGGGAACATTCCTCTATATGAACCTGGATTAGCAGATTATTTAGAGAATAATATAAAGTCACAAAGGATAAGATTTTTCGATTCGTATTTTCAAATAAATCCCAATACAGAAGTAGTATTTATAACTGTAGATACTCCATCAGACTCCCTAGGAAATGCAAATTTAAAGAATGTATATAATGCAGTAAGTGAAGTTTCTGAGAGAGTTAATCAAGATTGCTTAATAGTGATAAAGTCAACTGTTCCTCCTGGTACTGCAGAAAATATATATAATTATTTATCTAATAAGGGCTATAACTTTGATTTGGGGGTTAATCCAGAGTTTCTCAAGCAAGGCTCTGCAGTATCAGATTTTTTATACCCAGATAGGATAATAATAGGAGTAAAAACTAAGCTAGCTAGGGCAAAACTAGAAGTTATATATAAATCATTTATAGATAAGAATATTCCGTTAATGGTCACTGATACAGTTACTGCTGAAATGATTAAATATGCTTCTAATGCTTTTCTAGCAACAAAGGTTGCTTTTATCAATGAGATGGCAGGTTTATGTGAGCTATTAGGAGCAGACATTGACCTTTTAGCTAACAGTATGGGAATGGACCATAGAATAGGTAAGGAGTTTCTCAAAGCTGGTCCAGGATTTGGAGGATCATGTTTTCCTAAAGATTTATCGGCCTTAATAAGGCTTGCTGAAGATCACAATGTCAAGCTACAAATTTTAAATTCAGTTAAGGAATCTAACTATAATCATATAACAAACATTGCTAAAAAGGTAGAATATCTATTAAATGGAGTCCAAAATAAAAAAATAGCGATATGGGGGCTAACTTTTAAGTCTGGTACTGATGATGTAAGAAATAGCCCATCTATAGATATTGCACAATTGTTAGTGAATAACAAGGCTAAAATTACTGCATATGACCCAATGGGGATGGATAATGCTAGGCAAGTTCTAAAGGATATAGAGTACGCGGATAATGCTATAGGGGCTGCAAGGGACGCGGAAGCCTTGTTATTGTTAACGGAGTGGAAAGAATTTAAAAATCAAGATTTTGCAAGTTTAAAGAGTATTATGGCTGCACCTAATGTTTTTGATTTCCGTAATTTATTAGATAACGAGCTGTTACTAAGATATGGTTACCATGTTTATTCCTTGGGTAAAAAATCTATCTACAAAGTTTAACTGTTGAGAAATGTTTTCTACACCGCTTTACTTAGTTTTTTAAGGTCTTTGCTTGATAATATGGAAAAGCAAACGAGTGCAACAACAGAGCAAATGGAAAAAAATGAAAACATAATACTGTTACCACAGTGCTTAACAAGTACTCCTAAGAGCACGCATGAAAATATTGAACTTGCAATATACCCAAATAATCCTGTTAAGCTTACAATTGCACATACATTATTTTGTGGAGCAATTTCTACAGCTATAACACCTGTCAGTACTTGCGTTCCAAATATAAAGAATCCTGATAAGATTGCACCAAGGTTCATAAGAATTATGTTTTGACCAAAATTCATTACAATAAAAGTGAGTGCTATACCCAACATGTAAAGTAATGCCAGCAAGCTTCTATTTTGAAAGAAGTACATATCACTAATTCTTCCTGTGATTAAAGTTCCAAGGATTCCACCTAAATCATATACGCCTGTTATTAGTGAGGATTGTACAAGAGAAATTTGTAATTTATCCCTTAAAATTATAGGAAACCAAAAAAAGATTCCCATTTTTATAATATAAGCACAAAAAGTAGCACAACATAGAAACCATATGGAACTTTTCACTTTGATACCTATCTGAGATTTCTGCACCTTATAATAGGTAGTAAAGTTGGCACTTTCTTTGTGATATGCTTTTAATATTATGTAAATTCCAAAAAGTAAGCATAAGAGACCAGAGTACAAAAATGCACTCTTTGCATCATATATTTTGATTATACTTGGTAATACAATTAAAGTAATACAAGAACCAAGTTGCTGAGATGAGCTCATAACTCCCCATGATGATGCAATTGAAGAGATGCTAGAGTTTGTAACCATAAACTTGGTAATAGCTGGCCAACCTAACCCTTGTGTCCAAGCTAATAATATTAATGTTAACAGTAATAAAGTTAGATTATTATATGATAAAGTTATACCAATGGTTAATAATCCAGTTGCAATATTGCATAGCCCAAACATAAATAATGGATTATTTTTGGAGTCCATGATTATTCCATTAACAAATTTTGATACTCCATAAAAAAAAGAAAAGCAGGCAAAAAAATAGCTTAATTTTACATGGTCAGTATCTATTAACAGTGGTAGAGCAATTGGTATACTTTGTCTTGATAAATAAAGCAGCATATATCCACAGAAGAATAGTAAATATTGAAAGAAGACAAAGTTCACACCTATTCCCAAATAGCTCTATGCAGATGCTAGCATAATACTATATTGGTATAATATTATTTGACAAGAAGTTTGCAAACAATTAGTGCAGAAAATTACTTAGTATCTTTCTTATAGCAGATACAGTAGTATTAATATCTTCATAGCTTATATCTCTATGTGTTATAGCTCTGATTTTACCTTTGATGTTAGCCATTCTAATTCCATAATTTTTCATTAGTACGTTTATTAATTCTTGAGTAGATATACAATTAGTACGTAATGAAAAATACGCTATATTAGTTTTATACAGGTCGATATCAATTATAACTTGATCTATGGAGTCTAGGCCTTCTATAAGGTGCTGCATTTTTTTATGATCTTCTTCTAAAGAATTTACATTATTATGTAGAGCATATAAACATGCAGCTGAAATAATGCCAGCTTGGTGCATACCTCCGCCAATTTGAAACTTATAGTACCAAGCTTTTTCAATAAACTCTTCACTTCCAAGCAATATTGCGCCCATTGGAGCACCTAATCCTTTACTAAAATCAATGAATACCGAATCAAAATAACTTGCATACTCCTTTGGAGATATTTTAGTATGAGCACAAGCGTTGAACAGTCTTGCTCCATCTAAATGAGTGAATACGTCATTCTCTTTGCAGAGACTTGAGATCTCTTGAATATATTCTAAAGGCCACACAGCTCCACCACCAAAATTAGTCGTTTGTTCGATAGAAACAAGCCCAACTCTCGGAATATTTCTTAAACTAGGACGAGTAATAAACTCAATAATTTGTTCTCCAGTAAATATTCCTCTCGTACCTTTGATTGGCAAAGGAGTGGCATGTGCCTGGGCTGCGATCAAGCCAGATTGTACTATGAGCGGATGTGAAGTTTCATCAAGCAGCAAGTAATCACCAGGTCTTTGAATGTGTACTTTATAAGCAATTACATTGGACATCGTTCCTGAAATCAAAAAGATTCCTGCAGGTTTACCTAATATTTTACATGCGGTTGCCACTAATTCGTTCACAGTTGGATCTTCACATGCAGCTTCGTTTCCAACTTTTGCTTTAGCCATCGCTTCCCTCATTTTGGCTGAAGGGTCAGTGTTTGAATCGCTAAAGAAATCTATTTTTATTCTCATATTAAATTTAACACAACCTCCTTTATAATTTCAGCAGCTTTCATGATGTCTGTTTCCTTTGTGCCAAGATGGGTAACTGCTCTTATATGAGACTCGAACCAAGGAAAAAGCAATAAACCATAAGCTTGGCACTTACTCAAGAAAACCTCATTAGTTACATTTAGTGCTTTTATACTAAAGCTTACTATGTTAGTTTCTGGATAAGGTAGTATCAGCTTTACATGTGGAATTTCTTTAATCTTATCTGCAAATAATTTAGCAAGCTTATTATCTTCTTTAAGCCTAGAGATATTATTCTGTAGTACATATTTTGCTGCATTAGCACAATACCCTATCTGATGATAACCACTACCTAGCCAAACCTGTAGCTTTTTAGCCCTTTCAATTATCTCTCTTTTACCCATAAGCATTGAACCAAAAGGAGCTCCAAGTCCTTTGGTAAAAGAAAAGCTCATTGTATCAACATATTTAGCATAATCTGCTAAAGCAATATTTGTTTCGATATGAGCATTAAATATTCTTGCACCATCTAAATGAAGATTTACATTGTGAGCTTTTAAAAAGTGATATAACTCGACTTGTTTTTCAAAAGGATAAATTTTACCATTAAACCCATTTATACTATTTTCTATAGAAACAAGACTCACCTGAGCGAAAATTTTATACCTCGGCTTAGAATTAATAGCATATTCTACTTCATCAACATCTAAGATTCCGCTATTATTTCTAATACAATTAAATACAATATTATTTACTTTTGCATTGCCTGCGCTATCGAAAAAATTAACGTGATAATTATAATGAGTTATTAGTTCATCACCAGGACTTGTTTGACTGGCAATGGCTAATCTATTTGCAAGCATACCGCTGGTTACAAATAATGCTTCTTCTACTTTGAATAATTGTTTGCAATATTCTGATAAGTCATTACAGCTTTTGTCTTCACCATAAGCAAAATCTCCAACAGTTGCATTACTTATTGCATGTATAACGTTGGAGCTCTGCAGAGTTGTAGTGTCACTTCTCAGATCAATAATTTTTTCCATCTTATTTTTTTCCATTCAAACAACCAATTTGAGCATTCCAAAGTTCTTTATAAAGACCGTGTTTAGAAACTAGTTCAGCGTGTTTACCATCTTGGACAATTTTTCCTTTGTTAAATACTAGAATTCGGTCCATGTGTAAAAGTGTAGAAATACGGTGTGCTATAGTAATCGTAGTTTTATTTTTCATCAATTTGAATAAACTCATTTGAATTGTTTTTTCTGTTATAGAATCTAACTGACTAGTTGGTTCATCGAGAAATAATATTGGAGCGTTTTTTAAAAATGCCCTTGCTATTATTATTCTTTGTTTTTCTCCTCCAGATAGCTTGATGCCTTTTTCTCCAACTGTAGTTCCATATTGATCTGGTAGAGTCATAATGAAATCGTGAATACCAGCCAGCTTTGCAGCTCTCATTACTTCTTCGATAGTGGATTGAAGTCTACCATATATGATGTTTGCTAAAATAGTATCATGAAATAACAATGGGTCTTGAGGTATTACAGATATTTGTTGCCTCAAAGAACTCTGTGTAACTTCTGATACTATTTGATTATCAATCTGTATATTACCTTTTTTCACATCAAATAGCCTTAGAATTAAGTTTATAAAAGTAGATTTACCACCTCCAGAATAACCAACTAGGCCTACCTTTTCGCAAGGATTAATGGTAACTGAGAAATCTTGAAATAATGGCTCCTGACCTTCATAAGAAAAAGAAACATTATTAAACGTTATTCTTCCACTTAATAAATTTAATTCTTTAGCATTTTCCTTATCTTGAATTTCTGGTACAGTAGTCAAGATTGGCAATGCATCTGAAACTTTGCCGAAATGAGTAGAAAATTGCGTAAGATTCCTAGTTAGATGGTTAAGAAATTCTATGATCGATATATTAATTCCAAGTACAAGAGCAATATCTCCTATTGCGATTTTGTTCAATTGATAATCATAAATTAAAAAGTACAAGTTTACTGCTTGGAGTATATCAAATGAATAGCCATATATAAACCAAAGACAAAAGTATGCCCATTGTAATTTTCTCTCTGCAATAGTTCTTTTCTTGCATATTTGAAAAAATTTGTGTCTCTCATGTGCTTGCTGAGTAAATAGCCTTACTGATATAACATTTAAAATACTATCTGCTATACTAGCTATTACTTGTGAATTTTGTTTAGAGTAATTATCAGCTAGTTCAGTAAGTACACGAAAGCTGAAAATCGATACTAAAATAAAAATGCTTACCCAAGTGAATGTAGCGATTGCAAATTTTATGTTTACTAATGATAAGGTATAAATAGCTAAGACTAATGCTATGCTGTAACCGAAAAAACAATCTATAAGCAATCTTATTAACTCTATTACACTATCCATTAAGTTACTGGCCTTATGTACTAAACTTCCGGATAAATTGTTCTGATAATAGGAATGGTCTTGTTGGAGTAGCCTACAAAAAGACATATCAGCTATTTTTTGACGCATTAAGGTAAACATTCGAATGTCAACAAAATAGCCATAGAATCTAAAAGCAGTAGTGATAAGTAATGCCATACCAAGATAAGCGCTTACAGGTAATAAAAGATTTTCAATTACATTACCTTCCTGATATTTTACAGCTGTATCTAGAATATTTTTTACTAAATACTTTCTAAAAGACAAATCAACAGCTACCACCAGGGCAACTAAAGACATTATAAGTACATTAAGTTTGAATTTAGATACTATATTCAAGATGAACATCAATACACATTTGAAGCTATCAACTCTACCTCTGTTCATTTATAATGCTAGCTCCACTACGTTGACTTTTTTATTGAGAAATACAAGTAGTGAAAACCATAAATTTTTGTATATTTTTCCTGAGATGTCTCCAGCATCATGTAGTGCTGATGCTTGATTGAGAATAAGTAGCTTATATAAATTTCGCTTAGCCTCAGTAGTGTCGATCTCAGAAATATTTGTAGTTGTGTCTGTAATCAAGGCTAACCAGCTCTTGATAAGTTCTTCCATGTTTTTTACTTTTATACTTTCCTGGTAGCAAAACAATGACAAGCATTCTCTCAGTATAGATTCTGTTAACTCACCACAATTGAGTATACCAAAAACTGAAGGCTGAGGTTTTGGCACAAAGGGAAGGTCTTGATCTTTTATAATCCACCTTGTTACATAAGCAAATCTATCTTTAGCATCTGTATTCTTATCACTACCATGCCATAACCGGGAATCAAAAACTATCGCATCTCCTGCTGAAATAGGTAGTGACTTAATTTTGTAATTTTCCCGATTACTTGAGTACTGATCAAAAAAATATGGGTACCAAAAATCAACTAAAGGCTGTATTTCCCATTTATGACTGTTTTCTATAATTTGCAGTGCACCTGAAGTTTCACTGACATTATTCAAAGCTAACCAAACAGAAAAGTGGTAAGGATCATTGAAACTATAGGAGATGTCTTGATGGAAGGGAACTGCATCTATTAAATCAGCAGTTTTACATATAACATTTGATTTTTTCTGCAGTATTTGACACTGAAGTGACTTTTCAAGGTAATTTTTAATAATTTTATCTAATGCTTGAGAGATAATTCTAGTTACTCGAGATGACGTGCCCCATCTGCCGGTACAGTTTAAGTAGTCAGAAGTTGAAACACTTATTTCTTGGGATAGCTCTGATATCTTATTTGTTATATCACTTAAAGACTGAATTATTAGCTCTAAAGGAACCAGATTTTTGATAATAAAAAAACCATTTTTTTGTAATGTTTCCATGTGATTAACACCTGACATCAATAACTGATAAGTAATCTGTTAAAGGTACAACAGAAGAAATTTTGAATCCTTTTACTTGTTTGAGTATTTTTTCCCAATCGCTTAATGTTCTTAGTTTACCTCCTGTTTCAACCATGACATTAATATCTACAGAGCCTCCAGCTGGAGAGCGGTAATCTAAAATAGTTTCTATCAATAAAATACGAGATATTCCTTTGACCAATTTTAAATAAGACAATACTTTATCATCATCATAGTGCTGTAAAAAGCGGCAAAAGACACCTAATTCATAATTTGTAACTGATAGTTCTTCCTGAGTTATAAGTTTGACTTTTAAATTTTCTACTAACTGTCTTGGTACTTTATGTTTGTTATATAGGCCTATAGAACCTTTATTGTGTATATCAGAATAAGCAAGAAATAAAGAGTGTACACCAAATAGTAATATATTCTTAGCACCATCTATATTAATCCTAGAATTAAACTCTTTAGTATCAAACCTAGAATATCCTAGCAATGCTTGGTAAAACACTATTTTCTTATCTTCTGATGCTTCTCTTTCCTTAAAAGATTCAAATGAAGAGATGGACTTCTGTTTTAGTATATCGGCAATCTTTAACCAATTCTTTTCAGCGGCAACTCTTGCCCACATCGTTGCTGCTTTTGGCAAAAATGGTATTTCCTTAAAACACTTACCTTTTGATGATAGTTTCCATAAGTCCTCGTCCTTATCGTAATCAATAAACCCTATTTCCCACAACGCCCTTAACAGCCTTTCTAGATTTGGTACGATAATGTTTAACTTTTTAGATAAAACTGGCATAGTTGCAGGTAAAATATTTAACAAATCAAGTTCAATAGCAACGCTTGTTAGGTACGTTTTCCAAAAGGCTGAAAGTTCTGCAGAAATCCTATGCACTTGAGATTCTTTACCTAAATCAAAAATACTAAACTTTACATTTCCGGTAATATCGATTTGTTCTAACACACCTTCAAAAGTTTCAACTTTTGCCATCCCATTATAAAATGCTTCTACCATTTTAAATCTCTGCTGGTAAATAGGATCACCATTAATATCTATATGAAACCAACCATGTTGATCTTCTGCAATAGAATACCCTTTATGAAAAACATTAAGTTTTTTATACCATTTATTATGTACTAACTTTCCATGATGATTAATATGTGTAGCTTTGCCATCCTTATAGACTACAGCGATACCATCCTTAAAATCTCCAACATAATCATATTCCTCCTGATAAATCCTGTTGCCATTTAAATTAATATGAAAACATTTATCATGTCTTCTAACTACACAAGCATCTTCCTGATAATTTCCAATCCATTGATAAGACTGTTTGTATACTCTACATCCAAATGAATCAATATGGTAACACCCTGTATCATCTTCTACGGCTGCTCTATTAAAGTAGAATCCAAAAGTTTTTAGAAATCTATTATGATAAACTGCTTCTCCTCTTACATTGATATGATAAGCACCTGTCTGATCATAAACCGGTGCAAGACCGGGCTCATGAAATTTACCAACCTTTATAAACCTATTTTCATACAAAGGATTTCCTAGTAATTCGTGAAAGCTCTCACACGGTGAAATTTTAATAGATCTAAGATTATCTTTGATTAATTGATCAAAGGTTTTCTCATGTTGCATGTTTTGCATAATTTGTAATTTAAATAATTCTTTTGTAAGCTTAGGTACTCACTACTCTGCCATATTTCCTCGAGTTTAACCTCATTAACATTACCAAAATTTCCTAATGTCTTACGGAGTTCATCTGGAGCACAGCAAGGACTAAACTTTCCTTCATTGTTTATCCATGCTTCTTTACCTAAAAATGGGCATTGACCACCTGGAGCCAAATCCTTAATACCTTCTTGAGAAAGAATTGTAAAATTTTCTAATTTTATCTTTTTACCATTTGGTAATAGCATATTATCTCTAAGCTCATATAACCTTCTCACCTCTGTATTCCATCTACTAATTGCTAACTCATCTCTTCTCATAGATAGATCCTTAATTTCCTCAAAATGTGCCCAAAGATGATGTCCTTTAACTCTATCTATGCCATTTTTTATGGCCATCTTAACTATGTCATAGAGTTCATGTAAATTACTTTCCAAAAATGTTAATTGTAAAGTAACGGTACACCTTTCACCTGTATCGCTAAAGTATTTATCTCTAACTTCAAGGAAAGTTTTTAAATTTTCTGTCACTACTTCCCATTTTGAACCTTTCATGATTCTTTCATGAGTTTCTTTAGTTGCCCCATTCCAGGAAATCTTAACATCAGATAAAATTGGTACCAATAGTTCAGCCCATTTTCTAGCTCCTTTAATGGGAAAAGAACCATTGGTTGTGAGGTTAAGCTTAAGGCCGAACTCATGGCACAAATTGATTATTTCGTCAAAGCTTTTATACATTAAAGGCTCACCCATAGTAGAAGGAATGATTTCCCTTAAAGGTGTGCCAGCTGCTTCCTTAATTACTTTTCTGATAGTTTCTATCGACAGTATCTTAGGTTTTATTCCTTTAGCTTTCTTCTCTTCTTTAACTTTGCTGTATGGTGAAAAACATTCGCACATTATACAAGCAAAATTGCAGTAATCTGGATTAGTATCAAAAGTAATTCTCCAAGGACCAGGTTTCACAGCTACTGATTTGCCTTTCTTTTCAATAGCATTACGGTAAATCTTGTTAAGTTTCTCAGTATGCTCACCTATAGAAGGTATATTTCCATTTTCAGTATAAGGCCTTTTTTGGGTAAGTTTATTATATAACTCCTGATCTGTAGATAGGACTTGCATTTTTTCTGACAAACTACTTGCATCTCTGTGCTTAAATAATAGTCCATCTCTTACATATTCTGCCATGCCACCATAATCGGCTGTTATAACTGGTATTCTAAGTTGCTGTGCTTCATGTATTACTAACGGTGAATTTTCACCCCAAATTGAAGGAACGACTATTGCATCGACTTTATTAAATACGTCAGTAACTATATTCTTATTATCATAACTTCCCATCCATTCTATTCTTTCTTTAACAACAGGTGAAAACTGATCGGCAATCGCTTTTAAAGCTTTAGTTTCTTCTCTTGCTGCTCCCCAAATTCTAAGTTTTGCTTTAGATGATAAGTGAGAAAAAGCTTTCAATAATAGATCAACACCTTTTTCGGGAGTATGAGTACCAATATAACCGAAAATAAACTCTTTTTCTTGTACTCTATTTCTCTTCTTAAGACGATTGAGATCAAAACCATAATCAAGATAAGAAATTTTGTTTATCGGAACATTAAAATCCTGAGTAAATTTGTCCATCAAGAATTTCGATGGGGAAATAAAGTAATCTATATAGTCTATTATTTTCCTTGTGTGCTTCATTCTAGTTGCAACCCATTGTTCCCAATAATTTATGTCTGAATTCAGGAATTCTTCATCTCCTGTAAAATATCCCTTGTAACATTGGGTTGCACATTTTTGATCCTTTTGTCCATCACAAAGCTGTAATAAATCTTCAGAATTACGTTGAATAAACCTTCCTCTTGGACACATTAACCAAAAGTCATGTAGCGTAAAAATTGTAGGTATATTTTCTTTAAAAGCAATTTCTGGTAAAGTAATTGATAGATGATTAAGATGACCAAAATGTATAAGATCTGGCTGAAAGTTATCTATTATTCTTTTAAATTTTATATTTACTTCTTCATTGATAAATTTATAACGATATTTAGCTGTAGGTATATTAATTAAATGCAGTAAAATCCGGGAATCACTACGATCTAGGACTGTAGTGTAATAAAAATCAGGTAAAAAGCTATTTTCATACCTAGTAAATACTTGTACCTCATTGTTATTTGCTAGTTCATGAGCAAGAGTTTGGCTATAAACCTCTGAACCAGCACTATAATAAGGAGGGTAACCATGAATAACTTTTAATATTTTCATATATTACCATATCTATATTGTTAGGATGTTCTTGTGTATTGTTTTGTAGACTTTTTATAAATTTACTTAATCCTACTTCTAATGAATGTTTTGGAGACCAACCAAGTAGCTCTTTAGCTCTAGTAAAATCACCATGGAACTTAGTTACATCAAAATTTCTTGGAGGATAAAAATCAATTCTAGAATCACTTTTCGTGACTTTTAATATTGTTTTTGCTAAGTTTTCTAAAGTACATGGGCTATTAGTAGTAAGATGAATAGCAGGAAGGGAAGATTTTTCGCTTTGTAAATATTTAACAGTTAAGCATATACCCTCTATAACATCATCCAAATAGGTAAAATCAAAAACACATTCTTTACCTTCTATTTTAATTGGATCACCTCTTAATGCATTAATACAGAGTGCAGGAATCACTCTACTGTTATGATCTAGTAAACCACCGTATACATTTGAAAAGCGTAATATTGCTACATTAAAATCTTTTGAACTTGTTATTTGTTCCTCAATAAATGCTTTACCTTTTGCATAATTATTTATTGGATCGATACTAGCAGATTCTGTAACTGGCAGTTCCTTCTGCTCTCCATAGACTTCCCTACTACTTGCATATATAAACCATGGTTTATTTGGAAGTGACTTACATAACCCTAAAAACCGCATTGTACCATCAACATTAATCTTTTGACACAGTGTAGGATAAAGTTCACCATGTATAACTCTAGAAATTGCAGCCAGATGAATGATTCCTGTACACTGAGCAAGTAGTGGTACTATATCTTCTGAAAAAAAACTGAGTGGATTATCGTGAAATCTAATATCGCAGCTTATTACTTCATGGCCTTGGTTTTCTAACTTTTTCACCAAGGTTGACCCTATCAAACCTGCAGCACCTGTTATTAATATCCCCATGTATACCCTCTCACTACAACTAGGAAAATTTGTCGTACCAATTATCTTACAAGTAAGAATCAAAAGGTATTATAAAACCAGTATAAAACAAATGTCAACTTAAATTAATGAATAAAAAAATGTAATTATGAAAGAAAAGTTGGCTGCCTTCTTTCTTGAAAATAGTGTTCGGCTTTAATCAAATCCTCCTTATTATTTACTCCCATTGCTTCTCTTTCATCAGAAACTACATAACCTACACTCAAGTTATTGTTTGCTGCAATGGGCACTATATCATTAAGACAATATTCATTGGTCGAATTATTAAATTTTATTTCTTTTACTAAGGTAAAGAGATCTTTAGCATATGAAGCTATTATTCCAGAGTTTGCAAGAAGCATTTTATCTCCATTTTTTAGGATTTTTTGAACATTGCCGTAATTATCAATTACTAATCTTCCATATTGTTCATCTTGACTATTGAATCCAAGAAGAACTAAATTATTATACTTTAAACAATCAGTCATTTTCATAACTGTATCGCTAGATATAAAAGGAGTGTCTCCATACTGTATTAAAACTATGTCTTGATCAGATAACTCCTCCAGATTTTCTAGAGCAATTTTAACTGCAGTGCCAGTGCCTGTAATATCTTCTTGAATTATTAGTTTTATATTGTATTGATCGATTATACTTTTTAGAGTATCAAAGTTTTCTAAATCTTTTAGAAGGGAGTTGTTAACAACAATTGATAAGCTTTTTAGACTCAGCAATTTTGCATTAGAAATTATATGTTCTAAAAGAGTAAGATTTCCCACTTGGTGCAACGCTTTTGAATATTCAGAATTCATTCTACTGCTCTTTCCTGCTGCTAATATTATCAAAATGTTACTCATACATAACTCAGGAATTGATTAGGTAGTAAGTTAATTTATAATTAGTAAGATGTAAAGTCCACTGTAATTTTTATATATTTTCTAGATCTTGGCACCCTCATTAGAGTTTCATTTAAGAGAGCTATAACTTTAAACTCTTTACTCGATTTTCTACGCTGACATCTTGTAAACTCTGATCTGGACTTTTTAATATTTCTAATAATCTACTTGCAAGGTTTGAGTGTTTATTGATTACTGCAACCTGGACTAATGACTTGTCTTGATCATTACGAGCATTTGTTACAGCTACGCGCTCATCAGGTTTTATTGCTTTCAGCTTACTGATAATTTCAACATTACCATTTTTTGCATTCTCAAACAGCTCTTCTACTAATTTCAATAGGTTAGTAATATTTTGGTCTCGAGAAAGATCAAGTGGTGCTTTACCTTCTTTATTCTTGATGTTATAAATTGCACCATGTTTTAATAAAGATTTTACAACTTCCAAGGAGCCACCTTTAGCTGCAACATGAAGTGATGTAGTACCACTAGAAGTAGTTTTAGCATTAACAAAGTCATTTAATTTATCACGACTGATATGTTGTAACAGAACCTCAACAATTTCTTTGTAACATTTGGAAGTAGCAGTGTGTAATGGTGTATTACCTTTATTAGTAACTTGACTAACATTAGCTCCATTTGTTAGTAAGATGTTTACTATATCTATGTGTCCATTGCTAACAGCGTAATGCAACGGTGTTCTTCCATCAATATCTTTATCGTTGGCATCAGCTCCATCTTTTAACAGACGCTGAACAGTTCGTATATCACCTTTACTAGCAGCAATGTTGATATCTTTCTGCAGATGCTGGAGAACCTCTGATGCTTCGCTACCCTCAAGCTTAAATCTAAAATTAATCATCTCTATCTTTTTTAAAATATCTAAAACACTCGGATGACTTGGTCCAAAAACAGCTTTTCTTTGATCAAAACTTTCTCTGTAGACTTTAAGTGCGCTGATCCATTTCCCTTGAGCAAAAAGTACATTTGCTATGTTGTATTGAGTATTCAAGGTTTCTGGGTGATTTTGTTGTAAAGCTTTTTTCTGGATATTTAAAACCTCTTGAAAAGCTTTCAAGGCTTCATGATGTTTATTTTGATTGAAGAGTACCCCAGCAATGTTATGTAACGTTCTCAAGGTATCAGCATGATTAATACCTAAAATTATTTTCTTCTTTTCAAAAACCTCTTTATAGATTTTTAAGGACTCTTCGTATTTACCTTGGTTAGCTAGTACCATTGCTATATTATTTTTGGCACTCACAGTGGCTAGATCATGTGTACCTAGTGTTTCTTTCCTCTTTTCAAAAACTGCCCTATTGATATTTAACGCTTCTTCATATTTTCCCTGTTTATCTAATACTAATGCCATGTGAAACTGAGTATTTAAGGTATCTGAATGATTTGACCCTAGTATTTCCTTTTGTCTCTGATAGACTTCTTGATAAATATTAAAAGCTTCTTCATCTTTCCCCTGTCTATGCAGCACTAAAGCGATTGTACTTCTTGTACTTAAAGTATCCTTATCGTTTAAACCCAGCATTTCTTTTTGTTTCTGAAAAATCTCTTCAAGCATATTTAAAGCTTCTTGGTAAATTCCTTGCTTATATAGCACTTTGGCTATATATGTCTGAATATCTAAAGTACCAGGATTGTCTGGTCCTAGTATTTCTTTTCTTCTTTCAAATGCGCTTCTGAAAATACTTAAGGCTTTTTGGTAATTGCCTTGATTCAAGAGCACTAAAGCTGTATCAATCTGAGCGGATACGTCACTTTGCGATATCTGCTTCAACTGCTCGACTTTTGAAAAGTTACTATGTACTGCAGCAACTACTAACGTTTTGTTCTCTCTATTACGAGCACTCATCACTGCTTTTACTGTATCAATATCCTTTATCTTATTTAGGTCATTAATAACTTGAGCATTACCATCTTTAACCTTTTTAAATGATTCACTGACTAGTTTAAATAAGCTAGTTATACTTTTATCCACAGTAAAATCTGATGGTGTTTTCCCACTGTCAGAGACAGCATTGTATACTGCACCATTAGACAATAGGGCCTTTACAACTTTTAAGTGAGAGAACTTAGCAGCATAATGCAGAGGAGTAAACCCCTTGTTACCGACCACATTAGGATTAGCTTTATTTTGTAATAGAATATTGACAACTCCATCATAGCCCTTCCATGCAGCATAATATAATGGTGTTACACTATCAGCATTTTTGGCATTAACAAACGCTCCTGCTTGAATGTAATTCTCAACCTCTGAAGAGCTATTACGTTTTACAGCCTCAAATAATTTCTCAGTTGATGCTAATAGATTGATAACGTCTTTATCGTTAGTCATTTCTAATGGTCTTCTACAAAGCTTGTCAACAGCGTTATAAACTGCACCATTTTTTAATAAAACTTCAATAACGTCTTTATAACCAAAATTAGCAGCAATATGCATAGGGGTTAAGCCATTAGTATCTTTAGCATTAACGTCAGCACCTTGTGCTATCAAATACTTTACAACTTCTAACCGACCTTTCATTGCAGCATAGTGTAGTAATGTCTGGTTAGCTGCACCAAGCTCATTAATACTCAACCCCTTGCTAAGGAAAAACTCTACGGTATTTTTATAACCTTCTCTAGCTGCAATGTGTATAGGCTTTGATCCAGAGGCATTTTTAGCATTAATATTAGACCCTTCATCTACTAGACATTTTACCATTTCCAAGTTACTTTCCTGTGAAGCAATGTGCAGTATAGTCCAATCATCATTGCCTTTAGCATTCATATCTACTTTTTTATACTGCAGTAACATTTTAACCACTTGCAAATGACCATGTGACACTGCTAATTCTAAAGATGTTCTACTCTTATTGTCTTTAACATTAATTTTTGCTCCATTACTTAATAGGACTTCAACAACATTATCATGGCCGTGTCCTGCAGCTATATGTAGCGGAGCACCTTCAACATTTACAATGTTAACATTAGCCCTATTTGCTATCAAAGTTTCAGCAATTTCCCCATGACCTTCTTGTGCTGCAAGATATAACGGTGTTGTACCATTAATAGTCATAGCATCAACATTAGCTCCTTTTGTTATCAGAGCATTTACTATCTCCTTATCACCTCTTTTAGCAGCCAAATGCAATAGTGTAGTATTTTCAGGACCTTTTGTGTTAACATAAGCTTTATTTCTTAGCAAAATCTCTACAATATCTCTGTAGCCAGCAAGAACTGCGAGTAATAAAGGTTCACCACCTTCTACATTAACACTAGCTCCATTTGCTATAAGAACTTCGACGATTTCCTTATGATTATATTTAATAGCAGAAAGCAATGGTGTTAGGTTATTGCTCTTAACATTAACATTGGCTCCATTTGCTACCAGAATCTCAACGATTTCCTTATGACCTGCTTCCACAGCTACATGTAATGGTGTACTGCCTGCAATACCTTCCGCGTTAACTTTAGCTTTATTTTTTATTAAAAGATTAACAACGTCTTTATGGTCTTCTACAACAGCTGCATGTAACGGTGTAAGACCATAATTAGCTTTAGCATTTACTTCAGCTTTATTTTTTATTAGGAAAACAACAGCATCTCCACGGCCATTTAGAGCAGCTGAATGTAATGGTGTCATACCATCATTAGTTCTAGCATCGACTTCAGCTTTATTTTTTATCAAGAGATCAATAACATCTTTGCTACCGTTCATAGCAGCTGCATGTAAAGGTGTACTACCCTTAATGTCTTGAGCTCTAACTTCAGCTTTATTTCTTATTAGGAGTTCAATAATATCTTTGTGACCTTTCAGAGCAGCTACATGTAATGGTGTTAGATTATTATTGGCTTTATCATTGATTTCTACTCCATTTTTTATTAAAAGCTCAGCAACTGCCTTATGACCACTCTCTGCTGCATAGTGTAATGGCGTAGCATTATTTTTATCTTTAGCGCGAATGTTAACCCCATGCTCAAGAAGAGCAACAACTATCTTCAAGTGGCCACTCTGCACTGCAAAATGTAGTGGGGTTATACCTTCCACAGTGGCAATACTAGCATTTGCCTTATTTGTCAGTAAAGCCTTAACAATTTTCTCATGTCCATCTTTTGCTGCGTAGTGCAAAGGTGTGTTATTATAGGTTTTGTCAACAACATTAACATTAGCTCCATGCCTCAATAAAATATTAGCTATCTTTTCATGACCGTTTTCTATTGCATAGTGTAATGGTGTACAACCATTTATGACACTAGCATTAACATTTGCCCCTTTCAGAATTAAAGCGTTTACTATTTCCAGATGGCCATTAAACGCCGCTGCATGTAATGGTGTCCAATCTCTGTCATTTCTAGCATTAACGTCTGCCTTATTTTGAAGTAAGAAATTAACTAACTCCAGGTGACCACTTTCTGCAGCTTCATGCAATGGAGTAAAGCCACCCATGGCCTCATTAATATCAACATTCGTATCTTTTTCTAGTAGAACCTTAGCAACATTAACATGATTATTTCTTATTGCATAATATAAAGGTGAAAGACCACTCATATCTTGAGTAACAGTACTGGCTTTATTTTTTAATAAAACCTCAACAGTATCCTTGTGACCATTTTGGGCTGCAATGTGTAGTGGTGTTTTGCCATGATTATCTGCATCATCAACATATAAACCAGCTTCCCCTACAAAAAACTTCACAATATTTTTTCTTCCATGTGCAGCAGCGATCTGTAGTGGGCTTTGACCATTAATATCTTTAACATTAACGTCTAAATTTTGATTAAGAACAAATTTTACAATTTCAAGACTAGGTCCCTTAGCAGCAAAATGTAATGTAGTCCATAAGTTAATACTTCTAGCATTGATGTCTGCTCCTTTTTTGAGATAACTCTTTAAGTCTTCGAGATTCCCTTCTTCCAATGCGACAAACATTCTTTCCTGATTAGTAATAGTAATAAGACCTTGATCGTATTTATCCTTCAATTTGGAAGGATCGTCTCTCACTAACTTGCCAACTTTTTTCTTACTTTTCATTATGTTTTCTGAAGTAAGTTTTTTAGCGTTTAAGATAACTGCTATTGAGGGATCAGATAACAATACATCAACCAAGGCATTATCGTGTGCTAAGTGATTACGCAAACATTTTCCAGTTAGTAAAGGAGTATTCTCATCTAAGAAAAGTAAATTGTTTTCTAGATAATTCTTTGAGGTGCCTAAGATTGACATTATATCCAGAACAAGCATTTCTACTACTGCTTGCAATTTCTTATTACTCTTATAGGAAGGGAGTTTTTCAATTAATTTACCACTCAATGCGTTATTCCTTAAAATACTTTTCAGTTCAGATAGCTTCAGTGCAAGTTGGTTATTATATTTTTCTTCTGTTATATTGTAAGTCTTCTTTTGTTTGTATGCAGGAATAAAAGAACCTTTCTCATTCAACTTTTCTCTTAATTCCTCAATCCATTTGATATCACCTGTTCCAAATTCAGCAATATAAAAAATTTCGCAAGTTAATCTATTTACTTCATCAAGGTTGTCTTCTTGTATTCTTGACTTAACACTATGAGAAATCTTCTTCGATAGCTCAGCAATCTCTTTAAGGCTGTGAGATTCTATTCGGGGAACAATATTCTCTAATGTTTTATTAGCACGAAATTTCATTCCCCTAATAACGTTATGGTCAATCTTATTATCACTAAAGCCAATACTTAAACTCTTTAATAATGCAAACCCTGTAATATAATCAGTTCTGATATTTTCTGATTGAGTTCCTGCACAATTGATTATGTTATTAATTTTATTAAACAGCTCTTGCTCGTGACTTGTCTTTTCAGTTACACTATTGCTTAGTTCTGCAATGAGCTTTTTAAGCTTTTCGTGTTCCATTGTTACAAAGTTTCCTGAGGTTATTTCATCTAATTTAGCGTTGCTAAACGCTTCGGTGACTTCTTTTATCTCATCCAAGTTCTCACTATTAATAATTTTTCTTAGAAGTATTCTGACAGTTTTAATTTTGTTGTCATAAAGAATACTAGTAATCACATCACCAACTTTCTTAGTGTCATTTTGAACACCAATAAAAAAATTAACATCTGTATTTTCCTCAATCTCTGTTCTTTTAGAGAGTGAATAAGCATGTGATAGTGAGTTACGTAAATCTATAATGACTTCTCTTGTGTTCTTTGGTAATGATAGTAGAAGAAGCTCGCTTGTAGTGCTAGATAACTTGGGAGATTCTAGAGTGTTTTTTAAATATTCACCAATAACCTGTAAAACCCTTGTAATAATTAACTGTCCTTCCCTTTCTTTAGGATTAGCTGATAATGCCAACTTTATATAATCACTTATTTTCTCTAAAGAATGAATATCCCTAATTTGTTGATAATCGCTATACAACTCTCCAAATTGAGGATAATTGCTAACGATCTCTGCAACAACCCTCTCACGTTTTAACTTCGGGAGATCAGCAAATTTACCAATGTCCACACCTTCTATAATATCTTTTTCTTCTTTAAGTTTCTTTGCAAAATTTTCCAAGTGGTCTAGTATTTTACTTTTATTCAATGTGGCATTATAGAATAGATTCATTTCCTGTCGTTTTATGTGAGAAGAAACAAAACTGATCAAACAAAATTCCATTTCTTCCCAAGGTAGTCTATCGTAGGTTGATTTCAACTGCCGCTTTAATATATGAATATTTTGTGCAATAAATTTTGCTATGAATAAAAACTTTTCATCTACTTTTTCTGTGTTTGAATACCCTGCCTTTAACAGGCTAATATTTTGAAGTACTAACTCAATCCGCTCTCTTATGTTATTAAGATAACTCTTCACATTCTGATCTTGTCCAGAAGCACTAGAGAAAAAACGGAGGTTTATCAACTTATTTTCAACAAAAATTTCTATCTCTTCTGACAAGAATACGTTCTTTAGTTTTAATTCCTCATAAGCTCGTGAAAGAATTTCATCTAATTCCCTGAAATGAACAGCAAAATAATTACCTGGCCATTTATTAATGAGTGTATCAAGAAGTTCAACATTACCTGAACGTATAGCATAATAAAACGCATTATGGCATGTTTCATCCTCATCATCTGGTAATATAGTAGTTTCTCTGATGCCAACAGATAAATTACTGAGAATTTTACTATTATTGCCAAGTAGGTATTCTAAAATCTTTACCTTATTGTGTTTACAAGCTAAGATAACTAAGTTAGTACTCTTAACAGGATTGTTAGCATTATCATAATAGTCTCTCAAAGTTACTTGATCTTCTGCATCACTTATGTAATCAATAAAATTGCTTAATTTTTTTAAGCTGTCGACATTACCATCTGATATTGCCTCTTCGAGTTCAGTTAAAACCAGGAGATAAAGTTCTTCAGCTTTTGCTTTTCTGCGGTAGAGCTTTTTATATTCTCTAATAAACTCCTCTTTTGATGTGTAAGAACGTGATAAAAACTGTTTATCTTCTTGATAAAAACTGGTTTGTTGTTTAGGTACATGCATAAACCCTCTCTGAGATATATTTACACCAGTATTAGAATAGCAAAGTTTACTTAATATGGCAAAAATTAAAATAGCATCTTTTGTTAATAAAATATTTTTGAGAGAATATCTACTAATCCTGCAATTTCAGGACGAAAAGCCTTCACAACATTTGATTTTGGGTGTGGGAAATGTGTTGGTTGTTTAAATTTTTAGTAACACCTACTAATAATAACCCGTTTGAAAACAACAAAGAGAAATGATGATCAACTTACATAAAAAAGCACTAAGTTTAGTGTTTTGGCATTATAGCAATCTCTTATGTATCACCTCTCTGGAACCATACGACTAATTGTTGTTCATAAAAAACTCTAGTACTGACAAAAAATGTATTTATTCTAATCTTGCACGTTTGGTATCATTACTTATAGAAGTTTCATAAAGTCTTGTACCAGGCTCTACGAGATTATTTAAGGAACTTAAAGATTGAAAAGTACGTTTATTGGAATCATCAAACGCTACTATAAAGTTTAACAAGTTATCATTAGATAGATATTCAGTTATATTATATGTAGAATCATGATCCAGAATAATTTTCTTTTCTTTGGCATCTTGATCTGCCACATCTAATTTAGTATAAAATTGTATCTTACTTAACTTATTTAACAAATCTGCTCTTTCTAAAAAAGGTTTTACCTTATCTAATATGATATCATTATATATAGGATAGCGTATGGAATAATCAATTTTTGCTAGTCTTACAGATAATTGATTATTATATAGTACATGTATGTTGAAATTATTTGTAACAAATTCATATAGTGGAAGGCTATCTTTTATTTCATCTGTTTTCATTTGAAGAATTTCACAAACACAGTCATCTAGATAACTTGATAATTTACTGTAATTACTGCATCCTTTATAAGGAGATAAGTCAATAATTTTTCCGTAATCCTTATTGAAGTTCCTTACTAAAGTAAATTTAATCAACAATTTAGCGCATGCTAGATCACTTACAGCGTTATCTAAAGATGTGGAACAATTATCATAAAGCCGTCGTTCACGATTTCTTATATTAATATCAGCTCCATATCCTAATAGTTCTTTAACTACTTCCAGATTTTTACCACTTTTTTTTACAGCATGGTTCAGTGCAGTATTGCCTTTACGGTTTGTTGCATTTACATCAGCACCATGTTTCAGAAGTTCTCTCACTAATTCTAATTCCTTCCCCAGTGTTATAGCAGAATGTAGTGGAGTTTCACTATACATGTTTCTTGAATTGACTTCGGCACCACCTAACAAAAGCTCTTTAGTAATTTCTACACTACTAGTAGTATGAAGTAACGTATCTCTATTCCTTTCTACTCTAAGGTTAGCATTAGCACCTGCAGACAAAAGAGCTTTAACTTTTTCTAAGTTTCGTTCATAGACTGCTTTTTCTAATTCTTTGTTAATATTATTATTTAGCATATTTTTAAAATCCTCCTAAATTTCACTATTTTGTAACAAAATTTTTGTATATTTTCTAGATCTTGGCACCCTCATTAGAGTTTCATTTAAGAGAGCTATAACTTTAAACTCTTTACTCGATTTTCTACGCTGACATCTTGTAAACTCTGATCTGGACTTTTTAATATTTCTAATAATCTACTTGCAAGGTTTGAGTGTTTATTGATTACTGCAACCTGGACTAATGACTTACCTTGATCATCACGAGCATTTGTTACAGCTACGCGCTCATCGGGTTTTATTGCTCTCAGCTTACTGATAATTTCAACATTACCATTTTTTGCATTCTCAAGCAGCTCTTCTACTAATTTCAATAGGTTAGTAATATTTTGGTCTCGAGAAAGATCAAGTGGTATTTTACCTTCCTTATTCTTGATGTTATAAATTGCACCATGTTTCAACAAAGACTTTACAGCTTCAAAAAAGCTATTTTCAGTAGCAACATGCAATGATGCAGTGCCTTTAACTATTGTTTTAGCATTAATAAAATCACTCAATTTATTGTGGCTTACACGTTGTAACAAAGCTTCAATAATTTCTTTATGACCTTTGGAAGCAGCAGTGTGTAATGGTGTATTACCCTTGTTAGTAACTTGAGTAGCATCAGCTCCATTTGCTAGCAAGATATTTACAACTTTTATGTGCCCATTATTAACAGCATAATGTAATGGCGTTCTTCCATCCACGTTCTTCGAATCAATGATTGCTCCATCTCTAATGGAACTCTCAATTCCTAAATAATTATTATCTTCTATAGCCTTAAATAACTTCTCAACCAATTTTAGTAATTTTATTACTTCTGGGTTTCCTCTTCTTTCCGCAAAGTGTAATGGTAAAACATATCTACCTCCTTCAGCTCTAGCATTAAAGTATGCTCCGCTCATAAGTAGAGACCTAACTATATCTAAATTACCAATTTGTGCCCCTAAGTGTAAAGGCGTAGCATTTTTATCCATTTTTGCATTAACATCCGCTCCATTTATAATAAGAGTTTTAACTACCTTAGGATGAACATATTGAGCTGCAAGATGTAGGGCTGTGCCTTTATTTTGATTTTCTTTTACATTTACATCAGCACCATGTTTCAATAGAACGGTTGCTATCTGATCATAACCTTTTTCTGCTGCAAAATGTAAAGGAGTCCAATTTGTGTGATCTAAAGCATTAATATCTGCTTCCTTTTCTAAGAGCAATTCAACCACCTCTAAATGATCATGGTCTACTGCAAAGTGTAGAGGTGTAGTACTTTTAACTGTTTTAGCATTAATGTCTGCTCCTTTATCAAGCAAAGATTTAGCAACTTCTAAATTACCATCATATGCTGCACAATGTAGAGGAGTCCAACTTCTGTTATCTAGAGCATTAATATCTGCTCCATTTTCAATCAAGAAATTCATTATTTCCAAGTGATTATGTTCTGCTGCCAAATGTAGAGCTCTTCTACCATCATCCATCTTTGCATTTATATTTGCTCCTTTTGCAATTAAGCTCTCTACTATTTTTAAAGAAAAACCATTATATGCTGCATTATGTAAAGGAGTCCAATTCTGATCATCCACGGTGTTAATGTTTGCTCCATTTTTAATTAAAAAATCACTCACCTCGAAATGACTTTGCTGAATTGCTAGATGCAAAGGTGTAAAACCTTCGTTTTTTTTAGCATTAACATTGGCTTTTTTCTCTATTAGTAGCTTCACTACTTCTAAGTGACCATTCTGAGATCCTATATGTAAAGCTGTGGAATTATCGTGGTCCTTAGCATTAACATCAATTCCCCTTACGAGAAGAAGAGACTTAACTACTCCAAAGTGATTACGTTCTGCTGCTAAATGTAGAGGTGTAAGATTCTCATAATCCTTAGCATTAACATTAGATTTTGCTTTTAGTAAAATGTCTACTAACTCTAAAAAGCCATTTTGAGACGCTAAATGTAGAGGTGTAATCTTATCATCTGTTTTTGCATTAACGTTTGCTCCCGCTTCAAGCAGAACTTTAACTATATCTAACCTACCAGTTTGTGTTCCCAGATGTAAGGGTGTAATGTTTGCATCAACTTTATGATTACCTATGCCTGAAGATCCAGCGTTAATATTAGACCCTTGTGAAATAAGAGCTTTAACTACTTCGAGGTTACCATTTTGTACTGCAGAATGCAAAGGTCTTGCTCGATCATTATTTACAGCATTAACATTTAATCCCTTTTCAATAAAAACATTTACTATATCTAGATGACCATTTTCTGCTGCTAGGTGTAAAGGTGTATTAAGTTTATCTGTTTTAGTACTAAGATCTGCTCCATTTGCAATCAAGGTGTTGACTATATCTAAATATCCTTGCTGGGATGCAAAACTTAAAGGTGTAAAGCCTAGAATGGTCTTATGGTTTACATCTGCTCCATGAGCAATAAGAAAGTTAACCATCTCTAAGCGATTTTTTGCAATTGAAAAATACAGTGGCGTAAAGGCATCGTACTTAATCTCTGAGTTAATATCTAAACCCTCTCCTAATAAAGTGTTGACTAAATCCAACTGACCATTTCCTGCTGCTAAATGTAGCGGCGTAAGACTAAGATGTTTCTGAGTTTCATAGTTTTCATTTAAAAACTCTACAAAAAATTGCAGCTGATCCAGATTATTAGATATTCTATTAGTAAACATAAAGGCCTCGCATGAAGAATTTATGTAAAATATAGTATCTACAAGTTTTTAAGCAAGATAAATCTTCTTCTTAAAAAAGATACTGTGATCCAATCTGTGTGCTTATAACTTTTTTATTTGATCATGAGTGATCAGCTGTCTCAGCTGCAATAGAGACACCTGCCTTAAGTAGCTACGTCAATTTTCTCTGTTTTTGCCCCTTTTTTTTCTGATGAAGATGTCTTCATTCTTCTCAGTAGCCAATATTCTTTTTAAAGAATAATCGTTACGTGCACCAAGGAACTTAGAAAGAACAATAGGAAATCCACTTAAAAAGCATTAATAATTATACATAATTCTAATGATCTTCATGAAAGGGCTTAGAATAGAATTTAATAGACAATCTGATTTTAATTGATATTAAACTGATCAGACTGAGAGTTGAAAATATGGCAATAATTCTTTTAGACACAAAAACTATAAATCGTATAGCAGCGGGAGAGGTAATAGAAAGGCCAGCGAGTGTAGTAAAGGAATTAGTAGAAAATGCAATAGATGCTGGAAGTTCAGAGATAGAGATCAAAATAGAAAGTGGTGGACGTAACCTTATAACTGTGACAGATGATGGAAATGGAATAGAAAAGGACGACTTAGAACTAGCATTTATGAGGCATGCCACTTCAAAATTAAGCGATAGTGAGTTAATAGAAATCAAGCACCTTGGGTTTAGGGGAGAAGCTTTACCTTCAATTGCAGCAGTAAGCAGAATGAAATTATCGTCTAAGGCAAGTGGAGCAAAGGAAGCATGGTCTATAAGGTATGAGGGAGGAGAAAAAATAAGAGAGATTACCCCTTGTTCTTTGTTGCAAGGTACATATATTGAAGTTCGTGACTTATTTTTTGCTACACCAAATAGACTAAAGTTTCTAAAAACCGAAAGGGCAGAAACACAAAGTATTGTTGATATTGTGAATAACTTAGCGATGATTAATTATAGTATTGGGTTTACTTTCACTTCTGGTAATAAAAAGCTCTTAAAATATGTTAAGCAAACTTCGCTGTTCAACAGATTATGTGAAATAGAAGAAGAATTTCAAAGCAATTCACTGGAAGTTAAAGAGGAAGAAGAAGGCATCAAACTTAAGGGACACATCTGTAAACCTAATGTCAATCGTGGCAACTCAACTCAGATTTATACGTTTGTTAATGGAAGGCCAATAAAAGACAATCTACTTGTTGGTGCAATTAGATATGCGTATCACGATTTTATTCCAAACAATAGGTATCCTTTTGCAGTGTTGCATTTAGAAGTACCATATGACCAAGTAGATGTAAATGTGCATCCAAATAAATCGGAAGTAAGATTTCAGAATAAAAGGCTAATATATGAAATAGTGAGAAGAGGGATAATAAAAACACTATCAACGAGATTTGCAGCGGGTGATCAAGGTATTGAAGAGGAGCTAATTTTTAATGATAGTAAAAGCCAAGAGCAGGTTGATAGTCAAGAGAAAAAAGATCAAAAAGAGTTTTATGAAAAGAGACCAAGTCTTTTAGAAAATCGTCTAATGAAAGAATTCAATGCACCAGATGAAAGAAGGCAAAGCTTACCAGAAACTTTTAAGTATGGAGAATCCCCAGCCCAAAAGGGAACGATGGTTTTAGAAAGGAAGCAAATTGATTTGGTAGAGGATCATCCCCTAGGATATGCACGTTGTCAGGTCCACAATACTTACATTATTGCTGAGGCTGGAGATAGGCTGATTATAGTAGATCAACATGCAGCCTATGAGAGATTGATATACGAGTGCTTAACAAGCATAAAAAGACAAAAACTTCTTCCTGAAACAGTTGAAATTAAAAACCAAGCTGGAATGGGAATGGTTAAAACTTATAAAGATGAGCTTTTTGAAATGGGTTTTGATATTGAAATACAATCAGAAGATAAAGTAACGATAAAAGAAATACCTGCAATCTTGGGAACAATAGATATAAAAGAGATGCTAGTTGATATAGTAGATAAGTTAATGGAAATGGAAGATACGTTGCCAATAGAGGATAAGGTGAATAAAATATCAGCCACAATCGCTTGCCATGGAGCAGGAAGAAAAATGAAATTGGAAGAGATGAATGAGATACTAAGACAAATTGAGAAAACTCCATATCCTGGTCATGAAAGACCAACGTATATAGAAATGAAACTAAGTGATATAGAAAAATTGTTTGAAAGGAGATGAGTTCAATTTGTCAAAAAGGTTCCCAATTAAGTATACGTAACAGCTCTTCTGGTTATGGAGTATAAAATGTGAAAAAAGAGAATAAATGCTCTAATTTTTTAGATTACAAAGTAATAGGACAGGAAGTAAGAAATCGTAGATTAGCAAAGGGATATACTCAAAAAGATTTAGCAAAAAAAATCGGAACAACATATCAGGTAATACTTCAATACGAAAAAGGAACACGCAGAATTTCAATTAAGAAGTTATATGAATTAGCAGAAGCATTATCAACAACTGCTAGAGATCTAGCTTGCGTACAAGAAGTATCAAATGAGGGAAGGTATGAGGGAGAAGAGGTATTAAATCTAGTAAGAAGACATAGAGAGATTAAGGATCAAGAATTACGTGAAACGTTTTATTTATTAACTAAATTCATCCGTATTAGTGAGGAAGAAAGTGGAAAGGCGGTAAAAATAGAAGTAGCAAAGGGTTTGGTTAAGGAAGGAGTTTCTGCTCATGTTATCTCTCGAACAACCAATTTATCTGTTGATGAATATGATAATGATGAGAAAAAAATTTCCATTCCGTATAAAGTAGGTCAAAGAGTAAAAGAATGGAGGTTGAGAAGAGGATACACTCAGGAAGATTTAGCAAGTAAAGTGGGCATAATAAATCAAAGAATATATGAATATGAACAAGGACGAGCTGCTGTTTCACTTGAAATGTTAGATGAAATAGCAAAGATGCTATTAATTAATATTACAGATCTGCTTCCAGAAACAAGAGAAAATGAGAATAGTGAAGTGGAACTATCAAGGTTAATAGAAGAATACAAAAAGATTAAAAGCCAAGAATTACGTCATGTACTCATAAAATCTCTGTTTGAAAGCATACAAGTTTGCAAAGAGAAAGTGAAGAGAGTAGAAAAGATGAAAATTGCAAAGAATTTAGTTAAGGAAGGAATTTCTATCAATATTATTTTAAAAACAGTGGGCATCTCTTTAGACGAAATTCAACAAATTTAAAATAAAAAATCAGTATCTATTAATATCTTTACTTTTTGATGAAAAAATAAGTAAAAAAGATTGAAAAATTGATTTGACTTCACTCAAAAGCTATGGCCTTATGCCAATGCTGACAAAAAACAGCAGTAAATATATAAAAACATTTTGTTATTAGTGAAGGGTAATTTTTATGAATAATAAGAAAGATCGTAGAGAAGAAATAGAATTCAGAGCATTAGAAAGCAACGGTAAAGCACTACTTGATCGTGAAGTAATAGAAACGTTTCTAAGTGCAGTGCATGACAGGGAAGAAGCTCGAATTATTGCTAGAAAGCTAATAGATAATTTTGGAATAGGAGGAGTTTTAGGCCAGGAAATAGATGACTTGAAAACTATAGAAGGGATAACTGACTCTACAGTAGCAGTAATTTTATGCCTAAAGGAAGCTGCAAAGTATAATGCACCCATTTGTCTAGACCATTTTTTTCAAAGTGATCCGATTTTTAAAATGAATATGTTGATAAATACGTCGACACACATTTAAAGTATTTATCAATATATTCATTTACTGTTTATGATAATAAAGATCAGCAGGAACTTTATAATGTAGAGTCTGATGTCGCCTTCTATAGTTATACCAAGCAACAAAATCATTTATTATAAGATTTAAATCTCTGATACTATTTGGTCTATAATAATATATAGCTTCTTGCTTTAAAGTTCTCCATAAGCGCTCAACAAATATATTGTCGAAGCAACGTCCTTTATGGTCCATACTGATTTTAATATTAGCACGCTCTAATTCCATAATAAAGTTGTAGCTAGTAAACTGCACCCCCTGATCACTATTAAAAATCTCAGGTTTACCTTGTTTTAGAGCTTCTTTGAGAGTATAAAGGCAAAATCCAGCATCGAGATATGGTGATAATGAATGAGCAATAATATAGCGACTATACAAGTCCATTATTGCCACAAAATAGATAAACTTACCTTCTACCATAATATATGTTATATCAGTAGCCCATACCTGATTAACTCTACAAATAATCAAATCTTTGAGTAAATAAGGATATATTTTATGCTTTTTTTCTTTAATACTTGTATTACATCTTTTTCTACAATACAGCCCACTAATCTTCATTTTTTTCATAATTCTTAAGATTTTTTTGTGATTGACTACTACTCCACTCGCTATGATTTCAGCAGTAATTTTACGATATCCATAACGGCAATCAGAAGCCAAATATACTTCTTGAATCAAATTTGCTACTTCACTTTCGTTATTAATTATAGGCCTATAATATAGGCTAGATCTGCAAATCCCCAATAAATCAGCCTGTTTCCTAATTGACAGATCAGAATCTTTTTCTATAAACCTTACTCTATCTTTTTTGCTTATTTCAGTAATTTTTTTTTCAAATAGCTATTTTCCACTGTCAATTCTCCTATTACTTTATGTAAACTTTCTATTTCTTGCGCTAAGATTCTTTGTTTTCTCGCACTTTCACTTTCTTCAACAAATAGGTCTTTTAACCTTGCCAATACTCTATCACGCCAATCATATAGATTTGTTGATGGTATTTTATATTCACTACATATCTCAGCTGTGCTTTTTTGATTTTTTATTGCTTCCAAAGCTATCTTTGCTTTTAACTCTGGTTCATATTTTTTTGTCGCCATACTTTTACCCCTTTACCTTCCTACTCGGATCAACCATTTTTTTTTGGTCTAGTTTATGGGGTGCATTATATCCCAAATATTACTTTGGGCATTAGCTTCTTGGACAATCCCTCCAATGTAAGTGCTTATGGCTGGCTGCCTACTTACATTCAAATGAATATAAGAGCACCTATATGGTTATCCCGTTTCACGATTTTGTTTCGTGTTAGACTTAGGTTCTTACTTTTTACCGGAAGCTGAGAACATCTATAATCAAAGACATCTAACTTTAATTCCTCGTATGCTTCATACCATTTTGGTCTATGCGTAAAACAACCTTAATTTCGCATATTCAATATAACGACAATTCAATCATAAGTTTCTCTCGTAACCATATCTAACTCTGTTTGCAGGAGTTTGCTATAAGGTTTAGCATTACCTGCTTTTATCTCATGCTTGCATCCTAAAGGTTGCCATTCTTTAAAATGTGAGACATACATTATCCCTGATGTCTAGGGAAGATGGAATCTAACCATCACAAAATCGCAACTTCGGGTCGCACAGAAGTTTTACTATCATTCACTAATCTAGCTAGAATTCAAGAATTTCAATGCTTTAGCTATTTTAAGTAGAATTAAATTTACTAGTACAAACAATAAATTACTATTCTTAAATTTAATCAGATTGATTGCAAAAAATAAGATTTTCAATAAGCTGCTTGTATAGTTAGCCTTTCATAGATAGTGATGCAACAAAGCCCGCTGGAATCTAGTTCATATTATATATTTATCTGATAAGTTCCATGTATGTGTAATTTATTTAAATTGACTTCTTATCATATAATTAAATACATTATTGAAAATTAAAGATAAGGTTATGGCAATGGAAATTTCAAATTGGCACGAATTATTAAGTTTAGTTAATGTTGACAAAGATTTAAGCAAAGATAACGTAATTGAAAAAATACAAAATGAGCTGAAAAGATATTCAAAGGAATATGAAGAGTGGGAAAAGTCTGGCTTTGATATAAATTATGTGTTTAAAGATGGTGAAAAAGCGACTCTTTTGCACTTGGTGGCTTCCTTTAACCTAGAAAATATAGCGAAGGCTCTCATGGAAAAAAGGGCAAATGTTAATGAAAAAGATGTAAAAGGAGATACTCCTTTACATAATACTACTTATCTTGATAGTATAAACATAGCAAACGCTCTCATAGAAAAAGGTGCAGATGTTAATGCAATAAATATATGGAGAAGGACTCCTTTACACTATGCTGCTTTATTTCGCAGTATGGCCATAATAGATGCTCTTGTGGAAAGAGGTGTCAATGTTAATGCAGTAGATATGTGGGGAGAGACTCCTTTATACTATCTTAATTGTCAAGCAATTAAGATAGGGTGGATTGCCGGTGGAGTAACTGCATTATTAGGTACTGCTATATCTATAGCACTTTTTACAGCCGGAGCAATTACAGCTGAGTTAATACCTATAGTTATAGCAGTAGTTGCAATTACAGCAACAGCACTAATAGTTGGCAATGCTATATATAAATTGTCAAAGCCTGATACTCAAGTTGATAAACCAATCTTAGCAAATCGACAGCAAGAAACTGCTAGCGATAGTAGGGTTGCCTAGCGATTCTGCCACAGTGTCAGCTGCTTCAATGATATCCATTTGTTCCTATAATTATCTTTTCTTGGCTACCTTATTTTGCTATTCTGCTGAACAGAGACAAATTTACTTTCTTACTTCACTCACTAAAATTTTAATATGGCGTTTCTTTCCTGCAGATAATTTGATAAATGGCTGACCTTCAAAGCTTTCAGAGTTTATTGTATAGTTAACATCGTTTATAGTATTATCATTAACTTTACATCCATTTCCCTGTATTAAACGCTTTGCCGCACCTTTTGAAGGTTCAAAACCGGTGTCATGAAGCAAGTCTATCAGGAGTATGCCATTTGCAACTTGTTCTCTTGTGATAGTGTAACCAGAAAGCAATGAACTGTCTTCATTTTCAAAAGCAGAGATTGCAGCAGATCGTGCAAGTTTCGCTTCTTTACAACCGTGACATATTTTTGTCACTTCTGTTGCCAAGACCTTTTTTGCTTCATTTATTTCTTGATCCTTCAAGGACTCTAGTTTTTTAATTTCATCAGTTGGTAAATCAGTGAAAAGTCTCAAGAAACGACCAACATCTTGATCATCAACATTGCGAAAATATTGCCAGTAGTCATAAGGCTTTAGCATGCTGCCATCGAGCCATATAGCTCCACTTTCAGTTTTGCCCATCTTTTTTCCTTGCGCGTTTAATAAAAGAGGTGTGGTAAGACCAAACAGCTCAGGTAAATTTAACTTTTTGCCAAGTTCAATTCCGTTTACTATATTTCCCCATTGGTCTGACCCTCCAATCTGGAAACGACAGCCATACTTTTTATTCAACTCGACAAAATCATAGGCTTGTAACAACATGTAATTAAACTCGAGAAAGCTTAGATTTTGCTCCCTATCTAGCCTAATTTTCACACTATCAAAGCCTAACATGCGATTTACAGAAAAATGTGTCCCTATATCACGCAAAAAGTCTATATATTTTATGTTATCTAACCAATCTGCGTTGTTTACTATGATTGCACCAGTTTTTCCATAATCGAAAGATATCATCTTCTCGAGGGTTTTCTTTATACCAAGTATATTTTGATTGATATCTTCTATCGGCAAGACGCTTCTTGCTTTGTCTTTACCAGATGGGTCACCAATTTTTGTTGTGCCACCTCCAAGTAGAATTATTGGCTTATAACCGAATTTTTGTAGGTGACGGAGCATCATGATTTGAATGAGACTGCCAATATGCAAACTTGGTGCCGTACAATCAAACCCAATGTATGCAATTATATAATTATCTTGTGATAATAGCTGGTCTAACCTATCAATGTTTGTACATTGATATAGGTATCCTCTTTCTTGAATGAAGTTTAAAAACTCAGATTTATGTTTCATAATATGTTATTTTGTGTGTAAACGGTGTTGTTAACGATGGCGTCATTCCAGTGCTTGACGCTGGAATCCAGTTTATTATGAAATTTCATCAAAAATGTTGTATAGTGTGCTCATTTATGATTAAGTTTTCTAGATTCCAGTGTCAAGCACTGGAATGACACCACCAACTTCATAAGGGTTGCCTTCAAAATTACAACATTTGAGCAAGTGTATACCAGCTACCTGGATAATCAATTCCATAACTCTTCTATCTTATAATATTCTCTTACTTCTGGCCTGAATAGGTGAACCATTATACCTTGAAAATTCACAATCACCCAGTTACCTTCATCCATACCTTCTACATCTATTTTATCATATTGCTTGAGATTTTTCATCACTTGCTCAGCTAATGCTTTTACATGGCGGCTCGAATCACCGGATGCAATGATCATATATTTTGCAATGACAGTTTTATTCTGTACATCAAAAGTAACTATATCTTGACCTTTGTTTTGATCTATTACATCTACAATTGTATTTTTTATTGATTCTGTATCACCATTCATTATTCTAAATTATATAATTTATCTGTAATGATACACTCAAAATTTCTGAATATGAACTATTTTTGATATGTTTCTAGTGTAACGTTTATAATACATATATTTGTAATATATGATAGTTTTCTGATGGTATGGTCATTTACTTAATCGGATTTCCGGGTAGTGGCAAACTTACGATTGCAAAAGAGCTGTGTAATATTATTGATGGGGTGATAGTAGACAATAACCTGTTTAATAATATTATATTTGATATGATTGATTTCAGAAACGCTGAGGTTACAAGTGAAATATGGGAAGAAATTTTTGTGATTAGAGAGAATATGTTAGCAATATTGGAAAAATACCATATAGAATCAAAGCATTATATATTTACAAACGAATTGATAAAAGGTGATTCCTATGATCAAAAAGTATATAACTCAGTGGTGAATTTAAGTAAAAAAATGAACGTGGAGATTCTCCCTGTGGTGTTATATTGTAATAGTGGAGAACTAGTAAAGCGCGTTCAATTAAAGGAAAGAGAGCAGGAGAGAAAAATTACTGATTCAGATTTTGCTATGAGAAGAATTAAAGGAAAGAAACTATTTGTGCCTCAAGGTTCACTTGAAATTGATAACTCAAACTTAAGCGCAAAAGAAGTTGCAAAAAAAATTGTTGAAAAAATGAATAGTAAAAAAGTAGTTGGAACTTCTATGATAGATAATTTAGCAACAGAGAGTATTTGTGATTAGTGAGGAGAAAGAGTATCGCCCTTGTGTTGGCATAATGTTATTTAACAAACAGGGAAATATTTTTATTGGAAAACGTTTTGATAGTGACTCTTATTGGCAGATGCCACAAGGAGGAGTTGATGAAGGTGAAGAGCTAGAGCAGGCAGCGCTACGTGAGCTATTGGAGGAAGTTGGTACTGATGAAGAAGAAGTTGTGGCTCAAAATAAAGAGTGGATATATTACAACTTACCCGAGGAAGTTATACCGATATGCTGGAATGGGAGATATTCTGGCCAAAAGCAAAGGTGGTTCTTAATGAAATTTTGTGGGAAGGATAAGGATATTAATATTAACTATACTGATCATCCAGAGTTCAAAGAGTGGCGTTGGCAAAATGTGGATGATTTGGTAGCCAGTGCCATACCGTTCAAAAAAGAAGTTTATAAAAAAGTGATAGAAGAGTTTTCTTCTATCATAAAAGGATCTATTTATGATAGTTGATTCTCATTGTCATCTAATTTATTTTTCTGATGATGAAATACCAAAGGTAATTTCAAGAGCAGAGCAAAATGGTGTGAGAATTTTGCATAACATATGTATAAGCATTAATGATATCCCTAAATTATTAAAAATCTCTTCATCCTATGATCAAGTCTACTGCTCCGTTGGTATACATCCGCTTGATACTAATGTGGAAAAAGGTGAGTGTATAAATGCTGATGAATTGATTGAATTTACTAAGGGCAAAAAGGTAATTAGTATCGGTGAAACCGGATTAGATTTTTATAAATCTGATAACAAAAGCAATCAAAAAAAAAGTTTTGCATCACATATAGAAGCGGCAAAAGTAACAGGATTACCTTTAGTTATTCACACTAGAAATGCTGATAGTGAGATGATTGATATGTTAAATTCAGAAATGAAGAAGGACGCTTTTAGTGGAGTAATGCATTGCTTTGCTTCTTCTAAAGAGCTTGCTTATAAGGCTATGGACTTGGGATTATACATTTCATTTTCTGGAATTATTACTTTTAAAAATGCGAACTTACTAAGAGAAATTGCACAAAATGTGCCACGTGAGCGTGTTTTAGTTGAAACTGATGCACCTTATCTATCTCCTGAGCCTTACAGAGGAAGAAAAAATGAACCGGCAATGGTGAAATATGTTGTGAATTGTTTAGCAGAATTATGGAATGAATCGCCGGAACAAGTAGCAAAAATAACTACAAATAATTTTTTTAGACTGTTTTCGAAGCTTGAGCTCAAAGAAATTCTATAGGGCAATTAATTTAGCTTACAGAGCTCTTTTACTGCACTTACAGATTTATAAAACATCTCTTGTTCACTATCGTTCATTTTAACTTCTAGAACTTTCTCAACTCCATTTTTGCCAATAATAGTAGGAACACCAATGAATAAGTCTTTCACACCATATTCACCATTAAGATAAGCAGCGCATGGTAATATACGCCTTTTATCTTTTAAGTATGATTCTAGCATGCTTATGGCTGAAGATGCAGGAGCATAGTATGCAGATCCAGATTTAAGTAGACCAACTATTTCTTTTCCACCATTACGAGTGCGCTCAACTATTTCATCAACTTTTCCTCGCGTAATCAAACCCATCTCAATGATTTGGGTAAGTGGAATGCCAGCAATTGAAGCATAATTGATTAGTGGTACCATAGTGTCACCATGTCCTCCAAGCACAAAAGCAGATACATCTTCGACAGAAATATTTAACTCACTTGCAAGAAAATAACGAAAACGAGCAGAGTCAAGCACTCCTGCCATACCAACAATCATATTAGTTGGCAGGCTTGAAGATTTGTATACTACTGAAACCATAGCATCTAAAGGATTGGTAACCACTATTACAAATGCGTTTGGAGAATGTTTTTTAATATTTTCCCCAACCTCTTTCATTACTGCAGCATTAGTTTGCAGAAGGTCATCTCTGCTCATTCCAGGTTTTCTGGCAATGCCAGCAGTTATTATAATTGCGTCAGAGTTTTTTATATCTTCATACCTATTTGTACCAGTAATATTGACATTAGATCGATCAATAGGAGATGATTCTGTAATGTCAAGCGCTTTACCTTGTGGTATTCCATCGCTTACATCAAGCAAAATAACATCTCCTAGCTCTCTTAGTGCAATCATATGGGCAAGAGTCCCACCGATATTTCCTGCGCCAATCAAAGATATTTTTTTTCTTTGTACTGTCATTTTCTACTCCTTTCTATTTATTTTTGTGGCTTTACTACCTTCCCAAGGGGATAAGCTATCAAACATACGAAAATCTTGCGGTAAGTCTATATGATTATATACAACCTTTTTTGCCTCTATATCGTATCTTACTTCCTCGTAGCCAGTGAGAGGAAAATCTTTTAACATTGGATGGCCTTTAAATCCATAATCCGTTAAAATCCTACGTAAATCTGGGTGATCAGAAAACTCTATTCCATACATATCAAATACTTCACGCTCAAACCACGAAGCTGCGTTAAATATTTTTGCTACACTTAGAGGTATATCACCTTCACATAACTGAAGCTTTATGTGCACTCTGATATTGTGTACAACGCTGAGCAAATTGTATATTAGCTCGAAACGTTTTTCTCTATCTGGGTAATCAACTCCAAAAATATCAACTAATAATTCAAGCCTACATTTTTCATCATCACGCAGAAAGAGCAAGTGATTTTCAATGCCATTCAAAGTTGAATATATTACAATAGTACCATCATTTTTTTGAATACATTCACATTTAGTATTGTTTTGTATGTATTTTGCAGTTTTATCCATGCTATATATTCTTAGTTCGTTTTATTTTATTTTGTAGACATAGCATTCCATATAGAAGAGCTTCAGCAGTTGGCGGACATCCAGGAACATAAACATCAACTGGTACAATTCTATCACAACCACGGACTACTGAGTAAGAATAATGATAATAGCCACCACCATTTGCACAACTTCCCATAGAAACTACGTATTTGGGGTCCGCCATTTGATCATAAACTTTACGCAATGCCGCTGCCATTTTATTAGTTAGTGTGCCAGCAACAATCATAACATCTGCTTGCCTTGGACTTGCACGAAAGATCATGCCATATCTATCAAGATCATAACGACTGGATGCAGTATGCATCATCTCCACTGCACAACATGCAAGACCAAATGTCATTGGCCACAACGAGCCAGACCTTGCCCAGTTCATTATATAATCTATTAAATCACCAAATTTAGTGATAAGAAAACCTTCTTTTTTGTAACGATTCCAGTCGCCATCAGATAGAATTTGATTTACCATAAACTACTCCCACTCTAACGCACCTTTACACCACTCATAGATAAAGCCTATAGTAAGTATTGCAAGGAATATTATCATAGACCAAAATCCACAATAACTTATTTTAGATAAAGAAACAGCCCAAGGGAAAAGAAAAGCAATTTCTAAATCGAATATTATGAACAATATTGCAACTAAGTAAAATTTTATGTCGAAACTTTTTCTGGCTCTTGATAAAGGATTAAAGCCACACTCATATGTAGAAAGCTTTTCGCCATCTGGGTTACTAACTGCAAGAAACATAGGTAATACACCTAAAGTAAAAGATACTACAATTGATACACAGATAAAAATTAATATGGTTAAATATTCACTCATTTAAAAAACATATAACACTATGTATTTACATGCTTTCCTAATCTTTTACCACCTAAAATATGTACGTGAAAGTGTGGTATAACTTGTTCTCCGTCTTTACCGTGATTAGTAACTAATCTATATCCTGTTTTTTCTAAGTTATATTTATGTGCTATTTCTCTAACAGTTTTAAAAAAACTTACTATTTCCTCTTCGGAAGCTTTCAGAACAAAATCATCGTATGAAACGTATTGAGCTTTTGGTATAACTAGAATATGAACTGGTGCATCAGGATACTTATCACAAAAAGCTAGCACATTTTCATTTTTATGTACCTTCTCACAAGGTAACTCACCTCTTAATATTTGAGCAAAGATGTTATTGCTATCATAAACTTCATTGCTCATATTTTAAGAGCGACCTTTTCCTCTTCCTTTATTTCTTTCTACATCAGGCGTAGATAGTGGTTTTATTACTTCACCAGAGGCATCTTCAAAATTCAAAAAAGTACTTCCCAATCCTTCTACTTGCTTTTTGATATCTTGTTCTGATAACAGCATATTTTTTATAGGAGAAATAGCTTCTTTACTTTTACCAAAAGGAAATTCGTTAGGATTAGTAATGTTAAAAGATTTTACTAATTCATCTGTACTTGTAACAGTTTCTGAAGACTGCCCTGGTGACTTTCCAATTTGTGCTGACCTTAGAGCTTCTGATGATTTGTTCTGGTTATCATATTCTCGATACAATTTTTCTGCAATACCATACAGCAATTTTAAGTCTGTGTGAACTTTAAATTCTCCACCAGTGATTTCTGCAAACTTCTTGAGGTCGCCTTCAACTTTATTAGCAATTCCTTTAAGAACAAGCTCTTTTATTTCTTTCTCGCTCTTGCCTTTATTATCAGGATTAGTTTTAATAGTGTTAGCTATTTCCTCAACGTTAATTTCAATTACAATTTTGTTTTCTTCTTTGAAAATAGTTACATTTGGTAGGTTTTTCTTTACTTGACCTAATTGTTCATCATTCAAATAAGGTATATCTCCCGTCAGAGTCCTTGACACTAAAAAAGCTACCTTTCCTGTCCCTTTCTTCTGCTCTGTTATTTCTACACCAAGATCCTTGCTAGCTTCTGTGGTTTTTATAGGTGGGTCATATTTCTCTTCTTTTTTAGGTACATCACTAACAACCTTTTTTAATGAAACTTTAGCATCATGCTTCATTTCATCAATTGAAGCAAACGGTTTCTTTATAGGATAAATAAGTGCTTTAGGCACAAGAAAAAACACGCCTTTTATCTTAGCCAAAACAGACTTTTTATTTGACTCATCTTTTGTCATACATACCTCCAAGTCACTTTCTACAATCAAATAGTAAAGTACACCTAATTATAGACGAAAACATTTAAGCTTGTATATCTATTATAAGATGAAATTATAGAGATTGCAATCATTATTTGTACATTACCAAAGCATGTAGTATTTTTGCTGCTTTTCTTGTTCAAATTACCTTTAAAGATAAATTATGTTAAAATGGAACGCAAATAATATTATTGATGCTACTGGCGGAAGAGGGGAGGGTATTTGTAATTCGGTATATAGCTCAAATATTTCAACGGATACAAGAAGCATAAAAAAAGGTGATTTATTTATTGCTCTCAAGGGAAAGGAATTTGATGGCCATGATTTTCTACATGAAGCATTTTTAAAAGGAGCTGTTGCTGCGGTAGTAAGCGAAGATAAATATAGAAATTTTCCTCTAATTATTGTGCAAGATACTCTAAAAGCTTTGTATAATATGGCATCATATTACATTAGAAATATTCTTGTTAATGCTAAAGTTATCACAATTACAGGTAGTGTTGGGAAAACCACTACAAAAGATATGCTTAACACTGTTTTGTTGCATTATGGAGTATCTCATGTAAATGAAGGCAACTTAAATAATAATATAGGATTGCCTTTGACAATTCTAAAAGCTCCAAAAAACTGCCAGTACTTAATTCTTGAAATGGGAATGAATAAAGCTGGTGAAATAAAAGAGTTATCGAAGATTAGCAATCCGGATATTGCAGTTATTACCAACATTGAACCTGCGCATGTTGAAAATTTTTCATCTCTAATTGATATTGCGCAAGCGAAATTAGAAGTTCTGCATGGCATGAAAAATAATGGTACTTTGGTTTTGAATAAGGATAATGAACATTATGATTATCTATTATCAAATGCTAACAGAAATGTAGTAAGCTTTGGTAAGAATGAAAGTGCTACTGTTTGTTTGTTAGACCTAATAAGAGACGATAACGGTCTAAATTTAAAAATAAAACTGAACAATGGTCAAATTATGAACTGTAATTTACGTTTGCGGGGTGAGCATTTTGCATACTCTGCATTAGTTGTTACAGCAGTTTTGCAAAGTCTCGAACTTGATTTATCTAAATTACCACTAGCACTTGAAAATTTTACTGTAACAGAAGGTAGAGGTAATGTTCATCAAGCTAAATACAATGGAAAATTAGTACATTTGATTAACGACTCCTATAATGCTAACCCTACTTCAATGAAGGCTGCAATAAGAACTTTAGGTACATATTCTAATTTAAGAAAAGTGGCACTGCTTGGCGATATGTTAGAACTTGGTAATGAAAGCATAGTATTTCATACAGAATTGCTTGACTCTATAGTAGAACAAAATGTGAATAAAGTTCATACAGTTGGTAAATTTATGTTAGAATTGAATAAACTTTTACCGGAGAATATAAAAGGCATGCATTTCGATGATTCTAACCAATTGAAAAGTAATTTAGCTAATATTGTTCAAGGTAATGATGTAATTTTAGTTAAAGGTTCTCATGGAATGAGAATGGACCTTATAGTGCAGGAATTCACAATAGAATATTAAATAAAACTATTGTATTAATTTAAAGTTAAGTTATTGGAAGTTTTAACTGTGATAAAACGTATAGTTATTTTTGGTGGAACAGGATTTATAGGAAAACACATCGTAAGATGCTTGGCAGCGGCGGGGTATTTAATAAGAATATTTACTCGTGATCAGGAAAAAGCTGCTTGTCTGAAGTTATGTGGAAATTTAGGACAAATATCAATGATTGAAGGAGATTTTTTTAATGAAAAATCAATTTTAGAAAGTATGGAGGGGTGTGATGTTGTTATAAATTTAATAGGAATACTATATGAGACAAGAAAGCACGATTTCTATGCCGTTCATGTTGAAATAGCTGAAAGAATAGCAAGAGCTGCACAAATAAAAAATGTATCCATGATGATACATTTTTCTGCTATGGGAATAGAAAATGGTAAGTTATCAAAATATGCCCAAAGTAAATTGAAAGGTGAAAAAGCTGTAACTTCGGCGTTTCAAGGAGCAATAATAATTAAGCCAAGTCTTGTATTTGGTAAAGAAGATAATTTCTTTAATAAATTTGCAAGATTAGCAACAATTCTTCCTTTTTTGCCGTTGATCGGTAGTGGAATAACGAAGTTTCAGCCTATATGTGTAACAAACTTAGCTGAAGTGGTATACCGTATTATCAGCTTTAATAAGCAAGATAAAAAAATTTATAATATAGGTGGACCAAAAGTTTACTCTTTTAAAAGCTTATTGAAGTTTATTCTGAATGTGACTAACAGAAAGTGTCTACTGATCAATGTACCTTTTCCAATGGCAAGATTGATAGCCTTTTTCTTAGAAAGCAAAGTTGTTTCTGTGCTGTTAAAACCTATAACCGGAGATGCAAGCCCTATACTTACTCGAGATCAGGTGCAAGTTATGATGAGTAGTTCAATTGAAAAGTCAGATGATCTCGAAACAATGAAAATTCGACCATTAGCAATTGAAAATGTGGTACCAGAGTACTTGAGAATTTATAGAAAGCATTGATAGAAGAGAATGTGCCCGGTAGGATTCGAACCTACGACCCACAGCTTAGAAGGCTGTTGCTCTATCCAACTGAGCTACGGGCACACAGCATATATAAAATGCTTCTTAGTACACGTGAAGTCAAGTATTTCTTGTGAATATGATGTTTGTAATAATATCTCAAAACTTTGTCAGTACATCATATAACACTGAAGCTCGGAAAAAAAAGAGGCTTGGGTAATGGAAAGTGATGTAAGAAGTTTAATAATGTAGCAATATGGAACCCCATGTGAGACCTGCACCTATTGCAATCAGCAGTACCAGATTTCCTGATTTTATTTTTGATTCTTGTATTGCATAGTCTAAAGCCAGTGGAATTGACGCTGCTGAGGTGTTTGCATGCTTATCAACAGTATTAATCACTTTCTCTATAGGAAAATCTAATTTCTTTACTACTGCTTCAATAATACGAATGTTTGCTTGATGGGGAATTAACCAGTCAATATCAGTAATCTTCAAACTATTGCATTTTAGAGTTTCCTCTACTGAAGCTGTTAATTTCTCTACTGCATGTTTAAACACTTCTCTTCCATTCATAAGTATCTTTCCAGAATCACGAGTAGAGGATATTCCTCCGTTCGTACATAATATGTCCACATTGCCATCAGAGTGTAAGTTTGTTGATATGATGCCGCTGCTACCCATTTCCGATTTTATTATCACTGCACCAGCACCATCACCAAAGAGTACACAAGTTGACCTATCTTCCCAGTCAACAATCCTAGACATGATTTCAGCACCAATAACGAGCGCATATTTAATTCTATTGTTAGATTTTATGAGCGAATCAGCAACTGTAACTGCATATATAAAACCAGAGCATGCTGCTTGTACATCAAAAGAAAATGCGTTTTTACATTTTAACTTACTTTGTATAATCGTTGCACAGCTAGGCAAAGTTTTATCAGGCGTTGTTGTTGCAACTATAATCAAGTCAATTTCATCTACTGAAATTTTAGCTTTTTCTATAGCACTTTTTGCTGCATTAACAGCTAAATCTGACGTTAGTTCTCCTTCATCTGCTATATGCCTTTGAACTATTCCTGTTCTCTGCTTTATCCATTCATCGTTTGTTTCAATTATCGATGCAATTTCGTTATTACTCAAAATTTTTTTTGGTAGGTAAGAACCAGTGCTCAATATGAAACTTTTATTCAATATGACTTACCCCGTTAATTATCTTCTGGTTTAAATTTTCACTGATTGCATTTACTGCAAATTTTATAGCGTGAGCAAAAGAAATAGCATCAGAATTTCCGTGACTCTTTATAACGATACCATTTAACCCTAAAAACATAGCTCCACTTCTAATTTTAGGATTAAAACGCACTAACGCCTTACTTAACTTAGATTTTAATAACGTACCAATAAGCATTTTTATTATCCATGAGTTAAATACTTCCTGCTTTATTAGATCGATAAGAGTACTCGCAGTTGCCTCAGCTGTTTTTAACATTACATTACCAACAAAACCATCAGCAACAATTACATCTATATTACCATCTAAAAATTCACTTGCCTCTATATATCCTTTGAAGTTAATACTTGGAGCATTTTTGAGTAACTCAAAAGCTCCTCTTACTGAGTCAGTACCTTTCACTTCTTCTGTACCAATGTTTAGCAAAGCGACTTCAGGATTTTCAACTTTTAATGCTATTTTTGCAAATATACTCCCCATTAATGCAAATTGAAATAATGAGTCAGTATTACAGTCAACATTTGCACCAAGATCAAGCAATGCAAAGCTTTTTGTCTTAGTTGGACAGACAGATGCAATAGCAGGACGATAGATATTGGGTAATGTTCCTAAAATAAATCTGGAGATAGCCATCAATGCTCCAGTGTTGCCTGAAGACACCATCCCAAAAGCTTTACCTTTTTTCACTGCTTCAACAGCTGCCTTCATACTTGAATCTTTGCGATGTCTAAGTGCAAAAGAGGGTTTATCATTTGGGAGAACATTATCAGAGCAATGGGTAAATTCGGAGTTATCGCTTACTTTTTTGTATTTTGAAAGCAAAGGAGATATTTCTTTCTGATCTCCATAAATATGAAAAAAAACTTCAACACCTGGGTCAACAAGATTATCCAAGAAAAAACTAGCACCCTGAATTACGGAGAGAGGTGCAAAATCCCCTCCCATAGCATCAAGTGCGATAACTATGTTGTTGTTGACCGTGGGTAACATATCATGAGTTACTCCGCCTTTTGTTTAATGAAAACACGTTTTCCTTTGTAACTATTGTCAACTGCTATGTTGTGAGGCAACATGAATTCTCCAGTTGTTGCACATACCACAATATTCTTAGGCTTAATAGCATGATGAGAACGATGCATATTACGCCTTGACTTTGACTTTTTTCTCTTCGGAACTGCCAAAACTTACTCCAATTCAATTATATAACACAATTTATTAGTAGCATGTTTTTTACAAGAAGTAAATAGCGAAATAAGTAAGGTTTTCTTATACAATTCAGTCTTATAAACTTAAACTCAAGCATTTTGATCAAAGTATATTGAACTTAAGACATATCTTGACTATACTCTGGCGAAGTTAATAAAAATTTTAATAAAATCAGTAAAACTAATTTTAGCTAAGATAAATGTAAAGTGAGTTCCTTTAATATAGACAGCGTTAGAATAATCGGTAGATGCTTTATGAACTTTCTCTTGAGAATTGGTAACGCATTTGTATTTTTTATTCAATCTCTATATCACTGCTTTACTCCTCCATATTATTTTAGCAATGTGGCAAGACAAATTATAGAGATAGGCTTTTTCTCTTTGCCAATTGTTGGGCTAACTGGAGTTTTTATAGGAGCAGTGATAGTTTTACAGAGTAGCTTAAGTGGTATATTGATTAATCAAGAACAAGTAGTACCTAAACTTGTTACGATCACTATCATTAAAGAGTTAGGGCCAGTTTTGATCAGCTTAATAATGGTAGGAAAGGTTGGGTCCTCAATTGCAGCAGAAATTGGCACAATGCGCATTACTGAACAAATAGACGCACTTACAACTTTGGACATCAATCCTTTCAAATATTTAATTGTACCAAGAATTCTAGCGTCAGTTATAGTATTTCCAATACTTACAGTATGTGCAGATCTAATAGGAATATTTGGAGGGTATGTCACTGCAGTCTTTGAATTTAACCACAATTTAAATATATACATAAAATATACAGCTCAATTCTTTAATATGTACGATTTTATTGTTGGACTAATGAAAGCGACTGCTTTTGGCGCCATAATTTCTGTCTCAAGCTGCTATTACGGTTACCATTGCAAAGAAGGTGCACGAGGAGTGGGTGTTGCTACAACATCAACTGTTGTTTTATCGTCCATACTGATCATTTTAGCAAACTACATGATTACTTTGATACATGCGTAACCCCATAATATCAATATCGAACTTAAATTTATCTTTTGATGAAAGGACAGTACTAAAAGATCTAAGTTTCGATATATTAAAAGGGGAATCATTAGTCATACTTGGCGGATCAGGAAGTGGCAAATCTGTATTAATAAAAACAATCATTGGCTTGGTGACACCAGACTCAGGGTCTATTAAAATAAATAGTAAAAGCAAAAATAAATTTGGGGTGTTATTTCAAAATTCCGCTTTATTTGACTACGTTACAGTGTGGGAAAATATATCTTTTAATTATAAAAAGCGCTTTAATATCAGCAAAAAGGAGGCAAAACAGCTAGCAATTGAGAAGTTAAATGATGTTGGACTGGAGGAAAACATAGCAGATATGTTTCCAATAGAGCTATCAGGTGGAATGAAAAAAAGAGTGGCACTTGCAAGAGCAATTGCACACAACCCAGAAATTATTGTATTGGATGAGCCAACTTCAGGATTAGACCCAATCATGTCAGATGTAGTAAACGAGATAATAATAAAATTATCTCAAGATCTTCGCCCTACAATTATCACGATTACACATGATATTCATAGCACATTTAAAATAGCTGATAGAATAGCAGTATTATATGAAGGGGAGATCATTTCTCACGGAACTGTTCAGGAAATACAAAATACTAACAACGAATATATAAAAAAATTCATTTATTGTATATAGCTACAGGTTTACAAATGATATTGTGGATGCTATAACTAGAGTAACTTGAGCTATCGGCAACCTTCGGTCTGTTACTAGTGTAGTGATATAGTGTGTTAGCTATAAAACAACGCATTAAATATAGGTAAAGTAACTTATATCAATTTTTATTATCATGCCAATTCTAACTGCAGAAATTTATTGAATTTATTACTTCACGCTAAAATAATATATTTTACTATTCAACAGCAATTACAACTGATGATTTTATTTCATTCCGCTACTTGCTGACTTACTTTCTGCTTAGCATATTCATCAAATCAGATTCTTTGAGTTTACTATGATCGACTTTACTGAACTTATTTACCATAGAGCTCATTTGATTATACTGCTTAATTAAAAGATTAACATCAGTTACACTTGTACCGGACCCTTTAGAAATTCTAAGTCTTCTTTTGCCATTTAAAATATCCGGATTTTGTCTTTCTTTTTCAGTCATTGAATTTATAATGGCTATATATTTTTTCACTTTATTATCGTCTGGTATACCACTGCTTAACTTTTTTGTGAATGAGCTAGGAATGAATTTCATTATGTTGCTAATACCATCCATTTTATTGAGGGTTTTTAACATGCCCACTAAGTCGTTCAGATCGAACTTACCCTTTTTTACTTTCTTTTGCAGTTTATCAATTTCTTCCTGACCAACAATCTCAGCAGCTTTCTCAACCAATGAGACAACATCACCCATACTCAGTATCCTTTTTGCAATTCTATCAGGATAAAAATCATCAAGGTCACTTAATTTTTCACCACAAGCAATAAATTTAATTGGACAATTGGTGATCATTTTCATAGAAAGAGCAGCACCACCACGTGCATCACCATCAACACGGGTGAGAATAATCCCAGTTACACCTATTATTTCATTGAATGATTTGGCAATGTTTACTGCATCTTGACCTATCATTGCATCGGTTACTAAAATAACCTCTGTAGGTGAGGATATTTCCTTCACATCTTTCAGTTCATTCATCATATTATCGTCAATATGAAGCCTGCCTGCGGTGTCTAGTATTAATACATCATAATTATCGTTCTTTGCTGCTGCCAGTGCCCTTTTTGTAATTGTAGTGGGCTTCTCGTCTATTACTACAGGTAAAGTTTGCACATCTATTTGTTTACCTAGCACTTCAAGTTGTTTTTGAGCAGCTGGTCTATAAATGTCCAAAGAAGCAAGCAACACTTTTTTCTTTTGTTTTTTTAACTTCAGAGCAAGTTTCCCTGAAGTAGTTGTTTTTCCCGCACCTTGCAAACCCACCATCATAATCACAGCAGGAGGTTTAACCGATAAATTTAAGTCACTTTTTTCTGATCCAAGAACTGCAACTAAATTATCCTGCACAATTTTGATTATCATTTGTGCCGGAGAAACACTTTTTATGACTTTTTCCCCAATCACTTTATCTTTAATGTCGTTGATGAATTTTTTTGCAACTTCAAGTGAAACATCAGCTTCAATTAAGGCCATGCGTATTTCTCGCATGGCAAGGTTAAAATCATCTTCAGAAATAATTGACTTTCCTCTCAGTTTATTAAATACAGAATTTAAACTTTCAGTTAACGATTTAAACATAATATAATTAGTAGAATACTCATTAAAAAGAGAGAAGAAGCTGAAACAAAACTCACTGAGTTATAACTCAGCACTTCTTTAAGTTTATTAATATTATTAAAGTATAAACTAGCAGGTGAATTAGTCAAGTTTTGCAGTAGGTTGGCAGATATTTCTCTCACTTTAAAGATCAGTTGATTGAACAGCAAAGCAATATATGGTATAAGAGCTCTGAAAATCCAATCAACATCCATTTTAAAATTTATTCTTGGATAAAACAACTTGCGTAAAGGAATAAACAATAAAGTGGTACATAATAACAAATTAAATTGCGACAAAATATTTTTTGTGTTGTACACAAAATCTAAAATCGAAGATTTATTGTAAATAGGTAAGTAAGGATTGCCAGCGATTACACATATAAATGCTAAAATAAGCATAGATATTTTACCTTCCCTCTTTGCTAAAGGTTTTGACTTACTTTTTGCAATAAATATGTAGTAAAGAAATTTGAGTCCCACGCTTAAATAAAGCAGTAAATTCAGAATCTTGTATAAATTTTTATATCCTTTTAGGGCAGCACCATTTATTTCAATTTCAGCTGCAATGTATGATTTACTGACGAATCCAGCAGTTCCAGGAAATGTAGCCATTGTGAGTACTGCGATCATAGCGCACATACCTTCCACTGACATTAGTTTACCCATTCCATTAAAACTAATTGTTTTTGTTTGTGAAATAATCGAATTGCTGACTACAAATAATAGTGATTGATAAAGAAGAGAGAAAATTATGTGTAACATCAAAATTGGTATTGCATTTTCTGAAGGGATGAGTAAACCTCCTGCAATAATCAGCAAGCCCATTTGTCCTACAGCATTGTAGCATAAAAATCTACGAATATTTTGTTCAAGGGAAGCAAATATAATGCTGTAAATTACAGTAATGGCGCCTACAAGTGCTAATATTTCAGTACAATCTTGCCATAGGGTATAAGTGTGTAAAAGCATCACTAAAAAAGAGACTTTAGTGGTAAATAAAGAGAGATATGTAGTGCCATGCAGTGACGCATCAGGATACGCATCAACAACCCAAAATGAAAAAGGGAAACAAGCACAGTTTATCAATAAACCCAAAATTATCAGGTTAGTGCTTTGAGATGCCAATCCTGCTATCAATATAACTCCAACGAAAAAGTGTATACAAGCGTACCTTATTGCAGATCCACTATCTTTACAGCTAGCCGCGATAACAAAAAATGCACTGATGGTCATTAACTCAAAGAATATTATAACCAATATCATATGTTCAGATAAAACTGCATAAAGTGAACTAATAGTGTAAGCAGCAAAAGATAGCATCTCTGAAAAAGTCAAATTTTGTGCTGGTAGAACAGCTAAAAATGCAACTGATAAAAAAGATATTAGTACGATACGAAAAGATAAATCAAAATTTAGAACTGGATGAGAGCAATTCAGCGTAGTACCTAAATTTTCAGGTAATATTAGGACTATCACTATTAATGTAGTCAATAGAAATAGCAATAAAAATTTATAAAGTTGCACAATGATGTAAAACAGTATGGTTTATGCTACCTCAACATACAAATAAAATCAATTTGCGTATTAACCACTAGTTAAGCTAATTACCATATAATTATATCAGGGTTTAGAAGGTCATAGAGAAACCGGTCAGATTAGGTTTTTAATCTAATCCGACCGATAGCTTTAATAGTGAGGTAAGCTTTAATATAGCACTCCTAATTCACAGTGCTACACTCGTGCATAATTTATTTTTAATTTGTGCACGAGCGTTAGTAAATTATTTACTTTTTGAAATAAAGTTTGGCATCACTTTAATATCTAGAACTTCATTAAGTCTGTCAGTTGAGAGTTATTTACTCGCTTTTTCTTCAGTATTTGCATAAATATAATGGAGCTGCCAGTTTTTAATGCACTCATTCGACTTTTATGCTCTTCGCAATATCTGATTCTATTAAAGAATTCTTCGTTAATTTAGTTTTTTATGTTTTTTGGATAATGATATAGATAGGTTCCGCTAACACGTAATGGAATATTAAATTGTTTATCTATAGATCCCTGTATCAAGCATTGTAATGACGGCATTCGAGTAGAGATAATGGAACCAAGAGAGCTCTGAGTAGCTGTATAATGAAAATTAGATTATATAAAAACCTCTGACAACACATTCTGTGTTGTATCATTGTCCATAACTGTGTAATCAATATTATATTTATCGAATTCATTGTGCATCCTAGTTAAATGTCCTTTATCATGATCCAAAAGAACACTTACGTAGCTCAAGCTATCATTAAAAAGATCATTATAAATTACTGGAAATTGAACTGTGTAGGATGTTGTACACTCATCTTGACCGTTATTATCTTTACAAAGGGACATTTTTCCTGTTTTGCCAGTATCATCTTTAGTAGAAATAAGAAATTTCATACCTACGTCTTCGTTTTTTGCTATAAACTCCTTACACTTTCTACTTTTTGCAGAACATGGTCCTATAGCTATAGAGTAGCTTTCTTTTGGAAGTGTGAATATTAACTGATGTGTCATAATACTACCTTAATAAAAATCATTATTGTAGTATAGATTTATTAATAAATAATATACATTATGGTATAATTAGTACAAAATAGGTTTAACCAATCTCAGTAGGACTGCCAGTTGGACCCATAAGAATTATTTGTTCACCTTTTTTAAAACATTTACATAAATTAGTGGAACCGCCAGTTTCAAGCACAATAGTGGAAATAAATCCTTTTTTTTTGTCTACTTCAGTGCCGGTTACTGCTATACCTTCCATAGCAAGGTTTGTATTATTGGCTTTTCTGCTATTGGTTTCAAAATTTTGCAACCTAAAGAATTGTCCAGGTTTAAAATTCTTTGCCGCAAGTGGTGCTTTGATCACTATTTCCACAACTTTGTTTGTTAAATATTGAACTTTTATAACCTTTGCAGTGAATTGCTCTTTGATTTTTTTGAAAAATTCTTTGTTAGTTAGGTGTTCTGATATTATTCCAGCGCGTGACGCTTTAGCGTGCAAATGCTGCAATTTGTAGGTAATTCGCATAGTAGTTGGTGTCGTGCAAATAGCTGACACTGGAATCCAGTTCTGACTATATAACCATCTGGTGTACTCATTCAAAATTAAGTTTTCTGGATTCCAGTGTTTGGGCACTGGAATGACATCTTTTTTGGTGAAAGTTACTCTTATATTACAACATTCATACAATTGTGCATATGACTCCGAGATTCTAGCCGGAATGATATAAATGAAGCTATTAACTCTATTCAAAAGCTGAGAAATGATAGGGTAACCATTCTTAGCGCTTGCCATAGCTTTGACTACACTGCCGCTATACGAGGGATGAAGATCACCAAAAAAGCTAATTGTTTTATTGCCTTCCTTATATACTAATATTCTATCTTTATCTCGCATCTTAGGAGAAAAGATAGGATCTATTTCTTTTCCCGATGAATTCAAATGAGTAAAATATCCGTTACTTAATTTAAAATGCTTTTTATCTTCTGTTGCAATAACTGTATTTGGCTTAGTACCTGCTGCTATAAAAATAGAACGTGCTTTTATATGCTTGATTTCATCAGATTTTGTGTCTATTAGTTTTATTGATTCAGCGTGGTTATATTTATCTGTTACAACTTCAATCGGCTCTAAGTTTTCAATAAAGTAAATCCCTTCTGATAGTGCATTTTGCACCTCTTCGCTATTTAATCGATAACTTGGTGAATCTTTTAGCTCTTTTCTATATACAATTTTCACTCCCCCTAGACTTTGCATTAGTTCCAATATTTTTGCTTCTCTATTCTCTTTTTTTGCTGATTCTTGCTCTTTTCGGATCAATTGTGCATGCGATATCAGCTCATTTGCAAGTTCATATTCCTCTTCTTTCCAATCTTTTTCGACATATTTCTTTCCATACTTATCAACCAATATTTCATAACGAAGAAGAAATTTTTCTACTTGAATCGGATAGTAAGCTAAAACTTCAGTAGCAGTATCAATTGCAGTGAGTCCTGCACCTATGACAACTATCGGCATACGAACTTGCAGATTTGCTATAGAATCAAATTTAAGAGCGCCAGTCAGTTGTAACGACATAAGAAAGTCAGATGCCATGCGCACTCCACGGGCTAGTATGTTTTTTATTTTGATCATTCGTGGCTTACCAGAGCCAAGTGCCAAGGCAATGTGATCAAAACCCAAGTTAAATGCGTCATCAACAGTTATCGTACTGCCAAAACGAATGCCTCCATAAAGTGCAAAATTCTCACGTCTTTCCAGCAGTAATCTAATAATCTTTAAGTAATTTTTATCCCACCTAGAAGTAATGCCGTATTCTGACACTCCACCAAACCCATCTGCCGTGCGTTCACTCAATTTTTCGTGTTCAAAATCTTTAATTAGCTGTAAATTATCGATCAAAGGTTCAATCTTTAGTCCATCAATGGCGATAACGTTATGCCCATCGTTTAATAAATGATGAGCTAAATTAAAACCCGCAGGACCAAGGCCTACAACTAGGACGTTTTTTCCAGTGTTTCCTTTTGGCAATGGACGCTGAAAATTTAAAGGATTCCAGCGGCTAAGCAGAGAATATATTTCAAATCCATACGGTAAACTAAGCACATCATCTAGAATCCTTGTTTCAATTGCTGGCACATTTACGGGTTCTTGTTTTTGATATATGCACGAATTCATGCAGTCATTGCATATTCTGTGTCCAGTAGCCGCACATAATGGGTTATCTATCATCACAATTGCAAGACTTGCTATGCTGTATCCTTCGCTTTTTACCAGATTCATTTCTGATATTTTCTGCTCTAGTGGGCAGCCGTGCAGCTCAACTCTAAGTGGAGACTTTTTGAAAGTGTTGTCATCATTGATTAGCCCCTTTGAGCAGTTGTCCTTACTTTGCTTATGACAAAATATGCAGTAGTGAGCATTATCTAGTGCTTTATTCAAACTCACCTTTTTGCTTGTTAGATCAAAACCATATCTTCTTTTCACCTCATTTGAATACAGAACCTCAACCTCGTCTACTTCTTTTTTCAAGAATGATACGAGATTTTCGTAATCAATTTTCTTATGTATGCTAAATAGTATACTCTGTTTATTTTTCACTCTCCAAACTGCATATTGAGCCGCAAGTTCTATTTCTTCTTTGTGATCCTCTTTATTTTCAAGCCAACTCATTACCTGCTCAGAAAAGTTTTTTTCTGTTGTCGGTAAAGTAATGAAACTATTTAATTTGTTAGTGACATAATCAATATTTGCTACATCAGTGTATTTCTTCAATGCATAACGCTGAACAAATAATCTTTTGCATCTGTATATTACAGCAAAGTCATTGTGTTTTTCCTTTAACTCTTCTACTTCTTTTTCAATATTGAAAAATTTTGCAATAAATTCATCAAGTAAATGTGAGAGATCCATTATTAACTGGCTATTACAACCATCTTTCATCCAAGCTGGAATCCATCCTTCTTGTTTTCTGGATCCCAGTGTCAAGCACTGGGATGAACACTGGGATGACATCGAAGAAGAAGCTGCTTTTTCTCTTGCTTCAACTAATGAATAAAACAAGCTTTCATCGCACGATTTTATGTAATCCAAAAACGCCTTATCTAACTTTATTAATTCACTACGAGTGTATAAGTTTGAAAATGAGATTTTGAAATTCAGTTGCATCTTTATACTATACAGTGTACATACTGTTTCTTATAGATGAAGATTTTATTTATCTTGCAGTTTTGCTAAGATTGTTGCTCCTGCAACCTCTTCTTTTCCAACAGATGCAACACACTTAAATTTGTATACACCTAAACGCAAACCTTCAAAGTTAGATTGAAGAATTAAGGTATCTCCTGGAGTGACTGGCTTTCTGAATTTTGCGTTTTCAATGGACATAAAGTATACAACTTTATTTTCTACTGTTTTTTTACCGAGAACACATATAGCAGATGCCTGAGCTAAAGACTCAATTATCAAAACTCCTGGCATTATCGGATGGCCAGGAAAATGACCAATAAAAAATTGCTCGTTGAAAGTCACGTTTTTAATTGCTTTTATACTCATACCAGGATCGCATTCTATAACCCTATCTACTAAGAGAAAAGGATAAGAATGTGGTAGTATTTTTATAATATCATTGATATTACATTGCATAAGTCTATTCAATGTTTTGCAAAGCAAATTCGGGTATTTCCTTGTTTACATTTTTTAATACTACATCCGATAAATCTACTTCATCCATAGAGTATAAAACTTGATTCTTTTTTGAAATAAATAGTACCAAATCTATGTTGTTTTTTTCTGCTGTTTTTTTAGCAACTTCTTTTATCTTGTTAAAGACACTTTCTACTGCTTCTCTATAATTTTCTTCTAAATGTGACATTTTCTTAGCGTAATTATCCCTAACACTTACAGTATGCTTACTAAATTGTTCTGTCTTTTCTTTTTTTGCTTCTTCTGACAAAAGGTCAAATTCTTCTTTCGATGGCTTAAATTTTTCTAACTCATTTTCAAATTCCTTCTGTAATCTAGAATTCTGCTCCTTTATTTGTTGTTGTATATTTTGCAGAGCCAGAGATTCATTGATAACCTTATCACTATCAATAATGGCAGCCTTTGTATTAAGCGTGCTCTGAGGTTGATACCCTACAAACTTATACCCCACAAATAAGGAAATAATTAAGGCAATAACTGATGTAAATAACTGTATATATTTCATTTAAATCCCCGCTTCAATAGAAATTTTAACGTTTGTCGATGGTATTATGTCATAAGCTTCCTTTACTAAAGGAAACCCAAAATCTAATCTAATTCTACCAAAAGGAGAAGGCATTGAAAAGCCAAAACCTGGTGATACTCTTATAAGCTTACTATCGTAATATTTCCCACTATATCCCTTCTTTTCATCTAAACCAAAAAGTGTTGCATAGTCAACAAATAGTGAGCCTTTGATACCAGCATAGTCGTATAATTTAGATAGTGGAAAATCTACTTGCTGTGTTAAATTAAAATAAGTTTTGCCTCCCAATGAGCTTTGATTTTTGTCTTCTGCTCTTGGTCCAATGCCGGAAAGGTCAAATCCTCTAATCTCATTGCCACCTTTAAAGAAGTGCTGGCCAATGTTGAGCTCTTTATTAGTATAGGAAAAAATATGACCTGCTGCTACTTTAAAGCGCAATGTTATATCATCATCAATTTTGCTTAATATAGGGTGTGTATAAAAAGATAAGAATTCAGATTTTAGGAAATTTACATTTCCCCATAATCCTGAAATATCCTGACTTAAACGCAATAAATATCCCTCTTTAGGAGTATAGAGGTTATCCAGTTTATTGTACGCTAACGTGTATCCCACTGATGAAACCTGATACTCACCTTCTTGATCTCTTATTATCTCAGAGATATCCTCATCTTTTCCACCCTTATTGTCCATGTGTATGTGATTATACTTATAAGAATATAGAAAGGAATTGGTTAGATTTTCTGAGATTTTATATGATACTTTTGCTATTCCTCCCCAGTTGCAGGTATCGAAAGTAGTGTTTGGTTTGTCTTGTTTTTCATAAAAAATACTCATGCCTAGTGAAGTATCAGAATCGTTAAAATTATTTTCAACAGCGTCTATACTAGTAGAAAGAACATATTGACTTTTTTCAAGAGCAAAAGATACCTCTTTACCACTACCAAATAAATTACGATCTGTGAAATCGGTTTTAACAAATACTCCACCAGGAAGAGACATGCCACCTGTTAAAGATAACGAGGCAGTTCTTTTTTCTTTGACATTTAAATCAAGATTTACTGTATTTTCATCCACTATATAACTATTTATTTTTACTGTTTCAAAAAAATCGCTATATATAAGTTTTCTACGTGATTTTTGAATCTCAGATGTGTTATATGCGTCGCCTTCTGCCATGCTAAGTTTTCTTCTAATTACTTTATCTAAAGTGCGGTCATTGCCATCAATGGTAATTTGGTTTATATAAATCTTTTTACCTGGTAGCACTTTGTAAGTTACATCCACAATATTGTTATGTTGTGTATATTCTGGATTAACTTTTGCAAATATATATCCTTTTTCGTTTAAATGTTTACTTATTTTTTCTGCTGTATTGTTAATTTTAACTCTATTAAATATTTGATTATTTTCCTCTTTGATAAATTCTAATATTTCTTCCCTTAAACTTAAATCCTGAATCTCAGTTTCAATATCAACTTCATTATTTCCAAATAAGTATTGCTGCTTTTCATCAATCAAAAAAGTTAACTCTATTTGGTTGTTATTATCAACCTCAACAATTGGTTGGATATTATTTTGAATATATCCCTTAGATGAATAGAAGCGATCAAGCAGTTCTGTGTTAATCAGTAGATATTGAGGTGAATAATGAGTTCCGCTTTTAAAAATGGCTCTAAATAACTTACTAAATATATCATTGCTATGCCTTTTGATAACTTGCTCTAGCTCATTTGCTGAAAAGTTTTTATTACCTATGAATCGTAAACCCTTAATTTTAGACGTTCTTCCTTCTTTTATCTTAAAAATTAGGTTTATCCTATTGCTACTAAGCTTATCTAGCTCATATGCAATTTTAACACCAATTTTACCACTGTTCCTATAAAGAGTAGCTAGATTTATTAAATCGTTTTGTAATTTTGTTTCAGTGAAAATAGTTAGTGATTTTGACTGGATAACGTTATTTAGCAACTCTTTACTGTTAAATAACTTATTGCCTTTCAATATTACTTTGTTAATCAATGGATTCTCATGAATTTTTACTACTAAGTTTTTTTCATCATCGATATAGGCGTTAATACTAGCAAATAACTTTGTTTTATATAAATCTTTTATAACTGAATCTACATCATCATCATTTATATGACTACCTGGTTCTAATTTTGTATAAAACCTTATTGTTTGATCACTTACTCGCTCATTGCCAATATACTTAATATTTTTTATCTGTACTTTTTCTTTATTTTCTAGAGCAACAAGTAGAGTGGGAAAAGAAATAAGTATTATTATTAGTATGTGAAATAACTTTTTCATATGTATCTTAAAAAAGATGCCTAATATCATTTGTGATTGCAACTGCCATCAACAAAAACAGTATGGTAGCACCAAAAGTGACTGCATATTTTTGATATTTCAAACTCAAATCTCTACGTATAACTGCTTCTATAATATAATGAAATAAATGCCCACCATCTAGTAGTGGTATTGGCAGCAAGTTAATTGCAGCTAAATTAGCTGAAATAATTGCCATAAAATATAGAACCATAATAAGTCCCTTTTTAGCTGATTGCCCTGAATATTTTGCAATTTTTATTGGCCCACCTATTTCATTTATACTCCTTTTACCAACAACAATTTGAAAGAGTGCTTTGATTGTTAAACACATAGTGTGGTAGGTTTCATTCACTGATAGGCTAGCAGCTCCAAGAAAAGATGACTGTTTTAACCCTATCATATTAATTGAGGTAATTCCTATAGTTTTTCTTTCTATTATGTTACCAAAGACATCTCTATCCTCAACTATAAACGGAGTTAGAATAGTTCTGTACTCTTCGTTATTTCTGCTATACTTAATTTCTATTCTTGTTTCAGGGTTGGACATTATCACGCGTGAAATATCTTCAAAGTATTTTATTTTGTACTCATTGATCTGTGTAATAGTGTCACCTGGTAATAGGCCAGCTTGCTTTGCTGCACTTTCTTCAATTACATTACCAATTACTGGTGGAGTACGATAATAACCTGCCACGCTGAAAAATATTGTGAAAGCTATAACGGTAAATATCATGTTTGCAAAAGGCCCTGCAAAAACTATTGCTGCTTTTTGATATCGAGGTTTTGTATGGAATGAGTATAATTTTTCTTCTTCAGTTAATTTTTGTTGATCAACAGGAACGCTTGCTGCATTAGTATCCCCTAACATTTTAACGTAGCCACCCAATGGAAAGGCACTTAATTTCCACCTAGTTCCAGACTTGTCGTTAAAACCAAAAATTTCAGGACCAAAGCCTATAGAAAAAGATTCAACTTTAACCTTGCATGCTTTAGCGACAATATAATGCCCACATTCATGCACGAATACTATGATAGAAATTATTAAAGAAAACGATAAAAAATAATATATTCCAGCGCTAAGTTGATGAGAAATTAATTCCACCTATGTTTTAAATCTTAATCAAACGTTGAGTATATTAAAATGCGCCTTGCTTGACAAGTATTTAGTTTAGTCTTTAAATTAAAAAAAAGTTTAATGACAATGATAGATATCTCCTTATTAAGAAGAAAACTGATGTATAGGAGTTGGCATAGGGGTTGTAAAGAAACTGATATACTTTTAGGGCATTTTGCATTGAAATATCTTGATAAATTTTCCTTAAGTGAACTAATTGAATACGAAAAAATAGTTGATCTTGATGATTGCGAATTATATTGTTACATAACTCGTAAGAAACTTCTTCCCCCTGATTTGAGTAGTGAGGTAGTCGATTTGATTGCTTGCTTTAATCACTTATGCACCCAATAATCTTGTTTACCCTATCTAATACTTCAGCATATTCTACTCTTTTTTCCTCCCTATACTTTTTGCATTCTTGATTTATTTCGTCTAATCGCTTTGTTAATTCTAAAATTTTGTCTTCGAGAGTCAATGCTGCAAGTAAGAAATTTAATGCATCTGAGCCCTTACCTCCAGTTCTTTGAGATATGGAGCTAACTAGCTTGTTGAAGCTATTAGCAAGTTGTAATAAATGGTCCTTCTTTTTACTTTCGCAAGATATTTTATATGTGTTATTATGTATAACTATTTCTACTACTTGCATATGATGCTATATTGTACAACTTTCAAATCTACAATATAGATTTTCATTCATTTATCAAGAGGGATAACTTTTTACTGCTACGAAAATAAGTTTTAAAGTATTGATGTTTTGCAACCTTCTGTGACGTCAAATTACTTGCTTCTTTCAAGTTATAGCTTCTAATTGAAAAAGAACCAAACCCCCTGATTTCAACTCTATTATGATATTTCAACGTGTTTGAAAACACTTGAAAAAAAATATCAACTATGGCTGCTATAATGACCTTATCTAACAAAAGGTGTTTTTTTGCCACTCTTGCTGTTATATCAGATTTCGTTGCCATTTATATGAAGCACAAGAAGTTATTTGGCAGATAATATTATATTATATTTTTCAACACCTACTACTTCAACTTGTATTTTTTCTGATATAGAAAACTTTTTATTTTCTGGTAAATGCTCTTGATCTACTAAAAGGGTTACATTGTTCTCAACCTCAACGATTAGACCATTTTCCTCTCTCTTACTTACAGTAACCTGAATTTTATCCCCTACTTTAACTTTCTCTATCAGTTCTTCAAGAGGATCATACTCTATTTGCTTTACTCCAAGATAAATTCTTGTCCGATCTACGTTAGCCCTTATCACTTTTGCTTCTATTTCATCACCTACATTATACTTTTTTATCTCATCTGAATTGTTTTTCGACCAACTTAGATTTTGCATATAAATTGTTCCTTCTACGTCCTCAGATATCTCAGAATTATCAAAAGTCACAGATATTTGTGAACCATTGTTGCTTTTAACTTTACCAGAAACAATAGAACCAAGAGGATATTTATCAATAAATACTTGCCAAGGATTCTCTACGCACCTTTTTGTGCTTAAACTCATCTTATTTTTAATAATGTCAATACCGAGAATTTTTACATCCACTTCTTGTCCTATTGTTACAAAACTACTGATTGGTAAATTATTCTTGCTCCAAGTTATTTCTGATGAGTGTACCAAACCCGCAATCCCAGGTTTAATCTCAACAATGAATCCACAATCTTTTATACCCGTTACACATCCTTTGTGTACGCTGTTAATTGGACATTTTGACTCTAGATCTTGCCAAGGATTGTCTCCTAATTGTTTTACACCCAGGGAGATTTTTCCATTTTCTCTATCTATTTTTATAATTTTAGTTTTTATATGCTGACCATAAGAAAAAATTGCAGATGGATGACTTACATTACTCCAAGAGATATCTGTGATATGTAGCAGCCCATCTATAACTCCCACTGTATCTGATTCATGAATGCCAACAAATGCACCGTAGTGAGTGATGCTTTTTATTTTGCCTTCTACTACATCACCTTCATTTAAAGATTCTAAAAACTTAATTTTTTCACCAGCATGCAATTTCTCTAATACCAGCTTTCTTGATACTACAATATTCCCCTGCTTCTTATCCATTTTAAGCACGATGAATTTTTGTTCAGTTTCAATAAGGTGATTAGCATCTTTTATTTGCTTCAAATCCACATGACTCAGCGGTAAAAACGCACTTATTCCATCACCAAGATCAACAATAAAACCGCATTTAATTGAGCGTTTAATGATTCCTGTTACTTCATCTTTTGTAACTGCGCTTTCTTCCAATTTATTCCATTTTTCGTCTCTGATTGCTTTCTCACGACTAAGAACAACATTACCATGGTAATCTTCAATTCTTTCAACATAAACTCTAATTTTCGAGCCAACAGTGATATCATCATTACAACTGAGCTCCTTAATCAGAATTCTTCCATCTGACTTTAAACCAACATCAACCACAATGTCATTAGAATTTCTTCTTGTGATTATACCTTCTACCACATCTCCTTCTTTGATTTTGTTAGCAAAAGAATCTTCACAAAAGTCATTATCTTGATTATCAAATTGATCTTGAAATATCTCTTCTATGAACCTATTTGATAATAGTCTCTTGATAGCAACTGTACTTTCCATACCTTTTAATTTTAACTTCATTAGAACTCATATATTATATAATATTAATAATTAGTGACAAGTAAATTCTCATTAATTCATTTCGAGAATTGTTTAAGCTATAAAAGATTAAGTTATGTAAGATATGCTATCTAGGAATAATAATTGGATTAGGTCATTTTCCAGAAGATCTAGGTTGAAGTTGAATGTTTTGGAGAAGTATTCTATTAAAAACAGCAAGGAATCTATAAAAAAGATCGTAGACTTACAAAAAAGAATACGGGTAGAAATAGGTTTCGGTAATGGTGAAAATATGCTCCATCAGGCATTCAATGAATCTGATCTATTATTTATAGGATGTGAGCCTTATTTAAAGGGGGTCTCTTCCTTGCTAAAAAGCATAGAAGCACACAGCATAAAAAATATTTTAATATGGACAGAAGATGCAAGAGAATTAATTGTCAATTTTCCTGACCACAGTGTTGAAAAATTCTTTATTCTCTTTCCAGATCCATGGCCGAAAAGAAGTCACAACAAAAGACGGTTAATTAATACGGAATTTTTAAATTTATTAGCAAAAAAAATACTTGTCACAGGTGAAATATTTATTGCAACTGATCATCAGGATTATGCAGAGTGGATAGAGTTACATATAAAGCAGTGTAATTTTTTAACCTATAAGGAAGATAGTTTTGCAAATTATACCCCAACAAAATACCACAGAAAAGCGCTAGAATATCAGCGTAAAATAAAGTTTTTTAAAGTAAATGTTATATCTAAACTGACTTAGATTTACCTCTGCTTGTTAGTACAGATGTGTACATGACACTCTATAGTGCAAGTAGCCTACCATATACTGGGAATAACAGTTTACTGAATTCTTTAATCTCACAAATAGAAAGATCAATAAACTTGATAAACATCAACATTATCAGCCAGCATTGCTTTTGTAGCTTCAATTTACCTTTTTTATGACCGATTTGGATAATTTTATAACCTATAGCATTTTGTCTAGCAACCAATCTGGTGCTTCTCTACCTTTTTCCCACTTAGCAAATCTCATCTTTTCTTTTAGGTAATATTCTCTATATTCTTCTATTGGGTTACTACATTTATATCGATCAGGTAACGCTTGTGTAAAAGCTTGTATATCAGCTGATCGAAATATTAGCAAATCCTTGTTATTATCGCACCAATCTATAACTTCTTCGGATTTATGCGTTCTTTTGTATCGCAAGCTATATTCTATACACAATTCTTTTCCATGTTTTATTAACCAATCAAAGTTTCCTTTTGATTGTCTAGCCCATAAAGAACAAGGATGGTTTTTGTGAGTAAGTTTATATGGAACTTCTATATTCTGGTTTGTAATGCTGACTAAAGGATTTGGCTCTTTTAATGCTATTGAAAAAACACTGCTAAGCAATTGAGCAGTTTCTAGCGGCATTTTTACTATGTGCTTATCGCATAACATTTGTGCTGCAGTTACAGGATTTTCGTCTAATATAAAGATATTCATCTAAGCACCCAGAGATAGAATTTTTGCGTAGTATTTATTTCAATAAACCCTAAAATATCATTTAGAAAATGGATAAGTTAAATAAGCTCAGTTAAAAAAATTATACACAATTCCGAGGAACCTTTTCAAGCTACAATGAACGTATAGCTACCACTCTAGCAATATTGTTTCTCACCCACTGAAGATATTGCACGGTACTGTCTACTTGATCGTCGTGACGGGTTTCTGGAAACATTAAAATCTCATACTCAAAGTCGCTAAGCCATACTGCTTGGTTAGGGAGAAAAACCCGCTCAGATTCTATAATTGGGACAATTCGGTGAAATCGAGTTAATTTGTCATCATGTGGTACTATTTGAATAATAGGTAAATCACTGTTTTTCCTGAGCTCCTGAACCAATTGCTGACCGCTTGCTTTTGCTTCGATTAAAATTGCGTGTGGCTTCCACCTTGCAGCCAGCGATAGAACTTTCTCTTTAAGTTTTGGATATTCAAGTTTTGCGCGATATACATCGAGTAAATAGAATGTATTATCTACTTTTGTCCAGGTAGTGCAGACACTAAAGTCACTTGTATTGTTTATTGAAATTGCAGTATCCCAACTTTGTGTTACATGCAAGAGGCTATCAGGAAAATTTTTATAGCGCTTCAACCACTCTCGTTTAATTATACCACTTGAAAGTGGTAGAGGTTTTTGTTGGTATTGAGCAGCAAAACCATAACTCCCAAGTTCAGCTTTTATCATCTCAATTTCTTCTTTTCCTTCAGTTAGGGAATACAACAATTGACCTTCTTTTCTTGAGTATATTTCCTGTTCATGCTCTGGAATATGATTATTAACTGAATAAATAATCTCCTTATCTTCAGCTATTATTGGTAAACAGACATGATGCCATATGTTTCTTGGTTTACAGAGGAGGTGACCAGTTAAATCTTCTAAATGGAGTCTGTGCATCACAAGAACGATAACTCCTTTTTTTCTGTCGTTGAGCCTGGTTACTAAAGCCTGATCAAACCAGTTTGCAGCACGCTTTCTAAATGTTTCGCTCAAAGCTTGTGCGGGACTTAGTGGATCATCCACGATAATGAAATCTCCACCTTCACCGGTTAATGTTCCTCCAACTGATGTTGCAATTCGACATCCTCTTTACACTGTTTGAAATTTATATTTAGTGTTTTGATCTTTGCATAATTCTACTTTCGGAAATAGCTCTCTATACCAATCAGATTGCATTATGCACCTGGTATCGAGTGAGTGCTTTTCGCTAAGCAACCGAGAATAACTTGCAACTATTATTCTTGCAGTTGGCTGATTTCCAAGTATCCATGCGGGCCATGCAACACTTACACAAATGGACTTCATTGAACGCGGCGGCATATTGAATATTATTCTTCTTGCTTCACCAGCGCTTGCTGCTTCAAGCCTGTCTGCTATGACTTTTATATATTGATAATCATTATACTCACACCCCGGCACTACCGTTTGAAAGCATAATTCAATGAATTTGAGAAGGTTTATATTGTTCATAAAATTGAGATTTTGTTGATTTTTTAAGATTTTTTTGTATAATTATAGTGAGAGTTAAAATATGAAAGAAATAAGAGAGTAAACTGAGAGAGAGTTTATAAAAACTCAAAACGGGATGAAAATAGAGACAATTACGCTTCCTGGTAAAAATGTAAATAATCAAAGTGAAAAACATCTGGTATACTTTATTGGCGGAGATAAAGCATTAAGTCCTAGCAAAGATTATTTCCAAAACTTCGATTGGGCTACAGATCAAGGTATTACTGTATACCTTTTTAATTATCCTGGATTTGGTTTAAGTAAAAATAACTCACTGATACGTAGCAATAGAGTTAAATCTGGTATAGCAGTTGTAACTAACTTGTTGGAAAAAGGTATAAAACCAGATGATATTATATTGTTCGGAAACTGCTTAGGTGGACATGTAGCAGCAGAGGTTCATAAAAATTTTAAAGATAAGGATATACATCTAAGATGTATAGTTAATAAGGCTGCTAGTTCACTCAAACAAGCTTCTCTTTATTATTTTGGATTCATAGCGAAATTAAAAATTTTTCTTGCTCCAATAATCAAATTAGTACTAAAGGTTTTTGGTTGCCATTGGAAAACACACAAAATTATTAATGCAATTACCCCTTACACCTTATACTTTAATCAAGAGGGAGACAAGACGATAAAACAACCAGCACAACTTGCAACAAAAATAGAAAAAATAGATCAAAGCGGTAGAAGGAAAGATTACCAAAAAAAAGAAGTATTCGAAGGATTTGAGGAATATGAAGAATTTTTCAAGCAGCATATAATATTAAGAAAGAATGATAAATGTATTGATTCTAAAAAAGCTGATAAAGATATACATAAATTGCCCATTACGTGTTTAAAGTCTTCCAACAAAACTGACTACACTTTTCCTGAGTTGATTAGTTTATATATTTATATTACAGTAAACTGCACCCCCTGATCACTATTAAAAATCTCAGGTTTACCTT
>NZ_JAIUJX010000002.1:204870-254854 GCF_053891855.1 Wolbachia endosymbiont of Protocalliphora sialia
TTTTTTTTTGGTCTAGTTTATGGGGTGCATTATAACGTTTGGAATGAAATACTTAGGTAAGGGTGGAGAAGTAAAAGTTAAGTGCCCAAATGGGTATGCACATAACCTTCATGCTGATGATATTTTAGTTTCTGCAACTAAGGCGTTTAAGGAATTGGGAGAAGATGGAATGTGTCTGTATAAAATGGAAGATGCCAATTATCAATCAGTGTTTGTGAGAAAGAATGACGCTATACTTACGTTCTATCCTGACTTAACACCAAAATGTAATGATAAAAGTACTAATTGTAGCTGTAGCAAGCCTTGATTAGCTGAAAAAAAGTAAACATTTTATGCGTATTATGTTAATTTAGTTATATTGTGGGCAATTTGTAAAGCTGCATGAGACTTATAGTAAAAAAATGTTTGTCTGTTTTATTTCTGTTGCTGCTTGTAGCGCCTCTTGTATATGGACAGCAATCTTGCTTAATTGATATCGAGAACGATTTTCAAGATTTGAAAACATCATTAAAAAATCCAATATTTTTAGATCCTGCGTCAAATTCAAATTATGATGATAGGGAAGGCAAAAAAGTGTTGATGGTGGTGGTGCATCATACCGAATCACCAACATTAAAAAGCACAAAATGCGCATTAAATTCTTCAGGTATATCAGTACAGCTCATTGTTGATAGGGATGGTAGCATTACTCTGATGGTTCCACTCGAAAAACGAGCGTGGCATGCTGGTATAAGTTATGCGAAAGTTCAAGTAGATAATGTGATTGAAGAGCTACGAAAACTGAATGATTATTCTATAGGTATAGAGATTGTAAACACAGGGCTTGAGCCTTTTCCAGAAGAGCAAATGAAATCTGTTAAAGATCTGATTTTGTACCTCATAAAGCGCTTTAAGATTAGAAAAGATATGATATTTAGTCACGCTGAAATAGGTACTATAGTATATAACTCAGCCATTGAAGGCTACGCAATGCGTAAACCTGACCCACATAAGTTGTTTGATTGGGAGTTATTGGAGAGAAATGGCATTGGACTGCATATAGGTGATAGAATCAGTTCTCAAGACGCAAGACAAAAAGTAGAAGAGGTTTTATATAAGGTAGGCGATAAGAGTGAAAGTATTTTGAAATTAAAAAAAAGGTTGAACAATTTTTTTTATAAAATACTGCCTTGGAATGATAAAGAAGGTAACGCTGACAATAATGCTGATTACTCAAATGAGTTTGATGAGAATTTTGCGTGGGTTATTAATCAGTTTTCAATGCATCATTTGCCGAAAGAGATTAGAAAAGACTTGCCTCTAAAATTAGAACAGGAAGATATTTTGCCTGAATTTTTAAGCGAATATGGCAATTGTATTTTCAACAGATTCACATCTTTTAATAATAAAATTGAATCAAGTTTACAACCACCATTTTTGAATGAAGAGGATTACAAGCTTTTATTATCTTCTCTTACAGAATATGAAAATAATATTTCTTCTAGTGCATTTGCTACGCTCATGTACAAGATTAAGCTATATTACGACTCTTATCTAAGGTATAATATAAGATCCTCGCTTTATATTCCATTTAAGCTTAATTCATTTGAGAAGCTAGATGTTTTAAAGAATAAAATATTGTCTTTTAAGTCTATAAGCCCTGAAAAGGCTATAGAAGTCTCGAATTTAATTAATGGGTTTAGGTCGAAAATTTTACCTGATTTCCAAAACTTTGAGAAGCAGTGGTTCCAAGAATTTAAGGACACTTGGAAACAAAAGTTTATACCGAATATGGAAAAGCAAATGTCTTGGACTGCGCTGCATGAAACTGTGTTGGAATATTTAGAAGAGGCAAAGAAAGAAGTCTAATGAGTATTAAGATGGCCAGATGAATGGGCAGAGAAAAATAAAGGACTGGTTTCACATGCATCTGGAAGGATACAAAAATTTCTAAATGAGATTAATATAGTATTGGGATGACAGAGTTTAAAAAATAAGTTACTTTTTTTATTTTTGGTAAAAAGTAGTCTATGGGTATTAAAATTGCACCTTCTATACTTTCAGCAGACTTTGCAAAATTAGGAGAGGAAGTAAAAAGAATTAGCGACTTGAATGTAGATTATATACACATAGACGTTATGGATGGAAATTTTGTTCCAAATATTACAATAGGTCCGAATGTTATCTCTGCAATACGTAAATATAGCAATCTTCCTTTTGATGTACACTTAATGGTTAAATCTCCTGGTGACCATATTGAAAGCTTTATAAATGCTGGTGCTGATATTATCACTATACATGCAGAAGCAGAGATACATCTTGAGAGGCTAGTAAAAAGGATAAAATCATATAAAAACATAAATGATACAAAAAAAACAATACAAGTTGGAGTTTCAATTGTCCCTTCAACTTCTCCAAGCGTGCTTGAGTATATAATACATGAGCTAGATATTGTGCTAATTATGACAGTTAATCCTGGATTTGGAGGACAGGAGTTTATTCATTTGCAGCTGCACAAGATATCTATTATAAAGAAAATGATACAGGACCGTAACCTTAAAACGCAAGTTTCAGTAGATGGTGGAGTTAACTTTTCTAACGCAGCTGATATAATAAAAGCAGGTGCAAATATATTAGTTGCTGGATCAGCAATATTTAAAGCTGAAGACATGAAAAAGGCTATAAACGATCTTAAAAATCTTGCGTTATAACCCTACAGATAACACAAACCATTTTTGTTATCTTGTCAGTTTTAAAAATTCCTATTATCCCAGTGCTTCGACACTGAGATAATAGAAAGTAAGTTCAACCTCAATAGAAACCTGATGATGAGTCATTATTACCAAATTTTGGTCTGTTTCTATTACTAAAACCAGAACGAGGACGAGTAGGTCTATTACTATGATAATTATCTCCAGGTTTTTTATTAAACGAGTTGTTATAATAATTATCCCTATTATTTAAACCATCTCTCCTTTCTTCATTGTAAAGCTTACCTTCAAAAAATTCACCTGTTTCTTGATCAACACGACGTCTTGATAATTTTGGACATCCACCTTTTTCAAAGTCAATTATCAAAGCTTTGAAGGTATCACCCTGTTTAAGTATATCCTCAATGGACTCTACATGTTGATTAGCTACCTCGCTTATATGCATTTTTCCTTTTCTTCCATTAAGAAGTTCTAACTCTACAATAGACTTCTCTATCTTTACAACTTTAGCATCAATTATAGAACCTTGTTCTAGTTCTGTTATTGAATCAATCATCATATCCTTTGCAGCTTCAGCTTCAGTACTACTAATGGCAAAAACAGAAACTTTACCGTCATCCCCTATTTCAATTTTTGCATTACTTCTTTCACATACACTGCGTATATTTTTTCCTTTAGCACCAATAGCTGCAGAAATTTTATCTTTATCTATATAAAACGATAACACTCTTGGTACATGATCTTTTATATCCTTACGATGTTCTGAAATTACTGCATTCATTTTTTCTAAGATATGTAATCTTCCGACTTTTGCTTGTTCTAAAGATTTTTCAACAATTTCAAAGCTTATACCAGGAATTTTCATATCCATCTGCAGTGCTGTAATCCCTTCGCTAGTTCCTGCTACTTTGAAATCCATATCACCAAGATAGTCTTCATCGCCCAGTATATCAGAAAGTATTATATGCTCATTTTTGTCTTTGATGAGACCCATAGCAATTCCTGCAACGGGAGCCTTTATTGGCACACCTGTATCCATTAATGCAATTGAAGTTCCACAAACTGTTGCCATAGAAGAAGAACCATCAGATTCCATAATCTCAGATACTACCCTTATTGTATAAGGAAATTCAGATTTATCAGGTAAAACAGGATGAATTGCTTTCCAAGCAAGTTTACCATGACCAATTTCTCTCCTTCCTGGTGCGCGTATAGCAGAAGCCTCTCCAACAGCAAATGGAGGAAAATTATAATGCAACATAAAATGTTCACGTCTATCCCCTTCAATGTCATCCACAATTTGCTCATCTTGTGTAGTACCAAGAGCAGTAACAACTAATGCCTGAGTGGCACCCCTTGTAAATAGCGCAGAACCGTGAGTCTTTGGTAGAATGTCAGCCTCGATTTCTATCTGGCGTATTTCATCGTACTTACGGCTGTCTATCCTCACACTTTTCTTTCTAATCATTTCACGCACTAAAGATCTTTCAAAGCTTTTTACTGCATAAGTAATTAACTTTTCGTCTTTTCCAGCCTCTTTAAGAGTATTCAATATATTATTCCTGACCACTTCTAGAGCTTGAACCCGCTCTTGTTTTACTGTTTTTGAATATGCTTCTTCAAAGTCTTTGCGATATTTCTCAAGTTCTTGAGTTATATCTGATATATCAACAGGAGCAAAGCTTTCAGGTTTATTGCCTACTGTATCAGCAAATTCTTTTATAAGCTTAATAACAGGTTGAAGATGTTCATGGCCGAATTTTATTGCACTCAAAACATTTTCTTCAGAGAGCTCTTTGACTTCCGATTCGACCATTAAGATCGAATTTTCATCACCAGACAAAAACAGATCCAAGTTGCTTGCTTTCATCTCTTGAACGGAAGGATTGAGTATATAATTGTTATTTTCATCACAACCGACCATAACTCCAGCTATAGTAAAGTGGAAAGGAACACCAGAAATTGCAAGAGCTGCGACGGTACCTATCAATGCTGGTACTTCAGGAGAATTGACCGTATCGTAAGTTAATAGATTACATACTACACTAATTTCATCATGAAAACCTTCAGGAAATAACGGTCTTATACTTCTATCTATTACTCTTGAAATTAAAGTTTCTCTATCAGATGGTTTTCCTTCTCTTTTGAAAAAACCACCAGGAATCTTACCCATGGCATAACTTTTTGCAATAAACTGCACATTTAAAGGGAGAAAATCAACACTTTCTTCCTTCTTTTTTCGTACAACAGTGACTAAGATAGAAGTATCTCCATAATTTACAACTACTGAACCATCAGCTTGACGTGCTATTTTCCCAGTTTCTAAAGATAAGGTACGCCCCTCCCAATCTATAGATTTTTTTATAATTTCAAACATACAAAATTCCTCGATTATTTTCTAATGCCTAACTTCTCTATTAACTCTTGATAGGCTTCATTACCAAATTTACGTTTTATATAATTTAAGTGCTTGCGCCTTCTACCTATCAATACAAGTAAACCGCGCTTAGAATTATGGTCATGCTTATGCGTTTTAAAATGCTCAGTTAAATTACTGATTCTCTCGGTTAAAATTGCACACTGTACAAAAGATGAACCTGTATCATCTTCTTTAATTGCATATGTACTAATCAAACTTTTTTTCTTTTTGGATGTTATTGACATCTAAACCTCATTTCAAAATATTAAAAACACGAACAGGCTTTACATAACCATGAGTAAAACTGCAAATTGCAATGGGCACATCACCCACTATCGTACAAAAAATATCATAATTCTTTAAACCACGCAAGTTATTTAATATAATTTCTTGACCTTTTCTGATTTTCTCCGCCTCCTCTAAGGAAATTTCAACTTTGAACATCGATTTTAAAGCAGATTCAATGGGGATGATGAAACTTTTTGTATTACCTCCATCATCTTCTGCCATCCCACCTCCCTCTGTCATCCCAGTGTCAAGCACTGGGATCAAGCTTATTGCATCACGAACATTGTTTTTGACATATGCTCCTAGAATCTTTTGTCCATTACATGATTTGTAAGTATTTGTATCCAGTGTCAAGCACTGGGGAGAGTAGGTTGTTGTGTTTCTTTCAGCGAGCTGTTCAATTGTCACTGATTCGTTTTCTCTAAAGTCACCTACCATCGTTCTTCTTAATTTTGTAATATGTCCAAAGCAATTTAATTCAATTCCAAGATCTCTTGCAATTGATCTCACATATACACCGCTACCACAGATCATAGAAAAATCGGCACTATTATTTATGGTGTCCAAAAATATCATCTTCAGTTCATGTATTTTGACTTGTCGAGGTTTTATATTTACCTTTTGCCCACTTCTTGCTAATTTATATGCTCTTGCTCCCTTGATTTTCACTGCTGAAAATTGAGGAGGAGTTTGTGTTATCTCACCAATAAAATCCTTAATCACACAATTTATTTGGTTATATTCAGGTTTTATAGTGCTAGTTCTAATGATATCACCACCCAAATCATCCGTAGTTGTTTGCTTTCCCCATTTGATTGTGAAATTGTATGCCTTTAAGTTACAAGATAAATACGGTATAGTTTTTGTTGCTTCACCAAGAGCGATCGGTAATATACCTGAAGCCAAAGGATCAAGTGTTCCCAAATGTCCGGCTTTTTTTATTCCAAAAATCCTTTTAATTTGAGTTACAGCTTGTGCAGAACTCATTCCTATTGGTTTATCAAAATTGAGCCAACCATTTATCATATATCAATCTTATATAATTAGTAACAATTTAGAAAGTAGGTAAAATATTAATTTGTTAATAAAATGTTTGACTCGCGTGCATTGTTAATATAAAATTAACTTTATTATTAATCTTAGCTAAGTAATTATGACTACAAGTATATGGAAATTAAAAAACATAGTGCCTATAACAAAAATGGGTGTTGAAGCTACATTTGCAATTGCATCTTTAACAACAGCAATAACAATAATACGGGATTTTAAAGGAACTCCTCCACCTTTAGTTTTTTTAGGTCCTAGTGGCCCTGAGTTTGCAATTTTTATTATTTGTCTCTTTGCTGCAATTGCAGTTCTATTTATTGCAGCTATATATTTTGCTGCAGCAGCTTGTGCTTCATATCAGCAAATGCATAAGAATGAAGAAATAAGTGAACTTAAAGCAGGCGTTGGAGAAGTTAAAGAAAAAATTGAAGATTTAGCTACTAAAACTGAATTGAATGCCAAAGCTGACAAGTCTGAAGTTCATACGAAATTCGATGAAAAACTGGATTCAAGTAAATTTAATGAAACATTTATTGGTTCATTAGAGGATTCTAAAGTTGTTGAAGCAATTAAACAGAAAGGATTTCAAAAAAGCTAAATGGTAAAGAGGTAGAGACTTCTACCTCTTTCTTTTTCCTTTCATCTGAACATATAAAAGTTACAATAGCCTATCCCACATCTCAACTACATCCTTACTAAACTCTATTATCTCTGCTTTTTTGAACTGATAACATTCATTGATGGATTGAATTCCTAAATCTCCTACAAAAGGAGTGGCATCATTACCTAAAATTTTACCACTACGGCAGATTATCAACCTGTCGATTAAATTGTGCTTTAATAATTCTGTAATCAACACTCCTCCACCTTCAACTAATAACCTTGTTATACCAATTTCTGAAACAAGTTTTGATGCCATGTCTTTTAGGCAGACTTTTCGATCTGATGTCATTCCAGTGCTTGACCAGTTTTCACTACGCAATTGCTTGAAGTTTTCTGGTCTGGGCACTGGGATGACAGGAGGTGTATTAACTATCAAATAATTAATGTCTTTTATTTTTCTCTTTACTCCCTTATTTGTGATTACCCAAGTTATTACTTTGTCTGCAGTCTTTACAATATTATGCTCTTATAATTAGTAACAATTTAGAAAGTAGATAAAACATCAAATTATTAATAAAATACTTGATTAGTTTACATTCTTAATATATAATCAACTTTTTATTAACCTTAATTAAGGAGGAAGTAATTATGACTACTATATGGAAATTGAAAAATATAGCACCCATAACGAAAATGAGTATTGAAAGTACAGTTGCAACTGCATCTTTAGCAGCAGCAATAACAACAATATTAATTGCTACTAAAGTAATTGCTGGCCCTGCGTCTTTAGCACTTATTGCTAGCCCTGCTGGAATTGCAGTTCTGTTTATTGCCGCTGTATATTTTGTCGCAGCAGCTTATGCTTCATATCAGCAAATGAATGCAATAGAAAATGTTAAGGGTGAAAAAGGCGATAAGGGTGAGAAAGGTGACCAAGGTGAAAAAGGCGATAAGGGTGACCAAGGTGAAAAAGGCGATAAGGGTGACCAAGGTGAAAAAGGCGATAAGGGTGACCAAGGTGAAAAAGGCGATAAGGGTGACCAAGGACCTCAAGGCGAGAAAGGTGAAGCATTCGATCTTGTATCTGAACTACAAAAACCTGAAATTATGAAAATATTTGAAGATAAGTTTCAAGAAAAAACAGCGTAATAGCTTATATAGGAGGTAGATTTTCTACCTCTTTTTTTCTCCTTTCATCTGGATGTGTAAAAGTTACAATAGCCTATCCCACAACTCAACTATATCTTCATCAAAGTCTATGAGCTCTACTTTCTTGAACTGATGACAGTGCTTGATGAATTGAATTCCTAAATTCCCTATAAAAGGAGTTGCATCGTTACCTAAAATTTTACCACTGCGGCAGATTATCAATCTGTCGATTAAATTGTGCTTTAATAATTCTGTAATCAACACTCCTCCACCTTCAACTAATAATCTTGTTATGCTAATTTCTGAAACAAGTTTTGATGCCATGTCTTTTAGGCAGACTTTGCCGATAATATCAGGTTCTGATGTCATTCCAGTGCTTGACCAGTTTTCACTACGCAATTGCTTGAAGTTTTCTGGATCCCAGTGTCTGGGCACTGGGATGACAGGAGGTTTGTGATTTGAATTGACTATCAAATAATTAATGTTTTTTATTTTTTTCTCTATTTCTCTGTTTGTAATCACCCAAGTTGTTATTTTGTCTGCAGTTTTTGCAATATTATGCTCTTCCTGCAATTTTTCCTGGCTATCTATAATTAGCCTTATTGGTGATCTATTTTCGAGCCCTGGTAATCTGCAAGTTAAGAGTGGATCGTCACTAACAAGGGTATTGCTGCCAATCATAATTGCGTCATATTTTGCTCTGAGCTCATGTATCCAATTTCTCGTATCCTCACTTGTTATCCATTTGCTATCACCTGTAAACGTTGCGATTTTTCCATCGAGAGTTGTTGCGATTTTGCAAGCTATGAATGGTCTATGGAGTTTCTTGGTGGTAAAAAAGCCAACATTCAGCTTCTCTGCTTCTTTCTGCATAATACCTTGCTTCACTTCAATTCCTGCTTCTTTCAGAGCTTTAATTCCTCCGCCTGAAACTCTACTATCTGGATCAATTGCTGCAATCACTACCTTTCTTATTCCTGATTTTATGATTTCTGCAGTGCAAGGTTCTGTAACTCCAAAGTGGCAGCATGGTTCAAGAGTGACGTACATAGTTGCATCATGAGTTAAATCTTTAGCATTTTGCAAAGCAACTACTTCTGCATGTGGGCGCCCACCGATTCCTGTGTAGCCTTCACCAATTAACATACCGTCTTTTACAATGACACACCCAACAGCAGGGTTTGGTGCAACACTTCCAAGACTTTTTTCTGCAAGTTTTAATGCGATCGACATGAAATAATCATCGGTCATTAGAAAGAAGTCATTTCGTATGAGGTATCAAAAATTCTTCTGTGCTCGTGTATGGCAAATCTATCTGTCATACCTGAGATATAATCACATATTATTACTGAACGCTGAGATTCACAAGCAAGCTTGTTCCACTCTGTGGGTAATAACCTTGGGTTTTCATAAAAACATTGAAAAAGCTCCTGTACTATACGTTTTGCTTTGTTCATTGTTCTGGCCAGTTTATAACTTCTGTATATTTTTTCCATGTTGAATTTTTTCATCTCTTTTGTGGCATTTGCAACTTCTGGTGAAAATGTGACTAGCATATTATTCAAGCTCCTTACATCTTCTACACTTTTTATTTTGTGATCTTCAATATTTCTTTCGGTCTGAAAAACGACATCATTTATCATAATCCCTATAATTTTACTCAGTGATTCATGTATGAGTTTACTTTGGGCCAATTCTGAATATTCGCTTTTTACTTCTTTGAACATTTTGCCAATTAAAGGAACATCGAGCAAATCTTCGATGGTTACTAAATTTGCCCTGAGTGCATCATCAAGATCGTGAACACTGTAAGCAATATCATCGGCAATTGAAGCAACTTGTGCTTCAATGCTTGAAAATTCCTCAAGTTTTAGATCATATTTTTCATTATATTTTAATAACAGCTGATTATTTGTAGAAGACTCCGCGTTTTGACCAAGCAAGGGACCGTTATGCTTTGCAACACCTTCAATCACTTCCCAACTTAGATTCATGCCATTAAAGTCAGCATGTTTTTGTTCAAGATAAGTTAAAATCCTTATAGCTTGAACATTATGATCAAACTTATACTTCTCCTTATCAACTTGAACTAGAGCATCCTCACCTGTGTGACCAAATGGAGGATGACCAAGGTCATGTGCAAGCGCTATGCATTCAGTGATGTCCTCATCTAATCTGAGCCTGCGTGCGATGGATCTTGCAATTTGTGCAACTTCAAGGCTATGAGTTAGCCGAGTGCGATAGTAGTCATGCTCATAATTGATAAAAACTTGTGTTTTGTATCCTAGTTTCCTAAACGCATTAGAGTGAATAATTCGGTCCCTATCACGCTGAAAGCAGCTGCGATTTTCATCTTCTGGCTCTTTAAAATTTCTTCCTTTTGTTTTATTTGGAAAGCACGCGTAACTTAATAGAAAATTATTGTTTGACATGTAAAATTTCTACTATAATAGGTTATCAATAATGAACGGTGGTTGTTATGTCAACAGATTACAATATTAGCTTAACTGACAATGCATTAAGGAAAATCCACTCCCTTGTAGAACAGAAAGGAGATGAGAGTTCTGTTTTGCGGGTTGCAGTTTCAGGTGGTGGATGCTCTGGCTTCAAGTATAATTTTCTTATGGATCAAATAAATAAGAAGATGTCTTTGGGTGACGATTTTGACGATGACGAAGATAGCGAGGATTATAGAAGCCACTCCAGTTTTAGTGAAAAAGGTAAAGATATAGTAATTAATGATGAGAATGGAAACCCTGTGTTAATGGTTGATAATTGTTCAGCAAAATTTTTAAATAATTCAACTATAGATTATACTGAAGATCTCAGTGGTTCTGGTTTTCAAATCAAGAATGCTCTCGCTAAGTCTCGATGTGGGTGTGGTAACAGTTTCTCGCTCTAATTCTCCCTCCTGGATCTTTTTATAATATGGGTAGTTGTGTAACACTAGAGCTAGCTTCTGTAAGTAAGAGCTTCAAAAAAAGTCCTGCTATTATAGAAGATATCAATCTGAGTCTTACAAGGGGGCAAGTAGTTGCATTGATTGGTAGTTCGGGATCAGGAAAAACAACTATACTACAAATTGCAGGCCTATTGGATAAGCCAACTTTAGGTGTAGTGACAGTAGATGGAGTAAATTGCACGCAAGCCAGCAATAAATATAAAACTCATGTAAGAAGAAATTTTCTTAGCTTTGTTTATCAATTTCACTATTTATTACAAGAGTTATCAGTGTTGGAAAACGTTATGCTTCCCCAGCTTATTGCAAGAAGAAGCAAAGCTGAAGCAAAAAAAAAATCGCAAGCAATATTAGAAAAATTTGGTCTGGAAAGTAAAGCAAGTAGTATGGTATCTGAAATTTCTGGTGGAGAAAGGCAGAGGGTTGCAATTGCAAGAAGCATTGTAAACTCTCCAAAGCTTTTACTTGCAGATGAGCCAACGGGAAATTTAGACCCAACAAATTCTTTGAATGTGTTTTTGCTATTACATTCATATGTAAAGGAAAATAATAGCTCTATGCTTATAGTAACACACAACTATATCCTTGCAGAAAAAGCAGATCACATTTTTCAGTTAAAAAACCGATCATTAGTAAAGTTGTGAATGGAAGAAGCAATACAAAGCTACCTATAACTTGTACTTATTTAACCAATGATCATTAACGGAGTATAATTCGCATGAAATGCCTTCATTGCTTTTTATACACGGACTCTTTAACTTACGCTGTTTACTTAGAAAGCATCCTGACAGCATAAATATCGCTAAAACGAGAAATAATAATTGCCTAAACATAACAAGACTTTTTTTATTTGTATTAATACATTCATTTCTCTCATTTGTAAAGTTAGGCATATTCTTTTACCCTTATCTCTTTTTTAGCTTTCTGAGGAGAAGTAGCTGCACTGTTTAAACGTAGTTTTATATAATTATCTATAATTTGAGCTACTTCCTCTTCTTTATCCCTTAGAAAGTGGTTAGTATCGTCTACTATATGGTATTTCATATGGTTGTTTTTTACCGAATTTATTAACCTTTGTGCTAATTCTGTTACATCGCTTTCTTCTGAAATTGTATCATTATTACTTTGTATTATAAGTCCAGGAACTGGGCAAGGAGAGAGAAAAGAGAAATCGTACTTAGTTGCTGGAAGAGAAAGGGCAACAAAACTTACTATCTCTGGACGGCGCATTGTCAACTGCATAGCTACCCATGCTCCAAAAGAAAAACCGACTATCCAAATTGGAACGTTGTTAGAGTTATGCTCCTGAAGCCAATCAATAGCTACTGCAGCATCAGTTAATTCTCCTATACCCTTATCAAAAGTTCCGGTAGATTTTCCGACGCCACGAAAATTAATTGTCAATGCAGAAAAGTTATTATCGATAAAAGATTCATATATACTATGTATAATCTTACTATCCATACTACCACCATATTGGGGATGGTGATGTAAAATTAGCACAACCGGTGCATTGGCATCTTTGCTTTGATGGTATCTACCTTCTATCTTTTTTGTTGAATTATTTAAAAAGACTTCTACCATGATGACTCCTAATAAAAACCTGTTTTGACAGGGATTGATAATGTAAATTGTTTATTAATTATGTATTAATTTCGCTGTTTTTGCAATAAATTTTTATCGTGTTAAAGTTAACATACATAATTGGTTGATGGTAAGTGAAAAATAAGCCTGTGAGTTTATTCTCTCTGGAAGATAGTAGTTGTGTGTATGCCGATTATAATGCAACTGCTCCAGTGAGTAAAAATGTAAAAAAAAGTATACTTGAGATTTTGTCAAAACAAACACTAAATCCATCATCGCTGCATAAAAGAGGACAAGAAGCGAGGAAGATTCTTAAAGAGGTAAGAGATAACGTACGTGATGCTCTTGACGTTCCAAATGATAAAGAAATAGTTTTTACGTCTGGTGCAACTGAAGCAAACAACCTCGTCATGAGAGGAATGAAAGGCTATCTGCATGTAATTTCAGCTACAGAGCATCCTTCAATTCTTAATTCTGCATATAATCCACATATAATACCCGTTAATCAAGAGGGTATTGTTGACTTTTTAGAGCTAGAAAAAATTCTAAGCGAACTTGAAGGGAATAAAGTAATAATTTCAGTGATGATGGCTAATAACGAAACTGGAGTTATCCAGCCTGTTAAGGAAATAGCTAAAATGGCACATAAATTCGGGGCAATCTGTCACACTGACGCTGCTCAAAGTGTTGGGAAAATCGAATTAAATATGAAAGATTTAGAAGTGGATTTACTTACTTTATCTGCTCACAAATTTGGTGGTATAGCAGGTAGTGGAGTTTTAATATTTGACAAAAAGCTTGTAATAGAACCTACTATAATAGGTGGTGGGCAAGAAAAAGGATTGCGTGGTGGTACAGAAAATATTGTTGCAATAGTAGGTCTTTCTGCTGCATTGCAAAACATTCCAAACCTTCTATCAAAAATGGATGAAGTAGAGAAGCTGCGTGATCAATTGGAGTGTGAGTTATTAAGTCTTGTCAGTGATATCAAGATCTTTGGCAAAAATTCTAAAAGATTGCCAAATACAAGTTTCATTTATATGCCGAGAGTGAAGAATGATCTGCAGCTCATGCACTTTGACTTAAATAATATTGCAGTCAGCAATGGTTCTGCATGTTCTTCTGGAAAAGTTGGGCCTTCTCATGTTTTGCTTGCAATGGGAGCAACAAAAGAGCAAGCAGAATGTTCAATTAGAATCAGTATAGGTCCGGAGGTTAAACCGCAAGACATAGAAAAAATAGTAGATTGTTGGCATAGTATCTATAAGAAGAATGCCTTAGTAAATGCAAAAACCACTTTCACTATTTCTCTTTAATCATGATAAATGGAATGGTGAAAATAGTTTCTATTGGCAAGAATTGTTATAATAGTTATATGCTACTGAAACCCGACTTGCTTATAGTTATGGAAGAAATTCTCTAATTGCACACCACACCATTCAATTGCAATTGTAGTATGTCATTTTATACTTGATAAAAACGCTGTATTGTATTATAATGTACCATCAAGAGATAATAAGGAGTTACATATGTCTTATATGAAAAACGAACAGGATATTCGCTCTCAGGGCGTTTATTATAGTGCTGGACTCAGGAGTTACCTAACTAAAGTATACAACTATATGGCTTTAGCTTTAGGTGTTACAGGGCTTGTTGCGTTTTTAACAGTGTTTTCTGGTCTTTTCCAGGTGATTTATTCCAATCCTGTTCTATCGCTTGTGGTAATGCTGTCTCCAGTTGCATTGGTGTTTTATATGTCTTTTAGGCTTCAACACCTAAGTGCTCAGTCAACACTTACTGTATTTTTTCTATTCTCAGTTTTAATGGGAATTTCTTTATCTCATATTTTTATAATTTATACTGCAGAAAATATAGCGAGAGCATTTTTCATTACATCGATCATGTTTGGTTCTATGGCTTTGTATGGTAATACTACAAAAAAAGATCTGACCAGTATGGGTTCTTTTTTGATTATGGGAATCTGGGGATTAATCATTGCATCTATAGTTAATCTGTTCCTTGGGAGTAGTCCACTCTATTTTGCAATATCATTTGTGTCAGTAATAGTGTTTACTTTAATGACCGCATACGATGCTCAGAGAATCAAAGATGTTTATTATAGGTATAATGATGGCTCAGAGGTTGCAACTACTAAGCTGGCAGTACTTGGTGCAACTAATCTTTACTTTGACTTCATCAATATATTCCTCAATTTACTCAGGTTACTTAATTTATTCAACAATAAGGATTAGATGATTTCCTTTTTAAGGGGAAACAATGAAAATTCTATAGTTTTTTTCCTAGTATCTTTAGTGGTATTGATGCTGTGTCTTGCATATGCTTCGGTACCATTGTATAGCATCTTTTGCAAAGTTACTGGATATGGTGGCACAACGAGAAAAGCAACTAATACGACAATAAATGCAACTGACCAAAAAATCAGGGTTCACCTTAATGCTGATATAATATCAGGTCTGCCTTGGGAATTTAAATCAGAAACTAACTACATCGATACAAATATAGGGCAACAAAGTTTAGTATTTTATTATGCAAAAAATTTATCTGATCAGCCTTCTTTTGGAATGGCAGTGTATAATGTCACACCTTTTAAAGCAGGTAAATATTTCAATAAAGTTGCATGCTTTTGTTTTGAAGAGCAAATGCTGCTACCAAAACAAAAAGCGGCTATGCCCGTATCCTTTTACGTAGACCCTGAAATAATGCGTGACAATAGTACAAAAGATTTAAGTGAAATAACACTATCATATACGTTTTTTAAGCTTAAATAACAAACCTTTTCCTATTGTAATCCGAACAAGGTTGTACGATACATCTATTGAATTGAGCAGGAGCTCTTATTTGCTTTTTGCACACTGACTACTTGTGTTTCAGTGTTCGTTGTTGCTAATTCCCATCCTTCATTATTTGCTTCACAAGCATTCCAACATTGAGCCAACTCCTTATTATTTTTTACAGAATCTGGTATTTCTATGTTGGGATTTTTTTCTAATGTATGCTTAATTAGAATCTCACAGCAATTTTTGCGTTCAATTGACTTATCCTTACAATATAATTCAGCAACACACTCTAAAGCAGTGTTTCCATTGTAGTTTTCATCTGGGCTATCATTCACTCCCGCTTTTATGAGAGCCTTTAATATGTCCGGAGAATGGGTCAAAACACAGGTATGTAAATATCCTTTTTCGTTTTGCACATTAGCTCCTGCTTTTATTAAAACTTGCGCTAGATTTGTTAAAGTGTACGGTTTATAGTTAATGGCGATGGAAAAAAGACTATCTATTGGAAAGCCATCATAATCTTTCAAGTCAAATCTGTGATTAATATCAAATCCTTTTTTTCCCAAGAAGTATATAAATATTTACAATAGTCTCCTTTTTTATCTGATTTTTGCATTTTACATTTTAACCTTTCTTTTATTTTTATTATTGGTATCTAAATCGTCATCTTCATCCACTTCACACAACACATTGAATAAAACACCATAAAGCCAAGTTTCTCTGTTTGTCATAATTTGTGCCTCAAAACTATTAACAATACGCTTATGTAGTGTATAAACTCTAAATAACATTTTGCAAAATATTAATTGCTAGATAACATAATTAAAGTTTTTGTCTTACATTTATCATGGTTAGAGCTATACAAATTAAAAAAACTGGGGGGCCAGAAGTATTAGAATTTGTAGATAAGAGCATAGGTGAGCCAAAAGGCGAGGAAGTCTTAATAAGTCATACAACTATCGGCTTAAATCGTTATGATTTAGAACACAGAAAAGGTACACGCAAAATTAAAGATCTGCCATCAGTGCTTGGAGTGGAAGCAGTTGGGGTTATTGAAAAACTTGGTAAAAAAATCAGTGATGGATTCAAAGTTGGAGACAGAGTTGGATATTGCACAGCTCCTCCAGGGGCATATTGTGAAAAGCGCATTGTACACCAGAAATATTTGATAAAAATTCCGAATGATATACCTGATGAAGTTGCTGCTGCAGTATTGTTTAAAGGTATGACAGCTCACTATTTAGTTAATCAATCTTATAAAATCAGGCCTGGTGCTTTTGTACTAGTTCATGGAGCTAATGGTGGTTTGGGGCAAATAATATGCCAATGGGCAAAGGATAAAAAAGGTATAGTGATAGGTTCTATAAGCTCTGACGAAAAAATGAAGATAGCTTTACAAAATGGCTGCACATACGCAATAAACTACAATGATAAAGATTTCGTTTCTAAAATCATGGAGATTACGAAAAATAGAGGAGTAGGTGCGGTGTATGACCCTATAGGTTACGCTACAAGCAAGCTCTCTTTTGAATCTTTAGGTAAGTTTGGCATATATGTTTCCTATGGGCAGATATCAGGTAATGCTCCTATTAATTTCTCTTTACTTAGTTCGCGTTCGTTATTTGCAGCTGGAACTTCGATATATCACTACAAGCACAATAGACTTACGTTAGTGCTTACTGCAATGGAAATTTTTGAAATGATAAGAAAAAAACTTTTAATTGTACGAATTAATAAAAAATATAAATTTGATGAAATAATAGAGGCTCATCGTGACATGGAAAATAGAAAAATAAGTGGGCTAAATATCATCAAATTTTCTTAAAATAAATTAGTAACCTAAAATAATTATTCATTAAGTCATATCAACAAGAATTTCATATGGTTAATTCTCTTTTTGGGAAAGTTAAAAGCATACAGCTATAGCTAAACTGACTGAGATTTTTACCGGACTAGTTTGAGAAACTTGTCATTCTGCTACTCGTTAGTGGCGTGGTAATGCGATGTTTTATCTATAGATATTATGTTCACAGTAGTTTCAAAAGAAGCTGAGTAAATAAGTTATATTTCAAATTAGATTTGGTGTCACATCTAACATTATAAGTATTATCACTTTAATAGTATATGGAGCTGTTATTTTTCTTTTAAATGAATGCTTTTTTCTGTTTTACAATAGTTTTAGAGTTGAGGTTATAGTACTTAGAAAGTTTATGTTACCCTATGAATTGTCTCTGTTGTTCTGATATATCCAGTAATCATAAGTTCTCCTTTAATGGCATTTTGTTCTCATATTTTATATACCATTACACTCTAGGACCATACATATAGGCTAAAGTGTGCTGAAAGTCAATTAAAATTCCTTAATAAGTTAACTATATAAATTAAAAATGCTAGTATTATATTATTAATTTTAAATGGGAGTAAATATTATGGGCTATACAAGAATACAACTAAAACAGGCAATGCAAGCAAAAAGTAACCTAGAAAAGAAAATTGGATCAAAACTAGAACTAGCAGCAGGCACAATAGTGATACTAACAATAGCACTAGGAATGGGCGCTGTTACTGGGGCTCTTGCAGGTTTAGCTCTAAGTTATGTTAACTTGCCACCTCTCATTGCAGGTGGAATCATTGGTTCTGCAATGTTATTAGTAGGCTTAATCAAGGCTTGTTTTTTCTCAAAAACTACAAATCTCAACGATATACCAGAAGGCATGTCCAAAGAACATGAACAAATTTTGAGAGAATATAGCAACAGCGCTGAATATAAAATTAAAAATTATGCACATACTATCAGTAGTATTGGTGTTTTTTTTGGAGTTGGAGCAGGACTAGTTGCTCTTGGTTTTATATCACCAGCAGCTATAGGTGCTTTAACTTTTGTAGTGAGTGTGATTGCTTGTATTCCTTTAAGTTTCTTAATTGATAAAGCAATTGAGTGCTTTTTTCCAGAAGGAAATAGACAGCCAGGTAGTTCCGTTGATGGGGAGATATACAAAGGAAATAAACAGCCAGGTAGCTCAGTTGATAGTGATGTGAAAATTGTTGATGGGGGTGTGTGCAGGAGAGTATTTTAAGAGACGATAGATAGAAGTTTTTGAAGAGGATTTAGCCCATTTTTTTGTGTTAAGTATAATTGAATTATCAGCTCAATTCCTAATCCTGCATAGCTAGTTGATTTTCCCATCCAAGAATCATTTTATTAGCTTGCCTCAATGTTTCAATAGAAGGCAAATCTTCTGTGCTGAGTGGTAGGCGGACAGTTTTGTGTTCTATGAGCCCAATGTTATGCAAAAGTGCTTTAGTAGGTATTGGATTGCTGGCAGTAAATAGAGCTTTGCAAGCTTGTTGCCAACTGTCTGCTTGAGGGTTCTTGCCGCTCATGCATTGCTTAACATATTCATGTACTACACTTGGCCAAACATTGGCAGCAACAGAAACCAGACCAGCCGCACCCTTAGCAGCCATATCAAATATCATATTATCGTCCCCACAAAACACCTCAATATTTGGTGCAACTTTCTTATACTGAGTTAAAGTATCAACGGTGCCACTTGAATCTTTGATAGCCCAAAATTTTTCGTGGCTGGATAAGTTGCGTACAGTTTCAGCGTGAAGACTCACTCCTGCTCTTGATGGAATATTGTAAAGCATGGCTGGCATATGTGCTTTTTTAAGCAGCTTTTCAAACCATAAAGTTTGCCCCATGATTCCAGGCTTTGCATAAATGGGAGTTGTCATTAGATAGCCATGAATAGGCATACCCTTGCAAAAATCAAGCCATTCAAGAGTCTGATATAGATTCACTCCTGGTACACCGATTATAATTTTCGTATTTAATTTTAGCTCACATACAAATTCAACTAATGTGCGCTTTTCAGAATCAGTAAGTGATAAGCTTTCACCTGTGCTACCTAGCAACACTACACCATTTTCAGCTTCAGCTTGCATTGTTAGTAAACGCTGCAAGCTTTGGTAATCTATACTATCTCCACTGCAATTAAAAGGAGTAACACAAGCAGTCCATAAAAATGTAGATTTCAATTGAAGTTATTAAAATGGTATTTCATCATCGATTAGTTCGTCTTTTATATCGTTGTCAAAACTTCCGTGTTTATCTTTTTGTTCTGTTTCATTTTGTTTGTATTCACTTGGCTTGTAATCAGAGTTTGACATACTGTTTCGTGAATCTAAAAGGGTAAGGGCACTATTAAAGTTATATAGCACCACCTCTGTCGTATACCTTTCGCTACCATTTTGGTCAGTCCATTTTCTAGTTCTCAGAGAACCTTCAACATAAACTTTACTACCTTTGCGCGCAAAATCCTTAACAATTTTTACTAATCCTTCACTAAAAATTACAATATTATGCCATTCTGTCTTTTCAGAGCGCGTACCAGAAAATTTGTCAATCCAACTTTCAGATGTGGCTATCGAAAAACTTGCCATCTCTTTTCCATTTTGTGTAGTCCTAATTTCAGGATCTTTTCCTAGATTACCAACTAATATGACTTTATTTATAGTACCACTAGACATAATTATGCTTTAAAACAAACATCTTTATTATCTTATGTGAGAGTATTATTGTCAAATTTAATTAAAAACGCGCTTGGAGGGATTCGAACCCACGACCTTTGCCTCCGGAGGGCAACGCTCTATCCAACTGAGCTACAAGCGCAGATGTATTAGATTATTTAATAGATAAACTATCTAAATCAAATTTTTGTTCTGGATAAAGCGTAAACATAATACCTCCATGTCCAAAATGTACATTTTTAGAATTGCTTATCCGTTCTTTTGTTATCTTTTGGTTTACAGCCCATGAAAAAGTTACATAATTTTCAGTTACTGAGTGCACTTTTAAATCCTTAGTATTTATAAACAACTTTCCATTTACCCATATTTTCCATGTATCGGGGGAAAAGTATAAAATTGAATCTAAACTGACTACTTTACAATTGAAATTTTCTTCCTCTGTAACTCCTGAAGACTGTAAGTTAAACTTTTCCATCTCACTAACTATTCTATTAACCTGCTCTTCATCAAAAAAAATGCTTTTTATGCTACCATATTGCGATAAAGTACTCTCTGCTGCCTCTTTTATTATATCGTCTCGATCTATATAATAATTGTTGATAAAAAAACACTCCTTCGCACGCAAATTTGCTATATCAATGAAGTCATTTATTTCTTGATTTCCAACTTTTAAAATACTTTTTAAGTACTTCTTTTCTATAATCATTCCATCATTAGAATGATGACAGACCATTTCATCATTGCCTTGTCTTTCTATATATACACATAAATTTTCACTATTTAACCCTAATATTTTATGCTCAATAAAATCTTCATTACTAATATGCTGTTGGCAAGAATATTTTTTACAAATCCCTATATTTTCTACAAGATCTTCGCAATTGCAATATGCACTAAAATTAAAAAATAGCAGCGTAAAAATAAAAAACAACTTTATATTCATCTACTTAATATGGTATACCAATCAAAAACTATACTAGCTCTCACTATCTCTATCATATTACCACTTAAAATCTGGTTTATAACTTTAGCATCTATATTTCTCTGCTTATTCAAGGTAAGAGATCTGATCATAACATAACCAGGAAGATTTGGAATAGACTGTAGAAATAAAAAAATATGCTTATCGCTAATTGAGCTTAAACTTAGAACCACTTCACTTCTTATTACTTTTGTATGTTCACTTTTATTGTGGAGTTCAGCTTCTTCAGGTATAGAAATTGATATTTCAGGTTCTAACATGTAGTGTTTTTTATATAGCTTGTTAAGCTCAAAATTTAAATTTGTAATGTATCTGCTACTATGTAAGTTTGAAGAAGAAATTCTTTTCCATAAATCTAGGTTTTTATTTAGAACGACTTCTTTCTTTTGAATTTCAATGATCTGTAAATTAATAGAGCGTATTTCCTCAGCTGCAGTTTGATTTTTATTATAAACCTTTTTGTTATAGATAATAAAACACGTTGATAACCCTATTAATACAATAGATAACAATAAGTAATATATGCACTGAATTGTAGCTTTTCTTTTTAGTTGAGAGATAGTCATCAATCTACATTGCCTCTCCTATTTCAACATCAATAGATAGATTTTTCTCTTTAGTAGTAGGTAAGCTAGAAATACTAATATCATGAGTACGGAAATTATCGTTTAAATTTTTCTGTAGTTTCTCGTATTGATAAGAAATGTCTTTACCAGATTGAAAATTAAACCTTAAAGTTGTGGTAATATAACTTTTTGCCTCATTATAATTCCACTCAAATAATTGAAGCTCTACATCTGGTACTTTTAGCTTTTCTACATACTTAACTTGTGTGAGAGGAGAGTACTCTATTTTTGATAAAATATTATTGATATTAATAAAATCGTAAACTTCATCTATCTTTTTTACATTATAGCTTTGGCTAAGTTTTATTAGTTTGTTATTTAAAGCACTCCGCTTTGCAGATAAATTATCAGCAATATTAAAATTCGAATACAAATTCCGCAAACAAAAGGTGTTAATTACAATTAAAGTCAAAAGGAGGTATAGAAAAATCCGAGGAGAGTTTAAATAAAGGTAATTGAATAGATAAAATTCTTTAGTTTCTTTTGTATTAAAAACATCTGTTGGCTTATTCTTAAAGCTATGGAACAAAATTGTAGTATCACAAAAGCTATCTTTTTCGCATATAGCTAATTCTGCTACCAATAGTTTACCTAGCTCATATGGAGTCAATATGTTCACACTATTCTCTGAAAAATTTATAACTGATAAACTAGATTTAATAGCTTCTGATACTATGATGCAAAGGTCGATAGGGTCATTTTTTTCAAATCCAAACTTAGTTAAAGATTGAATTGTATTTTTCACTTCCTGATATATTTCACCAGCAATGATTCCTGGTAAATTATCATTAGTAAATGGTATTAAACGTGTAAATATCATTTTGTTCTCTTTAAGAACCACTTGTCTATAGCCACCTGTTTTAGTTGCAGCAACTATAATTTTCCAGTTACTAGGATCTTTGTGTAGAATCTTTTTTGCTATACTGACTAGTTCTATAGGAAACATTAATATTCCTTTAAAGTTAGAGCCTATTTCAACAAACACGTCCAACCAATATTCTATTAAATGATTTGCTTTTGATGAAACAAATAGATACCACCAGTTTTGATTAAATTTATTCGGCTTTTCGACCAAGAGAATAGAATTTATATCGTTATTATGAGCAAAATGCTCTACTTTTGTTTTTGCTGATAGATAAGCACTAATCCTATTTACTCTTGGGATAGACTGTAGCAAATAGTTCTGATCAGTGTGATTGAGAACCAGATATAAGGGTGCTTTTTTATCTGATGAGAGACATGAAATTAAGTCAGAAACAACTTTATTATTTTTGTCCTTAGCAAAATATCTTTTATTTAAAGTATCATTTTTAAAATATAGTAACATTGTGCCTTCTTTTCCTATAGAAAGCATAAACTTACTTTTGGGTTTTGACCCAAACATATTAACAAAGTGTATACTCATCTAGAATTAAAAAGGTAATTTATTGAAATTCATTAAACATGAGATGACAATATTACTTATATTATAAGTTTTTGATAAAATTAGTAGTAATATTAACCCTTTTGTATGATGAAGGTTTTTTATATTTGTGCTAGACACAACTTAACCTGACAAACGAGGATTAATTATATCTCAGCTTGATATTTTATTCTCCAACAGACTGAAAATTGAATTGAGCTAAAGACTTGATTTGACGCACGTTGTTGCACATTACCATTTAGTATACTTGAACTGAACATTTTCAGTGAATCCATCTGGCATGACTGAAACTTTTGTATTCATATTTATTTTTAAGTAATTTACTAGCTCATCAACTAATATATCAGGAGCAGAAGCACCTGCAGTAATTCCTATTTTTTCTGCGCCCTGCAACCAATTTTTGTTCATACATTTATAATTATCAATCAAATAGGCTCTTTTTCCTGTGGAAATGCACAGGTCTAATAAACGGTTTGAATTTGAACTGTTTTTGCTTCCTACAATTAACACTACGTCTGTAATTTTAGCCAATTTTTTAACAGCGTTCTGCCTATTTTGTGTTGCATAGCATATATCTTTTAAGTCGGGGCCTGTAATGCTTGGAAATCTGAGCTTCAGTGTAGCAATAATTTCTTTGGTATCGTCAATACTTAACGTGGTTTGTGTTACATAAGATAAATTATCTGGATCTTTGATTTGTAAATTGTATACGTCTTGCATAGTTTGCACTAGAGATATAGGATTACTTACTCTTCCTATAATTCCTTTAACTTCTGGATGATTTTCATGTCCAATTAGAATTAATTCTTTACCACTATCCTCATACTTTTTTGCCTCTTTATGTACTTTGCTAACTAATGGACATGTTGCATCAATCACTTGAACACCCTTTCTTTTTGCCTCATCCTCTATACTTTTCGACACTCCATGTGCGCTAAAGATCAATATTCCTCTATTGTCTTTAATGTCTTCTATGCTGCTTACAAAAACCACTCCTTGTTTCTTGAAGTCCTCTACTATATACTTATTATGAACGATTTCGTGTAGTACATAAACTTGGCGTTCATTTTTGTATTTCTCTAAAGTGATTGCTAATATGTCTACAGCTCTTTTAACCCCTGCACAGAAACCGCGTGGTTCAGCTAAGATAATCTCCATTTTTTAAGTAAGTATGTAAACATTGCTAAAAAGTAAGCTCCGCTCACTATGTTTCATATCATGACTGCTTTACTATAATTTCAAATTTATCACTACCAAGACTCTTGTTAATATACCAGGAACCGTCATCTTTAATTGTAAATTCAGGACTCTTGAGGTCTCTTTTTATTGTCTTTCCACCTTGGCCATCCATAGCAATATGGATATCGAATGTAACGATGTCTATATTTACCATGGCTTTTTTCCCACTGTGTGAATTTAGACTAAACTTGCCCAACATGACATCATTAATACTCACTTCTCCTGCATAAGTATCACACTGACCATCTACACAACACTCACTTTCAATATAAAAAAGATCTGACATATTTATATCTATAAAAAAAAGAACTAAACTTACATACTAAATATAGCTTACCGTTAATAAGCAATTACAGATTACTTTGGCTACAACAATAATGCAACTGGAAGTATAACATAATTAATTGTATAAGAAACTACACTTTAGAGAAATGGTTGTTTGGTTTTTTTATTAATTTTTTTCACCATACTGTCAATCATGTGTTTTATTCCTTGATATACAGAGTGTGTACTTTCGTCACTACGCATATAAGCAGAGCAGGAAAATATATTATGCTTTTCGTCTTCTATTGATAGCTTTGTATCGCATGTTATATGTTCGCCGCCGAGCTTCTCTATCAACTGGTCTTTGTCGTCTCCTATAGTTACCTTAATCTTACTTTCTTCTTTACCTATCTTGCTATTTAAAATTAAAACAATAATGGCTGGAGATATACATATAGTTCCTATTGGCTTTTTTGCAACAAAGAACTCTGAGACTAATCTTTCAAACTCAGGCATTACTGTTTTATTTTCAGCTAAGTCAGATAAATTTTTCGCAACTCCATATCCACCAGGTACGACTAGCATGTCAAAATTTTCAGCTTTAGCTTCTCTTAAATCATTTATCTCACCTCTTGCAATTCTTGCTGCTTCTACAAGTACATTCCTTTTTTCTTTTACTGCTTCTTTTGTTTTGTGGTTCATAACTTGTGTAATATCAATGTCAGGAGCAAAACATGTGACTTCAACTTCCTGCTGATCAAACACAAGCAGAGTTAAGACTGCTTCTCTCACCTCTGTGCCGTCGAGGTGGCCGCATCCTGATAAAACCACAGCGGCTCTTAATTTTTTCTCACCCATAAAATACCTTGATTTCATATAATCTAGGTATTGTAATACAAATTCCATATTTGGAAAGGAGTAATTATTTTATGTCAATTATAATATAATTAATAATTAGCATATATAATTAGGCATATTTATAATTTATAGGAATTGAATATGGTACAAGGTGGTACAACAAATCCAACCAATTCGGACGAGTTCATTAAAAGTATAGTAAAATATATTAGTGGAAAAAAAGATTTGTTACAAGGCTTGGAGGATCTATTAAAACTAAATAACTTTGAAAACAAAAGTGAAATTTCTAATACACCACCTATCGATGATATGTCTAAATTTCTGATGGAAAATAAAAATGTTTTTGGGGATGTAATAGTTCTTATATTGGAGAATTTTGAGAAGAACAAAGTTGAATTAGAAAAATTTTCGGAGCAAGTAAATAAAGTAGAAGGCATGGAGAAAGAGCTTGAAACTTTAGGCAATCAACTGTTAGCTCAAGGATTGATAAGTGGAGCAGCAGTGACAACACTAACAGGTGCACTAGCAGGTTTATTAACAGTAGGAGGAGTGACCGGTGCATTAATAATTGGAGGAGCAGCATTCGTAGGGTTTGTAGCACTAGTTGCTATAGCTGCTATTGGTTATCTTATATACCAGAATAGAGGTGAGATAAAAGAAGGTGCAATTAAATTCGGAAAAGCAGTGAAAAGTTTTGTGAAAGATGTGATCGATGAATTGACTTGGGAAAAGATTAACTTCTCTAGATTAGAGAAAGATTTCATTAATAATATGATATACGCTCAAGACGCTGAAAAATCAAAAGAGGCCCAGAATAAAATAAGGATCATAAAAATGCTTAAAAATGAAGAGCAACGATCTGCTATACGAGAGTTAGTAAAGGATGGAGACATTAAAGAATTTTTAGAAAAGGATATGGAAAGACTTCTACAAAAGGGCCTCAGTACTCATGAAAGTGATGAAAAATCACTTAAGGAACTTATGGAGAAATTTCAACCTGCAATTATGGCAATTGGTAATAATAAAATAGACGAGGTGGAAAAAAAGGTTAATGAGAAAGTTCAGAAAATAGAACCAAGCCCTAAATTAGAGAGTTCAAGTGCTGAACGAGTTAGTGAAGAAGGGAAAGAAATGTGAATTGATACATTTGAAGAGCATTTTGATGTGAAAATTACTATCGAAAGGGTGGCACGCTACTTTTTGGGAGTGTTCAAACCGGATTTTTAGTTCAACTCAATTTTTAATCTATTAGGAAAGAAAATATTGAGCTGAGAGATAGTTAAAAGGCAAAGCTGTAGTCCATTTTTGCTCTGTCTTTTTATAGCACAATATACCAACTTGTACAAGCTGGTAAATGAACCTTTGGTTTTAGCAAATTTTCTTCCTCGATAGAATTAGTGGAGCCGCCTAACTGGCCCTGAATACTAGACAAATTTTTCCAATTGTTTTGCCACGATTTTATGACCAAAGGATATTTTTCACCCATCAGCTCAAGCAAATAATTTTCAGCGATTTCTTTACTTGAAGCACGATATATTTTTTTTAATCATTCATGAAAGTTTTTGCTACTTCAGTGAATTTCTTATCTGATGTACAATACATTTCTGCTTTAGCTATTTATAGCTGCAGGAAAACTTTTTAACACATGCAATCAGAATATCCTCTATTCCTCTCTCTCTTTTAGGTCGTTTAACACTTCTAACCAGAACCTCACTTTCAGCTTTTTCTTGCTTTACCATATCTCTTCCCCTCTTGTCTCTATCTTTATGTATTAAGCTATATAACTCAAAATCTTGATAAAATGCAGAAAAGTTTTTTTAATTCCAGCTCCATCCTCGAAGAGTTAGAAAATAACTTTAAGCAAGTTAGTCAGAATTTTTCTGACGTAAAGGAGCAAGTTTTAAATTTAGCTGTCAACTCTGAAGATTTGGCAGGCAAGTTTCTTAATTATCACCCGAATATGTGCATAGTATAAAATTAGCTTGATAGACTTCAAGAGCTTTGCCTATGAAGTCAGTGTGCTTCTTGAAATACAATATACTTTCGTTACTTTAATTATGAAAATCTGTTAAGCCTTCTTGCCAATTACTACAATATTTTCACTTGGAAAAAAGTAGTCAGGTATAGCCATGTTTTTTGGTGCAGGACCGCCAATTACTCGGCCTGATGTGTCATAATATGAACCGTGACAAGGGCAGAACCAACCGTTGCCGTCTTTTGTAGCGTGATCAACTGGTACACATCCAAGATGGGTGCATATTCCAATCATAATTAACCATTCATCTTTCCCTTTGTATACTCTTTTTTCATCTGATTCAGGATCTCTCAAATTTTCTGCATTTATGGCTCTTGCAGCCTCAATCTCTTGTTTCGTACGTCTGCGAATAAATACTGGCTTACCTTGCCATTTTACCTTTTTTCCTTGTCCTTCTTGAATGTCAGATAGATTAACCTCAACCGTAGACATTGCTAAAACCTCAGCAGAAGGATTCATAGACTTAACTAGCGGCCAAAAACCGCTTGCAGCTCCTATACCTGCCATGGCGCATGTAGTTAATGTTATAAAATCTCTTCTACTCTTATTTTGAGTAAGATCCTTAATAGGAGATGTTTTTTTATTCTTCTCATTTGTCAACGATTTTTTATTTTTAGTTAATTTCTTATCCATTAATCTCTACTTGACCATAGATATATATTTTAATTTAAATACTATAGATTAATCAACAGAAATTTGCACTTTTTGCTTAGCCTTTGCTATACAGTTAAGAAGGAACAGAGTTTTCAATTTCGGAAATACTATCTTCAGTGGAGTTAGGATCCTCAATTTTCGCTACTGAAACCACCTTTTCTCTACTCTCTGTTTTAAACAGAGTGACTCCTTGAGTGCTACGTCCTGTAATTCTGATATCATTTACTGAAATACGAATTAACTTTCCTTTATCTGTAATAAGCATGATATTATCAACCTGCTCAACTGGAAAGCTAGCAACAACATTGCCATTTCTGCTAGTAGTAAGGATATTTGTAATACCAACACCACCTCTATTTGTTACCCTATACTCGTACGCAGAAGTTCTTTTACCAAAGCCATTTTCAGTAATAGTTAATATGAACTCCTCATTCATTGCAAGTTTTAAGAACAGTTTGTTATCTATTTCTAAATCATTCAAAGTTTTTTCTAATTTAGAATCAATTGAGTTGTTGGTTACAGCTTCCATCCTTTTTGCAAGTGGAACTTTTAAGTAAAGTTCTTTTATTTCTATTGCAATACCTATGCCGTTTAGTATGGTCATGGATATCACACTGTCATTTTTTGCAAGTTTGATACCTCTTACGCCATCTGAATTACGACTCTTAAATTGACGCACATCGCTTACAACAAATCTGATGCTTTTTCCAAGTGTTGTTGAAAGTAGAACATGATCAATTTCGCTACATACTTTAACTGATATTAACCTGTCCCCTTCGTCGAGCTTTATTGCTATTTTTCCATTGCTTGGAATATAGTGAAAATCTGCTAAGGAGTTACGCCTTATGTTCCCATGAGCAGTAACAAAAACTATATTTTGATTTTCGTCATTCTCACTTGGAAGCGGCATGATGTTAGTTATAGTTTCACCATCGCTAAGCGGGAATATATTAACAAGCGCTCTTCCACGTGCAGTTGGCTCTGCAAGAGGCAGTTTATAAACTTTTAATCTGTAAACTCGACCAGTATTAGAAAAGAATAAAAGGCTAGTATGAGTATTTCCAACAAATAATTTTGTGATTACGTCCTCCTCTTTTAATCCCTGTCCTAGCTTTCCTTTTCCACCACGATGTTGGGTTCTATAGTGAGAGAGCTTCACACGTTTGATGTAACCATTCATAGTTACGGTCACTACCATATCTTCTTGTGGAATTAGATCTTCAGCTTCAATGTCCATGTCTGATTCTTCTATTGAAGTTCTTCGAGGTACGGCAAATCTATTCTTTATTTCTTGTAAATTGTTTTTTATTTCTTGCATCAATTTCTCTTCTGAGCCAAGAAAAGCAATATATTCTTTTATCAGGCTAAGCATTGAATTTAACTCATTTTCTAATTTGCTTTTTTCAAGGCCTGTTAAGCGTTGCAATTTCATGTCAAGAATAGCTTTTGTTTGCAGCTCAGTTAATCTATATACTCCATCTTTCAAAAAGCTCACACTGTCTGAGATTAGTTCAATAATCGTGTTTATTTCAGCTGAGGTTTTCCATTCCTTGTTTAAAAGCTCTCTGCTTGCTTCTTCAGGATCTTTTGCACCACGGATGATTTTTATCACTTCATCTATGCTGAGGACCGCAATGTAGAGCCCTATGTATATATGAGCTTTTTCCCTCGTTTTTCTTAAACGAAATTCTGTTCTTCTGATTAATACTTCTTTTCTAAAATCAATGAAAGCAGCTATGATTTCTTTCAATGACATCAAAGCAGGCCTGTTATTGTTGAGGACTAAAGTATTAACACTAAAACTACTTCTTAGTGGAGTTAGTCCCAATATTTGATTAAGTATAAAACTTGCTTCAGCATTTCTTCTGAGGTCAATTACTACTCTAATACCAGACTTATCAGACTCATCCCTAATTTCTGTTATGCCATCAATTCTTTTTTCTTTTACAAGCTCACCTATCTTCTCAATTAATTTTACTTTATTTACCTGGTAAGGTATTTCATCAATCACTATTGCTTGCCTATCTTGTGGCAGGTCTTCCATGTGAGTCTTGCCTTGCACAACAATTGATCCACGACCCGTTGCAAATGCTGATCTTATTCCAGACCTTCCAAGAATCGTTCCTCCAGTTGGGAAATCCGGTCCTGGCATCACTTCAAGTAACTCATCCAAAGTAACTTCAGGATTATCTATATATAACATACAAGCATCTATTATTTCTCCAAGGTTGTGAGAAGGAATATTGGTTGCCATACCAACTGCAACACCGCTTGCACCATTTACCAATAGATTCGGAAATTCTGCAGGCAGTACAACAGGCTCTGTTTCATTTCCATCGTAGTTTGATCTGAAGTCAACTGTATCTTCATCAATATCATTCAGTAAAAAATGCGATACTCTGTGGAGCCTTGCTTCTGTATATCGCATTGAAGCTGGTGGATCTCCATCTATTGAACCAAAGTTACCTTGCCCATCGATAAGCGGTAAAAGAAGAGAAAAATCTTGAGCCATCCTGACCAAAGAATCGTAAATGGCTGCATCACCATGTGGGTGATATTTTCCCATTACATCCCCGACTATACGAGCTGCTTTTTTATACGGTTTACCGGCATCGAACCCAGCCCTCGACATTGCGTATAATATGCGCCTATGAACAGGTTTAAATCCATCTCGCACATCAGGTATAGCTCGACTTATGATCACACTCATTGCATAGGAGAGATAAGAATCTTCTAGCTCTTTCACTATTGAAACTGGTACTATGTTGTCTTGCATTTTCTATACTTTGATTGAAATAATTGTAATATTAATATTCAACTAGGCTAATGGGCAATGACAGACTTGAACTGCCGACCTCCTCGGTGTAAACGAGATGCTCTACCAGCTGAGCTAATTGCCCCTCTAGATATAATTCTATAGTTCAATGTTGTTGTTGTAAACAAAAATAGCGATACAAGCAACTCTTATGGAATCGCTGGGTGCGCACTATGGAGTTGTATAAATTTTAGTCTTGCTGCTACCTTGTATAAAGGTATTCTTTCACTTGCATTTTTTGACATGTTCAACAACTTTGAATAACATGCTGTGGCATTTTTAAAATCTGAGAGCTTATCTAGAATAACAGCTAAATTATAGGTATAAAAAATATTGTTTTGATCTAAAGAAATTGCTGCTTTCATATATTCTTTAGCTTTTACGTAATCCCCTTTTTTCATATAGATCAAACCTAAATTTGCTGATAAAGGGGCGCTATTTCTGAGTGTATCATACAATTTCAACATTTCACTCAATGCTAAATTAGGATCATATTGTGAGATTATCGTCAGAAAGTTCTTTAATACATAAGGGTTGCTAGGATATTCTTTTAACAGTCTTGTGTAAATCTCTACAGCTTTTTTAAATTCTTTGTTAGCGTAATAGATATTCCCTAGTCCAATTAAAGCACTTTCATGATAAGGAAATTTTGCGATAATCTGATTGAGGAGAGAAGTAGCTGTTTCACTATCTCCTAACTCAAAGGAATCTTTTGCTTTTTTTAAAATAGAGTATATGTCAAAATTCTTGCCAGAATTCTGCGAAATTTTGATATTAAATTTGTCACTTTTTCTCTCGATAACATCAAGATCTTTATATTTTTTATCAGCTTTTATATGCTTGACAACACTATCAAAGACCTTCTGTATCTCCAAATTTTCACTAGCATAGGTAACAGAAGACCTCCATAAAATCACAACGCAAATTAACATGCAGACAAACATAGATCCTAGTGTTGTGGCATTGGCTGCAGCGCGTAACCAGTAAATCTTATTTCTTTGAACTATACGCAACACATTACAAATTCATAAATGCTACATTACTTATCTAATATAATAATAAAGATATTATTAATTGGCAGATACTATTTAGAGTGAGTTAAAAGAGCACTTCTACACATTCCATATGGTTGCCAATTACACTCCTCACATGCGTAGTCAAATTTCTCTAAAGACATTTTCTTTCTAATTCTTTTTACTGCTTCATTCCAGGTTAAAATCTCTCCTATTTTCATTCCTAAAATTTCCATATGCCTTCTATCTAGCTCTAAAACTTTAGCTTGTGTGGTACATTTACCTTGTTTAGTCTGGTTTGGGCAAACACTGCAAATAGTGTCAAGATTATCAACTACTTCGATTTTAGTATTAGGATCATTAATTACTTTACTTGCTATCTTTTTGTAATTTTCTACAAAACCCTGAGAATACCCATATCCTTGAAATGCAAGAGTGCACATGAAATGATGAGGACGAAATTTTATCATTTTTTCAAATATTGCAAAGCTGCTACAAGTAGAAAAATTTTTACCAAACCAGGAAGGATAAATGGTAAAACACCTACCATTATTGCTCGTTCCAGACCAAAGTAAACAGAAAGCCAACTAACACCACAAATAAAGATTACAGCTGTACCGGCCAGACAACTTAAAGAATTACACACAAATGATTTATATTTAGAGTTCAGTAATTCATTTACTTTGTTCATTACCATAACAGCAGCTAAACAGCCAATTAAATATCCACCTGTTGGTCCAAGAAAAATGTGATAACCACTAGAAAAATTCGCAAAAACAGGAAATCCTGCTGCACCAAGTGATAGATATGTAAGCACAGAATAGAATGCTGTTCTGCGGTTAAATTTAAGCCCAATGAGCATTACTCCTAAAGTTTGCAATGTGATAGGCACAGGCTGCAACGGTACGCTTATTTGAGCCATCAAGAATAAAAGTAAAACACAAGACAATATTTCAACCAGTGTTGACCTACTGCTTGATTGTGTTATAAACATATCTTCCCAATAGAAATAACTTACTAAATGTAATATATGTGTATAAGAGGTTTTGCAATTTAAATTTTGCTCATATTGCGCTACAATGAATTATTTATGCACTATTTAAAAATGATGAGTAAACAAGATCTATTATCGTTGATGAAAGCAAGACACAGTGGACGTTCATACGATCCTACAAAAGCAATATCTCAAAAAGAAATGGATATTTTAATAGAAGCTGTAAGGCTAACACCCTCGTGTTTTGGTGATGAACCTTGGCGATATGTGATATGCAACAAACAGAACAATCAAAGCGCATGGAAAAAATTGTTCGATTGCCTTGATGAATCTAATCAAAAGTGGGCAAAAGATGCACAAGTGTTAATCATATCTTTAAGTGCTAAAAACTTCCGAAAGCCAGACAAAGGGGGAAATTTTTGGGCTAAGCATGATACTGGTGCAGCAAATTACGCACTTATGCTACAGGCTACAGCTATAGGCTTAATGGCTCATCAGATGGGCGGATTTGACAAAGACAAAATAATAGAGAGGTTTAATGTACCTGATGATTTTAATGTAATGTCAGTGATAGCGGTTGGTTACGAGGAAGAAGGTGCCGAAGTTAAAGAAAAGAACAGAAAGCCAATAGAAGAAATATTTTTTTATGACGAATGGCCAGCGAGCTGACTTGACCATTCTTTTTTTAATATCTTAAAAATTGGATTATCTGGCAAATAATTTTTTTTCATCCTACCCTTTTCAATTGCTTGCCAATCTTTCCATGAAAGCTTTTTACTTCCCAATTCATAATCCATTCCATCCCACATATCTTCTCGAAAGCCATAAACAGCAAAGTGCCAATTATATTCATTAAAAATAGAAGTAAGATCTCGAAAATAGTGCTCTAATCCTTTTGAACAGCGATGTCCGCCAAACTCTCCAGCAAGGATCTGATAATCTGGTATATTATACTTCTCTTGGAAAATTTTTACAGGTTCTATATATAATTTTAACTTATCTTTATTCCAATACTCTACTTTTTTTCCATCAAAAGATTGAACATGTCCAGGGTAGGCAAAGTTATCCTGGTTTAATTTTAAATTTGTATAAGCAAAGGGCTCATACATGTGAAAAGAATAAAGAATATTAGAATCATCAACTGGTTTGAATTTATCAAAAGTATTAGAGTCAGCATAACTGCTGCTATCAAGTATTATTGGGGTCTCTGAGTCAACTTGGCGGACACTGTTTACCACGCTGCTATAAAAGCCAAATAGATTCTTCTGAACTTTGCTTTGTTCTACGTTATAAATAGCCGAATCTGCAGTATTATAAAGCCTTTCTGGATGTGGTTCATTTAAGATATTATATCCAACAATAGCAGGATGATCTTTAAGCTCTTTCGCAAGATCTTGCCAAAATTTTGCTGCTTGTTTTTGAAAAGCTTGATCTGACCATAAACGTAAATCATCTTTATCGTTATTATTTTGCTTCCATCTAGATCCAGGTAAGCTAAGCATCGTTAACACTACTGGTATTTTTTGTTGATGAAAAGCATCTAAAACATCTTTCAGAACTTTCAGGTCTTTGGGAATTAGGCCCTGATAACTGTCTGCATTACCTAAGAGGAAGTCACGTTGCGTAGTTTCAAATTTGTCAGGAGCAAGACGAATAAAACCAATTTTGTATTCCTTTGCTGCTTTGATTAAGTCACTATCAACTTTTCTATTGAAAACATTTGCTCCCTTTCTAACTCCAGTTTGCCAAAAGAGCATTTTGCTGTTCTCCGGTATTGACTTAGCACTCACATTACAGAAAACTATAGAATACAAAACAGCTGTAATTAGAAGAAAAATTTTCACTTATATAATTTTGCTATAATGGTAAGTAACCTAACAGACAAGATCCCGTTTGTAAAGATGCACGGTACTGGCAATAGTTTTGTTATCATAGACTCACGTTCAGCAAAGAATTTAGACTGGAATTATAGACAAATTGCTGATCAAGGCAGTTGTGATCAAGTGATAATTATAACAATGTCTAATGCTGCAAACTGCTTTATGCATATCTACAATGCTGACGGTAGTCGAGCTGAAATGTGTGGAAACGCAGCACGCTGTGTTGGATATTTGATAATGTTAGAAAAAGGTACTGAATATATCACTATTGAGCTGATAAATAATCGTATCTTAGAATGTTTTAAAGTAGGTGATAAATCAATAAAGGTCAATATGGGTAAACCACTGCTTAAATGGAATGAAATTCCTCTTTCTTGTGAATGCGATCCCCTTTATCTACCTATAGAGGTTGAAATGCTGAAAGAGCCAGTTGCAGTAAATATTGGTAACCCTCATATAGTTTTTTTTGTTGATAACATAAGCGAAATACCATTGCAGAATTTAGGACCAAAGCTAGAAAATCACGAATTATTTCCTCAGAAAACAAATGTTAGTATTGCACAAATAGAAAAATCTGGAGAAATAAACTTAAGAGTTTGGGAAAGAGGAACAGGTATTACTGCTTCATGTGGTAGTGCGGCTTGTGCAGCATTTGTTGCATCTATACTTCGTAAGTGTTTGGCTACTAAACAAACTTCAGTGCATTTACCAGGAGGTCAGTTACTGATTGAGTGGTCAAAAAATATACTGATGACTGGGGATATAGGGTTTTTATGACCTAGGCTAGGCACTGACACTCATTACTTCTAACACCTTTTTACCAATCACAGCAGGGGTTTCTGCAATTGCAATTCCAGCACTGCGCATAACCTCTAACTTTGCACCAGCACTTCCGCCACTAGAGGAGATAATAGCCCCAGCGTGCCCCATACGTCTTCCTGGAGGTGCTGTTTGACCTGCTACAAAACCAACGATTGGCTTTTTAGTTTTTTCTGTTTTCACAAAATGTGATACATCCTCTTCTTCGTTTCCACCTATTTCACCAATAACTACAATACCATGAGTATCGTCATCTTTTAAAAAGAGCTCCATACAGTCAACAAACGTCATACCATGAACAGGATCCCCTCCAATTCCTATACATGTTGACTGACCAAGACCAACAGCGGTTGTTTGTGCTACCGCTTCATAAGTTAAAGTTCCAGAACGAGACATAATTCCTATATGTCCACGTCTGTGAATATGTCCTGGCATAATTCCTATTTTGCATTCTTCGGGTGTAATAACCCCTGGACAGTTTGGGCCAATCAATCGACTGTTTGAACCAGCGAGAGCGTGCTTTACCTTTACCATGTCAAGTATAGGAATGCCCTCTGTGATGCAAACTATTAATTCTATCTCTGCATCTATTGCCTCAAGTATTGCATCAGCTGCAAATTTAGCAGGTACATATATTACCGTAGCATTCGCATCAGTTTTTTCTCTAGCTTCTGCTACGGTATTAAAAACTGGTAAATTAAGGTGAGTGCTTCCACCCTTGCTAGGAGTTACACCGCCAACCATTTTGGTTCCATAGCTAATTGCTTGTTCTGAATGAAATGTACCTTGTGCACCAGTAAAGCCCTGGCATATTAATCTTGTATCTTTATTTACTAAAACAGACATACTCTACTTCACCTCTTGTACTATTTTCTGTGCAGCCTCGTCAAGTTCGTCTGCAGCAATAATATTTAGCCCTGACTCTTCTAAAATTCTTTTTCCTTCTTTAAAGTTAGTGCCTGATAATCTAACCACTAAAGGGACCTTAATATCTATTTCTTTTGCAGCTTCAACTATTCCATTTGCAATGATATCACAACGCATTATACCGCCAAATATATTAACCAAAATTCCTTGTACATTACTATCAGATAATATAATTTTAAATGCTTCAGTGACAGTTTCCTTACTTGCTCCACCACCAACATCTAGAAAGTTAGCAGGCTCTGCTCCATAGTACTTTATTATATCCATTGTTGCCATAGCAAGACCTGCACCGTTCACCATGCAACCAATATTGCCATCCATTTTGATGTAACTAAGTCCATGTTTTGAAGCTTCTATCTCTTCTTTAACTTCTTCATCATAATCACGAAGCTGCACGATTTCTGGATGACGATATAAAGCGTTGTCATCAAAATTAATTTTAGCATCAAGTGCAACAAAATCCCCGGAATTTGTTTCAACTAGTGGGTTAATTTCTATTTGGCTTGCATCAGTTGTAATAAACGCATCATATATATTTTTTGCAATATTTGTTATTCTTTCTATTTGTTCTGAATTCAAATTAAAATTATTGGCAAGTTTACTGTTATCAAGATTTGTAAAACCAGTAGCAGGGTCAATATCAAATTTCACAATTTTTGTAGGAGAATTTTTTGCCACTTCTTCAATATCCATTCCACCTTCTGAGGAAAATATAAATACTAACCTACTCAGCTTTGGATCAACTACTAGACTCAAATAGTACTCTTTTTTAATGCTTGAACCTTCTTCAATGTATACTTTCTTTACCTGCTGTCCACTAGGCCCTGTTTGATGAGTAACTAAAGTTATGCCAAGCATGTCCTTTACAAGTTGTTGAGCTTCTTTAGTTGACTTTGCTAGCTTTACGCCACCAGCCTTACCCCTACCACCTGCATGAATCTGAGCTTTAACCACAAACACGTCAGATTTTAGTTGATTTATTTGAGTTTCTACTCCTTCTGCAGATGTAGCAACAAAACCCTTTGGTACCGGGACATTAAACTTGTGTAAAATTTCCTTTGCTTGATATTCGTGAATATTCATAAGATAACTAATTATTAACCTTAGTAAAAACTACCAACCATAACGCTGTCTTCTGCATTCTTGCTGATATCTCTTTTTCCTTGCTTCAGCTTTTTTTTTAGCTGTTTTCTCTGATTTCTTTTCGTGATATTTTTTTTTCATTTTGAGCCCTCTTCCTTCCTTTTGAATTATTTTTTTCAACAGTGGAAGAGCTCTATCTACATCACCATAATGGACTGATACTTCAATCAAACTCTATACCTCCTTCGGTAATCACTTCAAAATCCATTTATAAATTAGAAAATTAACATTGTCAATTATTTTATAAACTTGAGCGATAGAATATGATATGCAGTGATTTATATGAAAAAAGCTTCATTCTGCTGTCAATCATTTACTTGCTGATAAAAATTGCTCTTAGGTTACAGTGCTCTTGTAATTTTTCTAATCTCGGGGCGGAGAGATTTGAACTCCCGACCCTTTGGTCCCAAACCAAATGCGCTACCAGGCTGCGCTACGCCCCGACTTCTTTACTAAGAGTATCGATAGTTCGGAAAAATGCAAGTTTCATTTATTTCTTTTAGGAAAAATATAATGCAGATTTCTTTATATAGAGTGTCAAGTTGCACTAGCCATATTAAAAAATCTAGCTATACCAATTGGTGAAGGTTAATGCAGCAACTACAGCAGTATCAACTCTCAAAATTCTTTTTCCTAGACTCAGTTTCTGACAAAATTTATTGGCAGAATCAAGTTCGCAAGATGAAAAACCACCTTCGGGGCCAACAATAATAGCAACGTTTTTCTTGCCTTTTAGAACTTTGTTAGGAGGTTTTCCTTCACCTGTTTCATCACACAAAACAAAATTTTTATTCTGAGAATCGGGTAATTCATAAAAATCAATGGGAAGCAAAATCTCTGGTATACTTATCCTACCAGATTGTTCCGCAGCTTCAATTGCCTGTAATTTCGCTCTACTTAGGTTAATGTTTTTTACTACTGTACGTTCTGTTGAAATAAATTGAATGCAGGTTATTCCCATTTCAGTTGCTTGTCTTACTATGTTGCTTAAGGCGCCGCTTTTTACCAGAGCACAATACAAATATAGATTTTTTTCATGTTGTTGTTGTTTAGTGCGTTCTTTTATTATAATTTTTGTCGATTTACTTGATATATTCACTACTTCTCCTAACCATTCTCCATCCTTTCCATTAAAAAGATAGATGTTATCATGCTTCTTAAGCCGCATTACATTGTAAATATAGTGACTTTGTCGTGGATGAAGCGCCAAACTTACATTTTGTGATAAAGCTTCTTCAACATAAAGCCTAATTTTTTTCATTCAAAACTTTAGTTATTTGCATTCTGTTTGAGTGACTCTTACGGGATTTGAACCCGTGTTACCACCGTGAAAGGGTGGTGTCCTAACCACTAGACGAAAGAGTCGACTTGGATCTAACTGAGTTATATCGATTATACATATAAAGTCAATTCAATTATTTTGAATCACACAGTTAGAGTGATATATCAGTGATTTTATATCGACAGCCTCCTATTACCCCATGTTCAATGCTTACTGAACCTATCTCAGATTTAGGAGCTTTAGATCCTAATTCTAATTTTTGTTCAACTTTTGTATCTGAATCATAGCCAGAATCGTATCCAGAATCTCTACGCTCAAAATTTTGCCTTATTTCTTTTACGTTAAAGCCAGCCTTGGTCTTGATTTGCTGACTCGCTGGCTTATTAGCACTTTGCTCATTTAGTTTTACTTGCAAATTATTCACTTTATCCTGCACTAATCCATGATAAGTCCCAGAATTATCTTTTATATGTTTTGCTTGTCTTTCTGATCTCTTTTTCGATAAATCTACCTTAGCATAAATAGGCTCTGGTTGCTCTTTATGATTTAAGCTAGTGGGCTTTTTTTGCTCTGAGAAATCATCTACATCTTCATAAATAGGTTCTCCTGATATACTAGAACAACCACTATCTTTCAATGATAAATTTTCAGTAGATCTTTTATGCAAATCATATACTTCAGCATAAATGGATTCTTCCGATACGCTCAACTCTTCTAATGAGTTACTAACCTTAGCGTAATATACCTCATCATAAATGGGCTCTTTTAAAAGTAAAATATCATCATGCTCAAAAATTCTAGGAGGTTTTTTAGGTGAGTTGGCCTTAAATTTTAGCTCTACTTCCTCTTTAAGCTTGTCACAACTTTCCGTTTGTTTCAAAATCTCCAATATTTCTTTTCTTTCTTTTTTTATTAGCTCACCAAGCACTAAACAACATTTTTCTTTACGATCTTTGAGACTGTCCTTATCTCCGTACTGCATAGCTTCTGATGCTCTTTTGTATTGAAGGATTACATTTCCTATACTATTATTTATTTCACTAATATTTGCTCCAGCACTAATAAGTAACGTCATTACATTATGATCAAGATTTGTTACTGCATACTCTAAAGCTCGATTTAAAGTTTGATCATTATTCAAGTCAAATGACCCCTTGTTCCTAAAAGGATTAATTCTAGAAAAGAGTTTTTCAAAGCTGTTTACTATATTATGAAGACTTAAAGCTAGCCTCACGCCTCTTATATTGCTATTTCTAGCGGATTTAATTAAAAAACTATCTACTATACCCATGATTGTACCCCTCTATACAAAAGCTCACCATTGTGGTACAATTTTAAACTATAACGATTTATTTTATATTAATAACCGCTTTTCACACCCACTTAACAAGAGGCGGCATCGACATCATAATTGCATCGGGGTTACCATTAGTCATTAAACCAAACCTTGTACCACGATCATAAAGAAGATTGAACTCCACATATCTGCCACGTTTTATCAATTGTTCTTCTCGTTGTTCTTTTGTCCAAGATTTTTGCATATGTTTGTGTATGATGTGTAAGTAAATTTCTAAAAATGCTTCACCTACTGCTTTTGTGAACTCAAAATCATTTTTCCAGTTGCCAGAAGTTAGATTGTCATAAAAAATTCCACCAATACCACGTGGCTCTTTTCTATGTTGTAAAAAAAAGTAATCATCACATTGCTTTTTAAATTTCGGATAATATTCGATGTTGAACTCATCGCAAGTTGCTTTAATTGATTCGTGAATATACATGCAATCTCCCCTTATCCCTGCAGCACATATGAACACAAGGCTGATATATACCTCAAAACAATGGTTTGGTGGAGGAATGGACTTTACTCCAATTTATAAAGATGAGGGAGATTGCATGTGAGACACTAAAGATATACCGCTTGCCCAAAACTCTCCATTGCTTTCACTTGCACCAGGAATTTCATTAATGGCTGAGTCTGCAAGCTTTCCGTATACTCTTGAAACGTTTACTCCAACTTTTTCAAAAATATTACCAAAGATAATTGTAGATTCACCACTTCCTCCACCTGGTCGGTTCCACTTTCTTTTTTCGATTTTTGGTTCTGTGAATGACTGCACCTCAATTGATAAGAAAGATTCGGTGATCTTGTTTCTCAGTGCGCAGAACCATTTAAATGCTTGTATTTTTTGTTCTTCCATAATGCCTTCTGTTGGCTATTAATATTATTGTACTCTATATTTACAGGACTTAATTAGATTGGGATAGTAACTACCCATCAAGGATGTTAATAAATCTATAATAATTAAATCAATATAGTAGAATATTTTTATATGTGCAAGGATGCCAAGCAATAATAATGAGTAAAAGATACATAGATAACAAAAAAGAGAACAGAGTTGACTTCATACTAAGAAATTATGGGATGTCAATTATTGTGATGGCAGTCATTATGTTCTTACCTCCAATAGCAATATCAGTACTCTATTTTTCTAATGTATATAGTCAGAATGTTAATATAGAGATTAATTTATTAACTAGCACTCTAATGATTCTCTTTGTGATATATAATATAAAACGTTACAAGTATCTACTTAATATCATAGAGTTTCAAAATGCAATATTTGCAAATGCGCTAAATCATAATACAGAGTTTTGTCTCATTTTACATAAAGATGAGGGTATTATTTATGCTGATGCTAGATTCTACGAAAGGTTTAAAGATCACATAAACGATGATGTTACGCTAGATAAAATTCTTGAAGCAGGAGATGTTTCAGAAAAAGACAGAAAATCACTCTATCATGCGTTAAGAAATAACACTTCTGTACAAGTATGCATTTCCTTAAGCAAGAAGAGTAGAGTATCTAATTTTCTTTTGCTCTCTGAACCAATACCGGATAATCCACAAATTGCTATAAATAGTAATAAGACTTTAAATTTGTCATTAGCACCAATAGCAAGACCGAATGGGTATTTTGTACTGAAGGCAACACAGGTAAACAAAGAGCAGGTATATGAAGAGTTGATAGAGAAACACAATATAGCAACTTACGTTGCAAATACAAAAGGAGGTATCTTATCTGTAAATAAAAGATTTTTAGACATGTTTGAACTAAAAAAATTGGAAAAAGGTAGCTCAATCAATGATTTTATATCTCAATCTAAGTATGACGATACAATAACCAAAAATGAAATTATGTTTTTTACTATAAGCGGTGCTCCATTTAAGGCTTATATGAGTACTGCTATATTTTGTGATAAATACAATCATAGCTATATACATGGCTTTATAACACCAACTGAATCAAATATTGTTGATTATCAACTACACCCTTGTTTTACAAATTCGTCAATTGCTATTGCACAATGCGACATAAATGGCAATTTTATAAAGAAAAATACAGCATTAATAAAACTTGCGGGGCCAAATAATGATTCTATCTTTGCATTGATGTTAGATAGTTATCATACGAAAGTACGTGAATATTTTTCGAGCAATAGGATAAATAATGCGTCTTTTGACGTGCAGCTCAATGGTGGTAATAATATGAAAATATATTTCAATAAGTTCCTTCATAATAAAGTGATGTTCATACTTTGTTATTTTATTGATAATACTGAACGTAAGAAACTAGAGATAAAACTTGAGCATTATCAAAAGGTGCAAGCTATAGGGCAGTTAGCGGGTGGAATTGCACATGATTTTAACAATATATTAACCGGGATAATAGGATTTTGTGATTTGCTTTTACTCCAACACTCAGCTAGTGATCCATCTTTTGGAGATATAATACAGATACAGCAAAATGCAAAACGTGGGTCAAATTTAGTAAGACAACTGCTTGCTTTTTCAAGAAGACAAACCTTGCAGCCAAAGATTATTAATGTAAATGGTACTATAGCTAATCTTTATGAAATGATTAAAAGATTAATAGGTGAAAATATAAAATTTAATATTTATTATGGTAGCGATTTGGGTGCTGTTAGGGCTGATCAAGGGCAATTAGAGCAAGTTATGCTTAACTTAGCAGTTAATGCTGGCGCTGCTATGGAAAAGGGGGGAGAGTTAACTATACGAACCTTTAATCAAAAGATTAATTCATTAAACTCTACACCTCAGGATATGTTTTCTCCAGATAAGGAAATGATTGAACATGGGAATTATGTTGTGATTGAAGTAATTGATACTGGGTGTGGAATGACAAGTGATACAGTTGAAAAGGCATTTGACCCATTTTTTTCCACCAAAGATATTACTTCTGGTACAGGTCTTGGCCTCTCTACTGTATATGGCATTATTAAACAAACTGAAGGATACATCTATGTTGCTAGCAAAGTAAATCATGGAACTAAATTTAGCATATTTTTGCCCATAGTTTACATATCGGATGAAAATGATAAAGAGGAAGATAGTGAAGAAATAGAGAAACCGGTAGAAATTGAAGGTAATGGTATAATTCTATTAATTGAAGATGAAGATTCAGTAAGGAAGTTTACTGCTAAGGCGCTTACAAGAAAAGGTTTGAATGTAATAGAAGCGAGTATAGGCAGCGAGGCACTAGAGATCATTAGAAAAAAAAATCAACACATAGATCTAATAATCACTGACGTAATCATGCCAGAGGTGAGTGGCCCAGAAATAGTTAAAGAAGCATTGATCCATAGGCCAAATATCAAAGTTATTTTTATTTCTGGATATGCAGAAGATGCTTTTTTGAAGAGTGATGAAATCAATATAGAAGACTTTCACTTTTTACCAAAACCATTTACTCTGAATGAGTTAGGAAATAAGGTTCACAATGTGCTGTGCAAGACAAAAAAAGGCAGTCCACTTTGAATGTGATTGGCAACAAAAAAAAATTCTAATGCAAAAATTTCTTGCATATATACAATAGGATTATTTTATACATAAAATAAAAGGCGTGAGCAAGATAATTGCAATAGTAAATCAAAAGGGTGGAGTTGGTAAAACCACAACTAGTATAAATTTATCGACAGCCTTTGCTGCTGTGGGGAAAAGTACTTTATTGGTAGATCTTGATCCTCAAGGAAATGCTAGCACAGGATTCGGGATTTCTTATCGTAGTAGGGAAGAAAAAAATATATACAAAATACTGCTGAGCAGAGGAAGTGAGTTGGTGGAATCGGCAATTTTCAATATAAAGGAAATTCCAAATTTAGCACTAATTTCATCAGTAGTTGACTTATCAGCTGCAGAAATTGAGCTATCACAACTTGAGCGGGGAAAATTCGTACTAAAAGATACGCTAGAGAAAGTACGTAATTATGAGTACATAATTATCGACTGTCCTCCATCGCTTGGTCTGCTTACTATCAATGCGCTGACCGCTGCTAACTCTATTATTGTTCCTCTTCAGTGTGAATTTTTCGCTCTGGAAGGATTGAGCCATTTAGTTAAGACTGTAGAGCTGATAAAAAGAAATAACCTAAATCCTTTCTTAGTAATAGAAGGAATATTGCTCACAATGTATGACAGGCGCAACAAGCTTAGCGAACAGATTAAAAATGATATTTGCCAATATTTAAATGATAAGGTGTATAAAACGATTATTCCATTATATGAGACTATTATTCCACGTAATGTGCGGTTATCAGAAGCACCTTCTCATGGGAAACCTGCTATTGTATATGATCTTAAGTGTCCTGGTGCACAAGCATATATAAGTTTGGCAAAAGAAATTTTAAAGAAACACATGAGCATCTTTAAAGAGAAAAAGCTGGTAAGTGAGGGTGCAGCGTGAAGGACAATAGGCGCTTAGGTAGAGGTCTTGCTGGCCTCATAGGCGATAATTATGATAATAAAGAAGATCGGTTACCTATTTCATTACTACACCCGAGCAAATTTCAGCCGAGAAAATATTTTGATGAGGAGTCATTAAAAGAACTTGCAGGTTCGATAGAGAAAAATGGTATAATACAACCTGTTGTGGTGCGCAAAGATCCAAATAATGAAGGTTATGAAATAGTAGCAGGGGAACGTCGTTGGCGAGCAAGTAAGGTCATAAATCTTGATAGTGTGCCGGTTATCATAAAAGATTTAAATGACAAGGAATGCTTAGAAGTATCGATAATTGAAAACATACAGAGGCAAGATATTAATCCAATAGAAGAAGGTGAGGCGTACAGAAAATTAATAGATGAATTCTCCTATACACACGAAGAATTAGCCTTAACTTTAGGCAAAAGCCGCAGTCACATAACCAATATGATACGAATGCTGTCACTCCCTAATGGAGTAAAAACAATGATCAACGAGAAAAAATTGTCTATGGGTCATGCAAGAGCATTGATTAATGTTGAAAATGCGGAAAGTATTGCAGAAAGAATAGTTTCTCAGGGCCTGAGCGTTAGACGAACTGAAAAATTGATAAAAGACTTACAACAAAATAACGACCGAAAAGAGCATAAGTGTACTAAAAATCAAGATATGGCAGCATTAGAAGGAGCTATATCTTCTCAGCTTGGTTTAAAGATCAAAATTAATGACAGTAATTCTAAGGGTAAAGTCATGATACGTTATAACAACTCAAATGAATTGGATTTTATATTGAAAATTTTGAATAGAAGACTTGAATCAGCTATTAATGTCGAAAGTAGCTCATAGAAATTTCTTGACAAACCTTCCCACTTTCCTTGCAATAGAAGTGAAATGGTGGAGTTTGTCAAGTAAGTTATTTCGTTTCTACCTTCAATAAAAATTTGCACGCAATAGCACAGAAGCATACGTTGCTACTCCTTCATTTCTTCCAATAGAACCTAATTTTTCCGCTGTGGTTGCTTTGATATTTACGAATTCACCATTAATTTCTAATATTTTTGATATGAATTCCTTCATTCCTGCTTTGTAAGGCGATATTTTAGGCTCTTCACAAACTATAGTGATATCTAAATTAGACACGCTATATCCTTTTTCCTGTGCTTTTTTAGCAGCAAAGTCAAGAAAATGAGATGAATTGCAATCCTTCCATTTAGAGGAATTAGGAGGAAAATGTTCTCCTATATCGCCACATCCTAGTGCTCCGAGTATTGCATCAACGATTGCATGTATTGCAACATCACCATCGGAATGTGCCTCTATTGCCATATTATGCTCAATTTCCACACCGCAAATTTTTATAAAGCTCTTAGCATCATTTTGAATTTTAACAAATTTATGTATATCATAACCGGTTCCGACACGGAATTTTGGCTCTCCAAAGAGAAGTTTTGCCATATTGATATCCTCTTTTGTAGTTAACTTAAAATTCTTTTTCTCACCTTCAATAATCGCAACATGTTTTTTATGCTCCACCATTAGTGATGAATCATCAGTAAATTCTTTGACTGATTGATGGCACGATAATAATTCTCTGAAATTAAAAATTTGAGGAGTTTGCATGGCTCTAAGTTTTTCTCTTGAAATCATAGATTCAATGAAATTATTACTCACCAACGATATAGTATCCTCGACTTCTATTGCTGGAACTACCCCTGTATATTGACCATTAATCATAGATTCAATCAAGTTGTTTATTAGAATATTTGATACAAAAGGCCTACAAGCGTCATGTATAATAACAAAATCTGGATTGATCTTTTGCAAACTCTCTAGTCCAAGTTTAACTGAACTCTGCCTGCTTTTTCCTCCACATATTGGACTCAGCAATTTAGTATCTATAGTTGATGACGTAACTTCTTTATAGAAATCTTTTTGACTTTCATTCACTACCACTCTTATGTAACTTATGTACTGATTAGCTAAGAATTTTCTAATTGTGTGAAATAAAACAGATTTACCTGCCAGTTTTATGTATTGTTTAGGGGTTTTGGCACTGCATCTAATTCCTACTCCTGCTGCAACTATTAATACTGCTATCTTGTATTTCTCAAGTCTATTAGTTATCATTTTCAGCATTAGTAAATAGTAATAGGTTATTTAGCATTTTAAAAAAGTTGATTTGATTCTCAAAAAAGAATATTCTTTTACTAGGTATAATATATGCTAGAAGAAAATAATGCACGTTGCTAAGTATAATAAAGAAAATGAGATACATCTTATATTTTTTCATGGGATAGGTGATAATCATAAAAATGCTACCAGATATACACAAGGTGAATTTACATACCCCCACAGATCTAATTTTCACACTCATGCGCATAAATATTCAACTACGTTTCAAAATTATATAACCTACGCAACAGCAAGCTTCATGCTTCTAGGAGTATCCATACTATTACCAATTTTAATATTACTTATTAATCCAATGACGTCTAAGATAGCAAGTTTAGCCATCTTAGCAGCTTTAACTTGCACCTTTTTATCTGTACCACCACTCATGATTCCGTTTATAAATAAGAATCAAAGCTTGTCTCAGCCTTCAATAAAAGAAATCAGTAAATTAATTGACAATGGTGTGAAGCCTGAAAACATTATACTTCTCGGCCATTCCTTTGGAGGAGCAATTGCATCAGAAGTGCTGAAATATTTTACAGACAGAAATATTAAACTCGGAGGTATTATTTTTACCAGCACTTTCAGCTCTTTTTACAATGCAATAAAGCATTTTCCAATTTCTCAGACAAAAATTCTAAGCATACTACCCTCTTGTTTGTTAAAAAAAATGCTTAAGTTCCTAAATTTAGACTTTGATATAGTAAGCAATATACAAAAGCTACAAAATAATGATATATCAATAGCGGTCATTAATCATGAAAGAGACACCTTAATACCATATCCTGCACAATTAGCAAAAGGACTAGAAGATAATCAATCGTTAAATAGAAATTTGACCAAAATCGTTAATTTGAAAAGCTTTGAATATGACCCGCACAACGGAGTTTTATCTGGTTGGGAATTGGATGAAAATTTAGCTGATCTAATACTTAATAAAACAATGAATAGATAGTATTTACAAAAAACTGTATATTTTTTGGTAAATCGACTATGTTAGACATATGCAAAAACGTCATATAACTATTTGTTGTGTACTACTTTTTATAATAGGGGCATTATTTTTGATGCGTCCTATGATTGCTCCGTGTCTAATATCTGTTTTTGTTGCACATCTATTTAACCCGCTAGTAACCAAGTTTGAAAAATACAGAATACCGCGTTCATGTTCTGTAGTTTTTATAATACTTACCTTATTGATAGCTTTTATATTAGTTATTACATTTGTTTTACCTATTATATATTTTCAAATTACTTTAATATTAAATTTCTTAGTGAATAAGATACCTTCATTAAAGCTTAAAATGATTCCTTCTGTGCTAGAATTTCTTAATATAAAAACTGAAGATAATTTATTTGATCACTTGTCTAAAAATCTAGTAGAAAATTACAGTGATTATATATCTTATTTTATAAATGCTCTTAGCATGGGCAGTAATCTTATAATTCAAGTGCTAAATTCAAGCTTTAGTTTGATTTACATGGTATCATTAATAGCTATTACGCTTGTGGTGTTTTTTTATGTATTACGTGATTGGCCTGCAATTGTAGAAAAGGCTAATAAACTAATTCCCATTCTTTACAGAGAAAAAGCTGCAGGTTATTTTTCCAAAGTAGATTTCATTATATCTAATTACCTAAAGGGACAGTTAAACGTATGTATAGTCATGATGATCTTTTACTCCGTGGGCCTTAGCATAATTGGGCTGAAGCATTCTGTAGCTATTGGAATTTTATCAGGAACATTAACATTTATACCCTATATAGGGCCATTATTATACACTATTATCGGATTTTTGAGCGCCATTACTCAATTTAGTGGATGGTTTGAAAGTACTGCTGTCTTGCTATTATTTAGTGTTGGTCAATTAATAGACTCAAGCATATTAGTGCCTTTATTAATAGGAAAAAAAGTTCATATACATCCAACTATCATTATTTTAGGAGTTGTCATATGCACCTCATATTTTGGGTTTATAGGTATATTATTTTTTATTCCAATAATAGGAATGTTCAGTGTATTAGTAGAATATGCAGTCAATAAATATTTTGAAAGTGAGCTTTATAAAAATGGCTAATTAGTTCACAATAAAAAGAAAAAGGACCTCTGATACATTTGAGAAATGCAAGTAAATTTTTATGCAAAAATTATTATCAAAAAGTAGCAATTTAAGAGGCTTTACGTGCAATTAAATTTATTTAACAATAATCAAGTTGATTATTGTTGGCAAAATTATATCATCTTAGACGAAAACAAGCACGTATATAACTCAATAGCTAACGATTTATCTTGGAAATGCCTGATTCTTTTTGGACCTAACAGCTCTGGAAAAACTCACCTTGCTCATATTTGGCAATCAATAAACAATGCAATTTTTATCAACGTGAATAATTTTGTAAGCGAGATTAGGTATAGCAATGCGTTTATTTTAGAGGATGTACAAAACATTAAAGATGAGGAAATGTTGTTACATTGTTATAATTATATGAAGGAAAATGATAAGAGATTGCTGATCACTTCTTCAATTTCACCAAAAAAGCTTAACTTCAAGCTCAAAGATTTGAGCTCTCGAATATTGTCAACTATCAGCGTAAAAATTTTACCTGCAAGCGAGGAGTTATTAAGAATTATGCTAATAAAACAATTTTCAGATAAACAATTAAAAATTGATCTAAAGGTAATTAATTATATTCTAGCAAGAATAGAACGTTCTTTCCACAGCATTAATAAAATTATAGAAAAAATAGATAGTGAATCCATAGGATCAAATGTAACCATTCCTTTTATTAACACTTTATTAAAAAAAAGTCCCAAGTGATTCCTTCTGCTGCAAGACATTTGTTATATATATTAAAGATTTATTAATACCCATACAATAATGAAGTTGAAATCACTATTTCTTTATGTTAAAATTATAATAAATACTATGATGTAATAAGAATAAACAGACATATCTAAGGGATATAATGCACCCCATAAACTAGACCAAAAAAAAATGGTTGATC
>NZ_JAIUJX010000003.1:0-34995 GCF_053891855.1 Wolbachia endosymbiont of Protocalliphora sialia
CGGATCACTTTGAAAAAAATGGTCTAGACAAATGGGTGCATTATAAAATTTGACTCACTAAGTGATATAAATGAGCTTACACTGATAAGAGAACAGGAAAAGGCAAAGTGTACAAATGAAGTAGCTGATAAAGTTGTAGCTACTGCTTTATCTGCAATTTTGATACAGCCAACAACTAGTGAGCAGGAAGGTTTAGTTTTTAACTAGAACTTTTCAGATAAATACTGAGTGAGGATTTCAATGCCTTCATCAATCTCTTTTTCAGTGATAATGAGTGGAGGCAAGATTCTTACAACGTTATCTGATGTTACTCCAACAGTGAGTAAACCACGGTGACTTAGCTCTTCTGCAAATTTTTGGTTATTCATTTTTACTTTTATTCCTAGCATCAACCCTTTTCCTCTCACTTCTTCTATCATTGGAAACTTGCTTGCTAAGTCCTCTAGTTTGTTTTTTAAAGACTTACCTCTAACTTCAACATTTTCTAAGAAGCCAGGGCTGAGCAATTCATCCAATACAGCATTACCTACTGAAGTTGCAAGTGGATTACCACCAAAAGTAGAACCATGCATACCGACCGCCATGTACTTAGCAACCTTTTCAGTTGCAAGACAAGCCCCCAGAGGGAAACCTCCTCCTATTCCTTTTGCAAGAGCACATATGTCAGGCTTAATTCCTATGTGTTCATATGCAAATAACTTTCCTGTCCTGCCAGCACCGCACTGAACGCAATCAAAAAATAGCAGTATGTCGTTTTCGTTACATAGTTCTCTTAGCTCTTTCATGAAGACTTCACTCATTACTTTAATACCACCTTGTCCCTGTATTGGTTCTATTAATATAACACCTATGCCATTAGAAATTGCTTTCTTTACACTCTCAATATTGGGCTCTATGTTATCACACCAGTCAATATAAGGATTCAGTAATTCAGAAAATTTCTGTCTATCGTTTGTTGCACAAGTTAAAAATGTCCTTCCATGAAATGCACCATGAAATGTTAGAATTCTATAGCGATTTTTATTACCTTTTCCATTTTGATAGGCCCTAGCGATTTTAAGTCCACATTCCACTGCTTCTGATCCAGAATTTGCAAAAAATACAGTATTAGCAAAGCTGTTGTTTATTAAATTTTCTGCAAATTTGTTGGTAGTAGATATATTATAGGTATTTGATATATGCCATAGTTTTTCTCCTTGTAATTTTAGGACATCAGTTAATCGTGGGTTGGCATGACCTAAACTGCTAACAGCTATTCCAGAGTGAAAATCTATATAGCGCTTATTATCGATATCATACAAGTAAATACCTTTGCCATAAGAAAAATTTATGTTAACAGGAGAATAAACTGGCAAGATAGGAGAAATTGTCATAAAAGTATGATATGCTAATTTTTTATTAATACCATAAAAGATGTTATTTCACAATGAGAAGAATATGTATAAATTAAGTAAATTAATTTTTACTACACTAAAAACAAATAGATATACAAAAATTATCTCGCTATTCTTATTAATTTTTGTGGTTTTATTGGGCACAATATACCGCAGTTATTCATTAAAGAATAATTTTCTTTCTTTTTACCGTAATTCAAATGCAAACTTAAAAGATCTATTGGAAAATAGTATAATAAAAAAATATCATTATTTACTAATAGAAAAACATCATATTAAATATAACAGTTTTGATTACATAAACCAGTTGGTAAAATTGCGTGCTGAATTGTTACAATCAGTAAGCAAAGTAAGAAATTTTAGCTTAATACTGTATGATCAAAATGCCAGAGTAATTTTCAGTAATTTTAATACTCAAGGTCATGACTATGAGCAGTTGCTTACAAATGATGAAATTGATAAATTGCTAAGCAATCAAGAAATATTTTACGCTACAGGAAATACATTAACTTCTACTTTCCCTATATTTCATGAAGATGACATTAAGCCTTCATTTTTTTTGAAGATCATTCAAAGCTATAATGACTCTTATATTATGGTATATAGTCTATTTTCAATATTAATGGGCTTATTACTGGTTATCTTAATACTAATAATGCTTTATTTGCACTTTTCCAATACCCAAATGCTAGCCAAGCAGCATAAAACTAATATTGAATTACAAAGGGTTAAAGAGGCATTAGAGCAAGAAAATGCAAATAAGATAAAATTTTTTGCAAGTGTTACACATGAGTTGCGTACACCTCTTAATGCTATTATTGGATTTGCAAAGTTGATCAAAAATGAAACTTTAGGTTCGGTAGATCACTCTAAATACAAGGAATACGTAGACGATATATATAATGCTGGTACACATTTACTTGCTTTGATTAATGATGTGCTCGATTTTTCTAAAGCTGAATCAAGTAGTTTAACAGTAGAGAAAGTGAAGTTTAATCTGAATAAGATAATAGATTCGTGCTTAAAAATGTTATCACCTAAACTAAAAGAAACAGGGATTAGTTTAAAGAAAGAGATATCTGATAAACAATTATTAGTTATCGCCGATCCCAAAAGAATGAAGCAAGTTATAATAAATTTGTTATCAAATGCAATCAAGTTCACTCCTCAAGGTGGTTTAATAAGAATGATTATTAAAGAGAATATAGAAAAAAATTTATTAACTATTGAGTTTCATGATAATGGAATAGGGATAATGCAGCAGGACATATATAAAGTTATGTCCGTTTTTGGTCAAGCAGATTCAGGATATAGAAATGAAGGTACAGGTATCGGATTACCGCTAAGCAAGAAATTAGTAGAGTTAATGGGTGGGACTTTCAGCATTAAAAGTGAAGCAAAGCTTGGTACTACGATAACATTGAACTTCTTTTATGAAGAACAAACATGTGAAGATCTGATTGATTTTTAGTAGAATATATTTGATATTGCACTTTTATATCTAGTACATTCCTAAGTCATACTGACATGATACCTCTTGACTGCTAACAAGTAGTGGGATGTCAGTGAACTTAAACTACTTTAGCTATACTTCCTAAAAATACTTTATAACTCTTGAGTATAAAGAAAATTCCTTTAATAATGGAGCATGCTAACCAGGAACTTAATAAAACAAGCAACTCAAGTAGGAAGTGGTGAAAACGTAATACAATATGTCGAATATCTCTATCAATTTGAGAAATTTAGAAATACATTGAACCTCACTTTGTCACTAATAAAGCAAAATAGACTCTCATTTGAAATATATCAAGAAGGATTAATGGATATGGAAGAGGGAGTGTGTAAGACAATTCGATCTTCTGGTTTAAATAAGTATGTTATTGTGCTAAGAAGGTCAAATCCTTACATCATAGTACATGAACTTTCACATATGGTTGAAAATGAACTGAACTTAAGCTTAGAGCAAGAATTTCTCTATAAAGTTTATCAGGATATTGAGCAGAACTTGAAGCAGTCAAATATTCTGGTACAAAAAATTATTGGTCAAATTATATTTGAAGAGATACAAGCTTATCGAACTGCAAAATCACGCGCATCCGAATTATTTGCACGCTATTTTGAGCTATTCGCTTGGGCTCAGGAGGTTTATCCTAAAGACAAGGAATATCTAATTCGCACTCAAGATTTAAACAAAGTATTTCTTGCTACTAACCAATGGAGAAAGAGCTATCTAGATCCACAAATAATGGAGAGAATAGATAAAGAAGTAAAGGAGTATAGCAACAAAACGGCCTTTAAAGATATAAACAAAGTACAAAGCAGCTGGACTAATAAATTTTCTCCTGGGAGCAAAAGAATTGGTTCTATATTTGGAGACAGTGATTAGATTATAGCTAGATGTTCTTCTGCATTTACCATTATAGGTGAATCCACTAATGAGCAGTGGAATTGTGATTTTCATTGATAAGGTAATTCTAGCATTTTACAATGCGAGTGATGAGATATAATAAAGAGATGCATGCAAATATAGACTTGCCACCTGAGGTAAGCACTAGAGATCTTATAGTAAATATGCTAAAAGGTTCAGTAGGTTGTGTTCTAGGGCGATATAAACAACCAGTAATATCTCCTAATGGGCTGAAAGGAATAGAAGAGGTAAAATTGTCTGATGATTTTATTGATGTGCTGATGGGAAGGGAAGTACAAAATCTTACAATTCTGTCATAGCAAAGTGTATCAGGGTAATAATGCGTGCAAATGGGGAAGAAATATCAGAAGAGAAAGAAATAAAATCCCAGGGATTGGTTACAACACTAAAGGAAGAAATTAGGATATCTGCCCGAGAGAGCATTATAGAATGGGCTGCTAACGGAAGGATTTAAGCAGACCACTACCTAATTTAGAATATGTTACTGTAGCTACAAGTCAGTAAAGCAGGCAATAATAGTAAAGTTAAAAAATTTACTTGCATTAATAATTTATTAATCCTATCCTCTTAATAGGATAATATATTAAGGATATTTATTATGAGCATATTAAGTAAAAAATCATTATTAAAAACAGCTATTGTAATGTTGTTATTAATTTGTGTGTCAAGTGCATCTTTTGCTTTTGAAAAAAGTGCAAGCAACAGTGAGAATGAGCATAAAAATGAAAAAAAACAGGAGTGTTATGTAGGTTTGACCGTAGGTCAAAAACTTCATCCTTTTCATGACTTAGTGAACAAATTATTAAGTGCCTCTGCTGGTTGTAAACTTGAAGATTTTAGTATTGAGATTGAGAGTATGACTCCAACGAGTGGAGACGAAGGCATCCCCACTCTTATGCTAATGACAAATGGTTACTATCACTTTAATAATAGCAGTCTTTTTACTCCATACATTGGTTTTGGTGTAGGATTAGCCCAATTAAGACGATTCATCAATTTTGACACGAAAGATGATTTCATAAAAGCTTATCAGGGAAAGTTTGGTTTAAGCTATCGTTCAAGTAGTTCAACTGAGATATCTTTTGGTTACAAATTTCTTGGTTTGCTAAATAATACTCCTAAGGTAAAGCAGCTTCAAGATTATTATAGATATCATTCTCATTCTCATATAGTAGAAATTGGATTCAGGTTTTATATCTAGTTCATTGAGTGGTAGGTACCTACCACTTAAAAACTTACTTTTATTAAAAGCCTGAACAGACGAAATCTGTAAAACCAAAAAGAAACTCTTTCTCTTTACTTTATGTTTTTTGGATATAGTTTTACGAAGAAGCGCTTCTGCAGCTATAACCGAAACAATCAATGGTGCTATAAATGCCCGTTTGAAAGCATGGTTTTGGGGGAAACGGTAAAGCCATTGATGGAGTTCTTTCTGGACTACCTCGTTTAGAAGATTGTATAACCTAACCGTCCCAAGCTGAAGTGCTTCTTATCATAATAGTATAGGAGGAATTTTATATGGCAGAAGCAAAAAGTAAATTAAAAATAATAAACCCTGACGCATCAGGGATTGATATTGGCTCGACTGTACATTATGTATGTGTACCTGAAGGAAGAGATGAACAACGTATCCAAAAATTTGGGTGCTTTACAGTAGATCTACACAACTTAGCAAAGTGGTTAAAAAAGTGTCAGGTTAGAACTGTGGCCATGGAGTCAACTGGAGTATATTGGATTCCCTTATTTCAAATATTAGAATCATATAAATTTGAGGTAAAACTAGTAAATGCGCGACATGTCAAAAATGTGCCTGGTAGAAAGTCTGATGTTCAGGATTGTCAATGGCTGCAACAATTGCACAGCTATGGACTGCTTCAAGGATCATTTAGACCGGATAATCAAATGTGTGTATTGCGTAGTTACGTTAGACAACGTGCTAATCTAATTGAAAATGCAGCTAAACATACTCAACGTATGCAAAAAGCGCTAATTCAAATGAATATTCAATTGCATAAGGTTATTAGTGATATCAACGGTTTAACAGGCATGAAAATTATTAAAGCAATAATTGAAGGAGAGAAAGACCCCCAAAAACTAGCTGAATTTAGAAATTCAAACATGAAGAATGACAAGCCTACTATAGCAAAAGCATTAACAGAAGACTATAGAGAAGAACACTTGTTTGCACTAAAACAAGAATATGCAGCATATACTTTTTTTCAAGAGCAAATAACGGAATGTGATAAAAGTATAGAGAGTTACTATAAAACATTTGAGGCAAAGTCAAATGAGAACAGGATGTTGAATAAAATACGAAAGCGGAAGCAGAAGAATGGTCCAGATTTTGCTGCGGATGAGGATTTAAATCGAATAACCGGGATAGATTTTACTAAAGTCCCGGGATTTGATGTATTAAGTGTACAAACTATCATTTCGGAAACAGGTATAAATCATAATAAATGGCCAACAGAAAAACATTTTTCTTCCTGGCTTGGATTAAGCCCTGCTAATAAAATTACAGGAGGAAAAATTGTTGGAACAGGAACTCGTAAAGTTATTAACCGCGCTGCGAATGCATTTCGAATGGCTGCCCATTGTGTGTTGAGAAGCAAAAGTGCAATAGGTGCATATAGTAGAAGGCTGAAAAAAAGGCTAGGAGCACCAAAAGCAATAACTGCGACAGCAAGGAAATTAGCATGTATCTTTTATCAAATGTTGAAATATGGACAAGAATATGTAGAGAAAGGAATGAACTATTATGAAACACTTTACAAAGAGAGAGTAGTCAAAAATTTGCTTAAAAAAGCAAAGGAATTTGGTTATATACTAATGAAAGAGGAGCCGATAGATGAAAAAGGTTCTTAGGAGTTTGTTAGAAGATTATGTAATATATGATAGGCTGTATGTAGTATAAATGTAAAAATATCAATAAATTATTGATATTTTTTAAGATTAATACTTATTAAATACTTTATATTGTAAGATTGAGTTATTGTGTTTTATAGACTTAAGATAAAATGGTAAAAAGCTTTCTAAACAATTATAGAAACAGTAATTTAATTAATGGAGAAAAAGCAATGGAAAATTTTTTAATCAATAACACCGAAGAGGACGGTAGCTCAATCTTCATTAGTCGAATTAGGGAGCAAGATCTCTCTGCAGAGCAGAAGCTTAATGAATTAAAAGGATTCATGGAGGAGCTTGCTAGGAAAGCTGAGCTCAAGAGAATAGAGCTTGAGCGTCAGGCTGCGAGTTGCATTGATGAAACATTATCTCAAGTAGAGCTACAGATACAAGATAATGAGGATTACTTTACTGATAATAATCAAGGGGTATTCGCAAATTTCTTTGAATCCCTCTTTAATCTTTTTGAAGTAAATGTAGATCCGAAAGTCTACAAAATGCTCAAGGAGAAGAAAGAGAAAAATCTGCTTCTTTCGATAATTAAGTTTTTGCGTGATAAGCTTAAGGAATTAGTTAAAAAGATCTTCAAAAAAGATTTAAGTTGGGATAAAAGGCTAGACAAAGAGATAAAAGAATTGCAGGAGAAATTACTCAGTGGTGGGTTATCTCCGGAAGAGGAAATAGCAATACTCGAACGTTTGCAAGCGTTGCAAAATTTAAAATTGAAGCTGCAAACTTTTCTAGTGGGTTCAGTCATTGCAATGTTTGCAGAAATTTTTGCAGTTGATTTAGCAGCAGTAGTAGAGCAAGATGTCACTGAAGAAAAAAGAGATAAAAAAGCAGAAAAAACAGAATTAAAAGAAGTTCGTCAAGAAATAGAAACAAAAGTGAATGAAGTTGCGCCAGTTCACCTCTTTAATTTTTCATCTCAAGTTCCAATGCCAATTGTTCTAGACAAGCAAGAACGTGCTATTTTACCAAAGCCTATAGAAAAATTAGTAGACACTCTACCTAAACCTGTTATAAGTGACAAAGATAGTGAAGTACAAAAACTGGAGAAAATGAATAAAGAAAAGAAAGAAGCAAAAGAAGAGAAAACTGAAAAACCAAAATTAGCTGTCTGTCCACCTGCTCCACACCAAAAGCAATACAGGAGAATTAAAAGACAAAAGTGTGGTGATAATACAAGGACAACAAAGAGAGAAAAGCTAAATAAATCTTCCTGCAAGAGAAAGCTTGGTGATCAGCAAAAGTCTAATGCTACTGTGGAATTACCAGGAGGATTAACTGATGATGTAAGAGTTGAAAACCATGCTTCTTCAGTTAGCAAAGGAAGAGGTGTGTAAAGGTTCTCTCTCTTTTTGTCATTCCAGACTGGTTTTTATCTGGATTCCAGCATCAAGTGCTGGAATGACATGGCGGACAAGTAGCTCTCTCTTGTCATTCAAGTAGCCTATTTTCCTGTCATGCAAGTAGCTGACACCATTTGCTACGGAAATTGTCACAATGTTCGTATAGTTGTATACTTGACACTGGGATCCAGGAGTATAAAAATGGTGAACAAAATTTATGTTAAAAAACTGCTTGTGCTGATAATTGATTCTTAATATACTGATTACATAATAATTTAATTTAGAGGTTGATATGCATGGTAATAATGATCCAAATAAAAAAGTACCTGATTCAGGGAGAACAAGGATTTATAAAAAAGATTTACCTGATCTAAAGAGGATAGATAACTTCAGTGATAGAATTAAGCGTGAACAAGAGCGAATGAAGCAAAATCAATCCAGTAGTAGTAAGAGTAGTCAGGGTAGCAGTAAATAATTATGTTGTTAATTAGAGAGGTGGCGTTATGTCTAATAAAAGTGAAATAAATCGAGAATTAGTAAAAGCGTTTAATAGTATTCTTCGTTTCAGTAATGCTGTTGTTACTAATTTTACTGTAAAGAACGATCATATTGTTATCTCATTTGATAATAATATGACTCTTGATCAGCGCATAAAGTACTTGAAAAGTATGAAAGAAAAAATAATACAAAGATTTTGTCCGGATGAAAGTATTCTTGATGATAATTTTTATACAAAGTTTTTTCCTTTTAACTTTGATCAAGGGAAATCGGCTGAAGATAATAAATTTTTGGTGCCAATTAGGAAAGAGGTGGTTTCTAATCTAAAGTTTTTGCTAGCTAATGAACTTGCGCGATTTACAACAGATCTTATTAAAGAGCAAAAAAAAGAAAACAAAAAATCGAAACTAGGTTGTGAGGATCTATCAGATGATATAGAGGAGGAGATAGAAAATCATGTAGATTATAATATAATTGATGAAGTCTTTGATAAGGGATCTTATCTATATGGTGCGGAGTGTGTTGATGGAAATTTGCAACGTTCTTTTGTAGATTTGCTCTCATCGAGAATAAAAGGTTATGAAAATGGTCCTAAAAAAACTAAGGATTTTTTAGAAGAGAAAGGAAATTATGTATATCTAAAGAAAAGCATTTTTGATAATCCTAAGCTCATTAAAGACATAGCAAAGCATAAATCATCCTCGAAGTGTCGTGATTTGGAAGTTTCAAGTACCGAGGATGAAATGAATGACACTCTGAAGTTTGCAATTGTTGATTTAATTTGTAAAGCACTTCCGCACCTACCAATTGATTCTGTTTGGCATATTTCCCACAAAGAAAGTAAAGATGAGTTTTCAATTTTAGCTCCTATTGTGAATGATAATAATTACATAGAGTTTTTAAGTAAAGAGGAAGTTGATCATATTAATAATAATATGTTTGGTGGTACAAAAGTATTGTGTGATGTAAAAAATGATATTGCAGAAAGAGGTCTGCTAACATATGGTGCCAAACGAATATATGCAATAGACTTTTTTAACCCAGACATTGCTTATTGTGTGATGGATAAGATCATAGAGAGCTCTGTAATCAACAAAGATCATAAGCTATCCATTGATCCTGCGCGTGTGCCAGCTATGAAACCACAAACTCTTGAAGAAAAAGTAGGGACGGATGGACCAACTGTAGATAGTGGTTTTGGTGGTTCAGCTAAGAATTCAGTTATACGTGCTGGAAACTCAAGAAAGTTTCTTAGACCCGACTACTGTGGTGAAGATAAAGGTGGGGATGATGCTTCGAGTAAAGATAGTGGCCTTGGCGTTTCTTCAGCACGATCTTCTTTTAATGATAAGCCCAAACCAATACTTGACCAACCATCTGTATTACAATCTGAACAGTGTTCTACAAAAAAGCGTACATCAGTTGGTAAAAACACAAGTTGCTGTATTTTATAGATAAAGAAAATTAGACTATTTGAGGACTAATTGTGAATGAAAGTTTATGTATCCGTTTAGATGTATGTGAGACCAGTGCTTTCTTTCTTGTCATTAAAGTAGTTTCGTCATTCCAGTGCGTGACACTGGGATGACAACATCATAAAGGAATCAATGTCAGTTACTGAAATGACAGAAAAGGAGCTACTCAAATAACACCCCTAATGGCAAAAATTGCTCTTAAATCACAAGTTCGTGCAATGATGGTGCTTCTTTAAGAAGCACCATTTGCTAATGTTTTTCTGAAATTTTAGTGCCTAGCGGCATCCCTTTGATGCTGCATCCCATGTTTGACCACCAGAGCAAGTTGGGGTTGTACTACTAGTTGTACATGCATCTTTTCCTGTTATTGCTTTCACAACTGCAGGAGCACCAAAAAACACAGCAGTAAATGCACCAAGTGCAAAAAGTGCTGGCCACGGCATTCTGCCAAATATTGCAAGCAATGCTGCACCTATTATCACTATCGTGATCATTGGTCCACCCAAACTGTGAGTATAGCTCACTATTTTACATATCACTTCTGATGTTTCATCAGCATGTACATCAAACGCAAAGGAAAGAATTAAAGCTACAAGTAGAAGAAAGTTTTTCATTATGCCTCCGTATTTAACGCTGGATTATCTATCATTTTGATTAAATTTAAGTAAACGGTGAGGATTTTTTGCTTAAAAGTATGCTTTATTTCATTTAGAATACTTTTCTTAGTTTATTTATATTACAAGTGCTACAGAAATTTTATAGTATCGTTTATTGCCTTTATCGTGCTTTAATTGACACAATTTATAATGATGGAGTGGAGCACGCAGGGTATCTATCATTTTTAATCCTGTTATCAATATTTCCTTTTCTTATTGTTTTAATAGCCATGGCATCAACGTTCGCAAATTTCTTAGATCAATACAATGTCGGCTGGGCATTTATTATTGATAACATGCCACAGGATATTTTATCATCTTTGATGCCACGTATTAGGGAGATAATATCAGGCCCTCCGCAAAGCTTATTAACCTTGGCAATTGTAGGCGCTGTTTGGACTGCCTCATCTACAATTGAAGGATTTAGAACAATACTCAATAAGGCCTATAAAGTTCCGGTTTCATCGCCTTATATATGGAGAAGGGTGCTCAGTATATTACAATTTTTAGTAATTACGCTTGTTACAACTCTGACTATCGTATTTTTTACATTAGTGCCAATGTTAATTGATTTTTCTTACCAAGGGCTAAGTTATACTAGATATTTACTTATTGAGTTTGTGCTTTTTACTATAGTATCTTGGCTATATTTTACATTGCCAAACATAAAACAAAACTTATCAGACGTATTTCCCGGATCTTGTGTAGCTGTTATTCTTTGGACGATCTCTGCTTCAGCTTTCAAGCAATACTTAAAAGCTTCCTTTGACCAACTGAATTTGATATATGGAAGTTTAGGTGGTGTGATAGTATCGTTACTATTTTTTTATGTGCTAAGTTTGATTTTTATATATGGAGCAAAATTTAATTTTCAGCTAAAATATTTCAATGGATCTTGCTAAGGAGAAAGAAATGGGTGACTTAGAAGGTAAAATAGCTTTAATTACCGGAGCTTCAGGTGGAATAGGCTCTTCTGTTGCAAAAAGATTTGTAAAAGAAGGTGCATGTGTAATTCTGATTTCCAGATCTCTTGATAATCTCAAGCCATTGTATAACGAAATTGAAGAGCTGAAAGAAGGCTCTGTGAAACTAATTCAGCTTGATCTTTTGGATTTTGAGAGCGTAAAAGTACTGCCAAACATGATAGAAAGCCTGAAATTATCAGAATCTGGAACACTTGATATACTGATTGCATGCACTGAAATTTTAGGTAAGTTGAGCTCTGTTCATGATTGTGAGCTTGAAGATCTACAGAACGTAATGAATACAAATTTTACTGCCAGTTGGTACTTGCTAAAAAATTTGGGTCCAATACTAAAAAAGTCTAATGCTGGAAGAGCGATATTCATGACCTCAGAGATAACACTTTCTCCTTCCTCTTATCCATATTGGGTACCATATGCTGCAAGTAAGGCTGCACTAGAAGCAATGGTGAAGATATATGCATCTGAGACAAAACATACGAACTTATGCATAAATGCCGTGTATTCGGAAGGGCCTATCGATAGTGAAATGTATAAGCAAGCATTTTCGGGAAAAGATATATCTGAATTGGTGCCACCTGATAAACTGACAGACAAATTTGTAGAACTTGCTTCTGAAGATTGTAGCATATCAGGACAAATCTTACCACTTAGCAAATCTCCCGAGTAAATTACCATAGTATCTGCAAAGATACCGTTAAGCCTAAAGGTAGTTAGGTTTAATAAAAATTCACATATACAGGAAAGATTGGTAACATTATTTGAGTCGAGACTATTATTGTAATTATGCCAAAACGCACAGATATAGAATCTATATTAGTAATAGGAGCAGGCCCAATAGTTATAGGTCAGGCATGCGAGTTTGATTATTCTGGAACGCAAAGCTGTAAAGTATTAAAAAGTGAAGGTTATAAAGTCATTTTAGTTAACTCCAACCCCGCAACTATAATGACAGATCCTGAATTCTCTGATGCAACTTATATTGAGCCGGTGCTACCTGAAATCATAGAGAAAATTATAATTAAGGAGAGGCCAGACGCAATATTACCAACAATGGGAGGGCAAACAGCACTTAATTGTGCAATAAAACTTGCAGATGATGGAGTGTTAGACAAATACAACGTAGAATTAATAGGAGTAAATAGAGAAGCAATAAAAAAAGCGGAAGATAGAGAATTATTTCGCCAATCCATGGATAAAATAGGTCTAAAATACCCCAAAAGTATCATTATAAAAAATCAAGAACAAATAAAAAAGGCTTTGGATTACATTGGATTACCAGCAATCATCCGTTCATCATTCACTCTTGGTGGCGCAGGTAGCGGCATAGCATACAATAAAGAGGAGTTTTTCAATATTGCAGAAAGTGCTCTCAAAATTTCACCAATAAATGAAGTTCAGATAGATGAATCAATTATCGGCTGGAAGGAATATGAAATGGAAGTTATCCGTGACTGCAAGGATAACTGTATAATAGTGTGTTCAATAGAAAATGTTGATCCAATGGGAGTGCACACCGGAGATAGTATCACAGTTGCTCCTGCTTTGACTCTGCGTGATGCTGAATATCAACAAATGAGAAATGCATCTATAGCAGTGCTGAGGGAAATTGATGTTAGCGCCGGTGGTGCAAATGTGCAGTTTGCAGTGAATCCTAAAGAAGATGGAAGCCTCGTTGTGATTGAAATGAATCCAAGGGTTTCTCGCTCTTCTGCACTTGCTTCAAAAGCAACAGGTTATCCTATTGCAAAAGTTGTAACTAAACTTGCTATCGGCTATTCACTCGATGAGATACGTAATGATTGCGCTCCAGTTATACCTGCTGCATTTGAACCAGCGATTGATTACATCGTCACTAAAATTCCTCGATTTGAGTTTGAGAAATTTAAGGGGACGAATTGTGAACTATCAACTTCCATGAAATCAGTGGGGGAAGTAATGTCGATCGGCCGCACTTTTAATGAGTCACTGCAGAAAGCTTTTCGTTCACTTGAAACTGATCTTACAGGACTTGATGAAGTATTTCCTGAAAATACTGATATTGATCACATCAGATCTCAATTAGCAAAATTGCTGCCAAACAGATTACTGATTGCTGCTGACGCAATGCGCCACGGAATTAGCATAGAAGAAATAAATTCGATTACAGGATATGACTTATGGTTTTTGCAGAATATACAGCAAATTATATTAGCTGAACAAAAAATCAAGGAAAATGGCCTTCCTGGAACTGCATATGAAATGTTAGAGCTGAAAAAAATGGGATTTTCAGATGCAAGGTTGGTAAAGTTAAGCAATAAGAAAGTAGAGCAAATTGAAGCAATAAGGAAAAGGTTTGGTACTAAACAAGTTTATAAACGTGTAGACACCTGTGCAGCTGAATTTGAATCGAGCACTGCTTATATGTATGGCTGCTATGAGGGTGATGTTGAAAATAAAACGGAATGTGAGGCGAATATTTCGGATCGAAAAAAAGTTGTCATTTTAGGAAGTGGTCCAAACCGCATTGGTCAGGGTATTGAGTTTGATTATGCATGCGTACATGCAGCTTCTGCCGCCAAAGAAATGGGATATGAAACAATAATGATTAACTGTAATCCAGAAACCGTCTCAACTGACTACGATACCGCTGATCGTTTATATTTCGCCCCACTGATTGCAGAGGATGTGCTTGAAATACTAAGCAAAGAGCAAGAAAATGGCACACTGGTTGGTGTAATAGTTCAAATCGGCGGGCAAACGCCTTTAAAGTTAGCCAAAGTGCTTAACGAGAGAGGTTTCAAAATTCTGGGAACTTCGTTTGATTCTATTGACCTTGCAGAAGATCGCATGAGATTTAAAAATCTTGCTTTGCAACTTAATTTAAAACAACCTGAAAATTCTATCTGCCATTCAGTAGAAGAAGCGTTAACCAACGCAGAAAAGGTGGGGTTTCCACTAGTAGTCAGGCCATCATATGTCCTCGGCGGTCAGTCTATGTCGATTAGACACGATACTCAGAGCTTTAAAGAGTATGTCTTGAATCAAACCAAAATTTTTGAACACGGATCGCTGCTTCTTGATAAATTTTTAGTCAATGCAGTTGAGGTTGACGTTGATGCTGTATGTGATGGGAAAAAAGTTTTCATTGCAGCGGTCATGGAGCACATTGAAGAAGCTGGTATCCACTCTGGCGATTCAACATGCTCAATACCGACAAATACATTGAGTGACGAAGTAATAAAAGAGATCGAGCTCCAAACTGAAAGAATAGCATTAGCATTAAAAGTGAAAGGTCTGATAAACATTCAGTTTGCTGTTCAAGAGAGTGATGTATACATACTTGAAGTGAATTTAAGGGCTAGCCGTACAGTTCCTTTCATTTCCAAGGTAATCAACATTCCTGTTGCAAAGCTTGCCACTCAGGTTATTTTGGGTAAAAATTTGAATCAGGAAAACAAGCCTTTCAATCATTTTGCAGTTAAAGCTGCTGTTTTTCCATTTATCCGCTTTGCAGGAGTTGATACTTTACTTGGTCCTGAAATGAAATCAACAGGAGAAGTGATGGGAATTGACTTATCTTTCGAAGCTGCACTTGCAAAAGTGCACATGGCTGCAGGATACAAGTTACCAACAGAAGGAGCAGCTCTGGTTTCAGTAAAAGATGATGATAAAGAGTGTATATTGCCTGTTGCACGAATGTTGAAAGAACTGAGTTTTGAAATATATGCCACCAAAGGCACAGCTTCGTATCTGAACAATAACGGCATTGCTGCAAAAGCTGTAAATAAAGTGAGAGAAGGCAGACCCCACATAGTTGATATGCTCAAAGATGGAAAAATAAATCTAGTGATCAATACCTCAAAAGGTGTAAAGTCAGTCTCAGACAGCAAAGATATTCGCAGAACTGCTATTTTGCAAAATATAGCTTATAGCACCACAGCTTCTGGAAGTAAAGCGTTAGCGCTTGCAATTCAATATGTAAAGAATAGCAAATTGGAAGTGAAATCATTACAGCAGATACAAAACGTTTAAATATCAAGACTATAATAAATTATTACTTATTTCAAAATGAGGATCTTGTAAGCTAAGGGATAATGTTCAAAAAACTGCGTCAAAGCGAATTTTTAGTTCAACTCAATTTTCAATCTGTGGAGAAAGAAAATGTTGAGCTGAGATATAGTTAATATGTACAGCACTTTTCCTCCACCCTCCTTATAGCACAATATACCAACTTGTACAAGCTGGTAAATGAACCTTTGGTTTTAGTAAATGTCTCCTCGATAGGATTAGTGGAGCCGCCTAACTGGCCCGAAATACTTAAAATAAATTTTCCCAATTGTTTTGCCACGATTTTATGACCAAAGGATATTTTTCGCTCCATCAGCTCGAGTAAATAATTTTCAGCAATTTCTCTGCTTGAAGCCTGATATACTTTCTTCAGATCACTTATGAAAGTTTTTGCTGCTTCAGTAAATTTCTTATCTGATGTACTATACATTTCTGCTTTAGCTATTTATAGCAGCAGGAAAACTTTTTAATACAAGCTATTAGAATATCCTCTACTCCTCTTTCTTTTAGCTCATTTAATACCCCCAACCAGAACTTCTCTTTCAGCCAAATAAAAACCCAATACATCCTTTTTGCCTTCTTGATCTATACCCAATATGTTATACATGCACTTACTTACACAACAACCGTCTTCTTTCACCTTAAAAAATCATGAATACTATCGGATATATTGATTGTAGTGGACGACTACACCATTCATTGATTATAGGTAGTAATTTATCTGTAATTCCAGATATCTCTGCTGCAGATATTTTTTGCCTCAAGTTCAGTTGTTTACCTTTTTTTTCACTATCTGTGGTTCGCTCTCTATCTCTTGGTGTCAAAAGTTCAAATATTTGTCCTCAAAGTTTTTTCCGTCTCTTCTCTTTCAGTGGGTAAATGGTACCTTCCAGACTCGCTTCCAGTAGCCTTGTTACCATCTCTCCCCATCAATGGTCCCGTATAGATGATAGAATATTTGTTTCTAATTCTTTATAGTCTACCAATCCAGTAGTTCCATTTACTTGACTCATGTCAAATCTCCATTTTTTGTTTCTATTTTATTTTTACTTCTCGCTTTGACGCAGTTTTTTGAACGTTCCCCATCATTTGTTTAAATGGTATGATAAAAAATAATAATTTTTATCTTAATGTTTAAGACGGTAGATGCCAGTGTCTAGGCACTGGCATGACACCTATTTCTTTCTATTCAAATAGCCTCTTTAGTATCATCTACTTTCATGACACCATTTGTTCCTATGTTTTTGTCTATCTTATTTTGCTATTCTGCTGCTCTAGATTAGAATACTGATTCTTCTAGAAGTTGTTCACGCTCCTCTTCTATTGCAATAGAGTTATCGTGATTTTTAAATAAATCTCTGATTTTTGTTTCTATTTCATTTGCAATTTCTTTGTTTGCCTTGAGGTAACTTTTTACATTTTCTCTTCCTTGGCCAAGACGCGTATTGTTATATGAATAATAAGCGCCTGCCTTTTCAAGGACACCAAGTTTTGCTCCTATATCTATTATTTCCCCAAGTTTTGATATGCCTTCATTATACATTATATCAAATTTTGCCTCTCTAAATGGAGGAGCGACTTTATTTTTTACAACTTTAACTCTCGTTTCATTACCCGTAATATTCTCTTTATCCTTTATTGCACCAATTTTTCTTATATCAAGTCTTATAGAAGTATAGAATTTTAACGCATTCCCACCGGTGGTAGTTTCAGGATTTCCATATACTACTCCTATTTTCATACGAATTTGGTTAATAAATATCAATATACAGTTTGCTTTTGAAACTGCAGAGGTGAGCTTTCGTAGCCCATGACTTAGAAGTCTTGCTTGTAGTCCCATGTGCTGGTCGCCCATATCTCCTTCAATTTCAGCTCTTGGAGTTAGTGCTGCAACAGAGTCAATAACTATTACATCAACTGCACCAGAACATACTAAATACTCAACAATATGCAACGCTTGTTCTCCAGTGTCTGGTTGTGAAATCACTAAATCATCGGTGTTTACTCCAAGTTTACGAGCATATATAACATCCAGTGCGTGCTCCGCATCGATAAATGCACATAAACCTCCTTTTTTCTGTGCTTCAGCAATTACATGCAAAGCAAGGGTAGTTTTACCAGAACTCTCAGGGCCAAATATCTCAATTATACGTCCTTTTGGCAATCCCCCAACACCCAGAGCTGAATCAAGTGCAATCGACCCTGTAGATATCGTGTCTATTTTTTCTACAGGGTTTTGCTTTAGCTTCATTATTGCACCTTTACCGAATGCTTTTTCAATTTGACTTATTGCATTATCTAGTGCTTTTTGCTTATCATTATTTCTTTCTTCTGGATTATGTGCCATGGATCATTTATTAACTTGTATAGTCTCCATGGTAATTGAACGCAACCAATCTGCCAAGGGTTTTTTAATAACGAAGAACGTTAGTTACCTAAAATTAGATAGATAGACTTTGTAGTGCGATACAAAATAACGATAGAATACAATGGTAGTGGTTTCTCTGGCTGGCAAAAGCAACAACACTCTGCTAACTCAATTCAGGAAACCATAGAAAACGCTATATTTAATTTCAGTGGCGAGAGAGTCTCTTTGCATTGTGGTGGCAGAACTGACACAGGGGTTCATGCTTTAGGGCAAGTTGCTCATTTCAATATGGAAAGGCAATTTGAGCTTTACAGAATAAGAAATGGAATAAACTATCACTTAAAAGCGATTCCTATAGTTGTGCTTAGTGCAGAAGCCGTAGATGATGCATTTCATGCGCGATTTTCAGCAAAAAAAAGATATTATGAATATAGAATAATTAATCGCTACGCTCCTGCAGCTCTGGAAATCGGTTATGTGTGGCAAGTATTTAACCCACTTGACGTAAACATCATGCGTGAAGCTGCTAGACACCTGCTTGGAAAACATAATCTTTCAAGCTTCCGCTCAAAAGATTGTCAAGCTACAAATCCGGTCAGAACAATCGATGATATTGATATAGTACAAAATGGAAGTCACATATACATCAAAATATCTGCGATTTCCTTTTTGCATAACCAAGTGAGGATTATTGTTGGCATTTTAGTTGAATTTGGAAAAAATAGAACTAATCCACAAGAAATGTTAAATATATTAAGTCAATGCAAAAGAAACGCCGCTGGGGTCACTGCGCCGCCTCACGGCTTATACTTAGTAAAGATAGATTACTAGCTTAAGTCCTCATTGGCATCACTATGTATAGTGCACTTGGATCATCTTCATCAGTGATAATTGTAGCGCTATTACCATCTGATAGGCTGACCTTACATTTGTTTTTTATACAAGATAAAGCATCAAGCAAATAACGAGAATTAAATCCTACTTCCATAAGAGCTCCATCGTAATCCACCTCTATAGACTCAGTCGCATCACTGCACTCTTGGGAATTTGAATGTAGAGTTAATAAATTCTCTTGCAATGAAAATTTAATTGATTTTATTTTATCGGACACAACAACGGAAACTCGGTCTATAACACTAGCAAGTTTGCTACTCTCAACAATCATTTGTTTATCTTGAGACGTTGGAATGACAGCTTTGTAATCTGGAAAAGTCCCATCTATCAATTTTGATATTAGAATATACTCACCACATGTAAATTTGATTTTTCTATCTGAAAGTTTTATATTTATCTCATTACAATCACCCAATACTTTCAACAGTTCCATGATAGTTTTACGTGGAATGATCACCCCAAATTCTCCGTTGATATCTTCAGGTTTAGGCCTTTTTATACATGATAAACGGTGGCCATCAGTTGCAACGCAGTACAGAAATTGCTCATCTGTATGCAGATATATCCCGTTTAAATTATACCTTGTATCATCCAGCGACACAGCAAACTTCGTTTTAGTCAACAAGTCTACCAAATCTGCACTTAGTAGAGTGAAATCGTATTGATGATCACCTTCTTCAAGAACAGGGAAGTTATTTGAAACTACGTTCGGTAAAGAAAAATTTGCATTTCCACAGGATATCAATAATTTTCCTTGATTATTCATTTCGAAATTGACATCCAAATTAGTTGGCAATTTTTTCACTATGTCATGTAAAGTATGTGCTGAGATTTTCACTTCTCCTTCTGCTGATACATTTGCAGTAAGTGAGGCAAATATTGAAATGTCAAGATCAGTAGCCTTCAATTTTATGCTGCCATGTTGTGCTTTGATATTTATACACGCTAAAACATCTATCGCGTTGCGCCTTTCAACCACTCCACTTACCCTGGATAGCGTATTTAAAAGGCTTGCACGACTTACACTAAAACGCATTTGTTCACACACAGAACTTTGTTCTTTGATTCCTATATCTACAATTTTTGACATATTAATTCTCAAAAATATATTTTAAATGATATTCATATTCTATGTAAAGTGATATCCATATTTTTGTCTGAGAGACAAAACAGCCTATCTTATACTTTAGTGATCAATAATTTGCTTTGTATGGCATAAGTCATGCATTTTTTGGTACGCTTTTTGAAAGCCAAGCAAGGAATAAGTATCATCAACATTTGCTGTTTTTACTTTTCCATTAACTACCATTGATAATCCCTGCTTCATTTTTAGAATCAAATCTTGGTCCATTTTTGTATCATCTGTCCACGCAAGACTTCCCTGTATTATTGGCAATTGATATTTAATTTTTTTATCGATATTGAGAACTACAGGCTCATTATTATACTGAAAGCCAGAAGTGACGCTCACCTCATCTGCTTTTTTATCAACGTAACTGACCATTACATACGGCTTGCGGTCAGCTGTATAATGTTCACTTTTTTTCTTAGGATGAGATACAATGTAACACACTTTTTCACCATCTTCCAATGCAGTGTACACAAGCCAATCTTTATATTTTTCCTTCAGTTGTACGTTACTAACCGATGCAAGAGTACCTATTGAAAAAAGTATTAGAAATACAAAAAGACTACGCATGTAAACCAAGTTTCAAACTCTCTGATTTTACATGTTGTTTTACCTTACTCATTGCTTGCTTAGCCAATTGTCTTATTCTTTCTCTTGAAACACAATATTTTTTGCTAAGCTCATCCAAAGTCTGAGTACTTTCAGATAAATATCTGCTAATGAAAATGTCTCTTGATCTTTCATTAAGACTTGCCAGCGCATTGCTTAAAATTGTTTCTTTTAATGCCTTTTCTTCATGATTCTGGTAAGCTACTTCTTGACTAACTAAATTACACGGAATCATATCTTGTAACTCCTTTTTAGAGTCATCACCTATTTTTATACAATTATTTAACGACTGATCCTTACAAGCCAAACGATAGTTCATTTGTACAACATCTTCTTCAGATACAGAAAGCTCATTTGATATTGCTTTTATTTCTTCGTTACTCAAAGTTTCTCTGTTTGTGTATTGTAAAATTCTTTTTTTTATTTTTCGTAAACTAAAAAACAATCTCCTTTGTGCTTGCGTTGTACCTATTTTTACAAGTGACCAAGATTTTAATATAAAGTCTTTCATTGAAGCTTCAATCCACCATACTGCATAAGTTGAAAAACGAAACCCTAAATCGGGATTAAACTTTTTCACTGCATGCATTAAACCCATATTTCCTTCCATGACTAGGTCCATCAACAATAGCTCGTAATTCTTAAATTTCATTGCAATTTTTACTACCAAATTCAAATGGCTAGTAATCAACCTGTGAGCAGAAGAAATATCCTGGTATTCTTGCCAATTTTTTGCTAATCGCACTTCCTCTTCTTGGGAAAGCATAGGAAATTTTCGCACTTCAGCAATATATTGCATGAGATTAGTGCTACTATTAACAGATAAATTCGCTACTGGGGTCAACATAATAACTTAAATTAAAACTCCATGTATATAATATATTGATTTTTAGTGAAAAATTCAAGCTTTAATTAAAAAAAGCATAACTTTATATCTAATTAAGATCTTAGCAACATTAAACTTCAACAAGAACTACCTGAATGTAGAATTAAAATTACTAATGTGTAATGATAGGCTATATAATTTAAAATAAACAGTGTGTTATTCCAGTGTTTAAACACTGGAATTCACATTTCTTTTTTCTAGATCCCAGTGTCATGCTACTTGAATGACAAGAAAAACCCACTGGGATAATAAGACAAAGATAGATTAGAAATTAAACGCTACTCCAGCTTCTGCACCAACAGTGCTGTAAAGAACATTTTTGATACCAGTATCATCCTTAGCTGCCTTATCAAAACTAGCACCATAAGAACCGAAGTAACGAGCTCCAGCAAAGAGTTTGATTTCTGGGGTTACATCATAACTAACACCAGCTTTTGCTTGATAAGCAAAACCAAATCCTTTTTGATCTTTAACTGCATCAGCTTTTGAAGGATTGCTGATATATGCTGCACCAACACCAACACCAACGTATGGAGTGATAGGCATATCTTCAATCGCTATATCGTAATAAACGTTAACCAATCCTGAAAATGCTGTTACACTATCTGCAGCCTTGTCATCAGATACTACATCTGCATCTTTACTCAATTGTGAGTAAAGTCCTTCAACATCAACCCTGATATCATCCATTTTATAACCAAATGCACCACCTCCAGCTAGAAAAGATGCTTTTAAGGGACTATTGTTCTCCTTACCTGATTTATATGTAACACCATCAATCTTTGTTTTAAAAGGTAAAACTTCACCGTTGTATTGTAAACGAACGTAGTAGCTAGTTTCTTCATCACTTATTGGACCAATAGGATCTGATGAAAAAGCAGAGTTTGATAGGCTTAGCAACGTCACTAAAGCAGCTGCCGAAAAAAACTTTTTATAATGCATAATTGCCCTCGTTAAAAAAATTAAAATTCCACTTTAGCAGTCTAAATAATAACTAAAGTTAAGTCAAGTGCTAACTTAATAACACAAAACCTTCTGTATCTTAACTAACTTTTAGGAAAATACAAAGATTTTATTAATTAATAAATAGAGTTACTCTACTTTTTTTACTCTTGATCTTCTGACACCTATTTCACTAATGTCTTTTTATCTTCTGATCTGCATTCATCATTGTGAATTGCTGCATATTCATGCAGTAATATGAATGTACTTCATGAAAGTACTAGTATAAAAGGAAAACACTTAGTTACTGCATTAAGGCAAACTTCAGTAGTAAATTTAAAAAGGAAGTTTAAATCCAGGTGGTAACCCCATCATACCTGCAAGATCAGAGGTTGCATTTGCCATATTTTCTTCTGCTTTTTTAATGGCATCATTAAACGCTGCTGTCACTAAATCTTCTACTATGTCTTTTTCTTCATTTCTCATAAGCTCTAAGTCTATGTTTACCTTTTTAGCTTTATAGCCACCTATTTTTATAACTTCCACTAATACAGAAACTTTGCCACCACCAGAAATACCTTGAAACTCTTTTCCAATATATTTTTCTTGGGCTTCCGCAAGCTTTTTTTGCATTTCTTGCGCTTGCTTTATTATTTGACTGAAATCCACAACCTACTCCTTATTTTCTATATTAACTACCTTTGCACCTTTAAACGTATTTAATATATCCTTAACTACAGGTGCATAATTTAAATTACTCACTTCCCTATTCATATAACTCGTATCAACTATAATAACCCACTCCTGATTAGTGGCTTGATTTAAGTAACTTTTCAAGTCATTACAAAAATTACTGTTCAAGTTAGATACAGCTTTTAATTTTAAATACCCAAATTTACAATCTATTAATTTTAGATTACTACACAGTTGTTTGTAAAGATAAATTTGGTTACTCCGCCTTAATAGTTGCAAAATCTTATCAAAATCGTAATTTTGTTGTTTATTTTTCACATGGATCCCAGTGTCACGCACTGGGATGACAGAGTGGGGTTTTTCCACATATTTTTTTGGATCCGAGTAGTCAGCTACTTGGATGACAGGGGGGGAAGGTGCAACAGGTCTGCCCTGTCTATTTCCTTGCTCTACATTCTGTGAAAGAATTTTTTTGATCACCTGTTCCGGAGAAGGCAAATCAGAAAGATAACAAAGGCTAATTAATATCATTTCAGCGGCAATTTCATTGCATGTTGAAACCTTTATATCTTGAATACCCTTAAGCAGCACCTTCCACAATCTCGAAAAAAATATTAAAGACTTTTTTGTACTCAAATCTTTTACTCTGCTCTTCTCATATTCTGTATCAATCTCTTTTGTAATTAAAAAACGGCATATTAACTGGATTGTTTGCAGTAGATCTTCAAAAATATTGAGCGGATTTGCTGTTTTTACCACATTGTCGAATACTAACAAAGCCTTCTGTAAATCACTATCTAATACTGCTTCCAGTAGATCAAATATAACGTTTCTATCTACTAGACCAAGTATGTCTTTAACACTTTGAGTGGATATTGTACCATCTTTGCTATATAGCACTGCTTGATTCATCAAAAATAAAGCGTTACGCATTGAATTGCTACAGTGGTGCGCAATTAATTCCGATGCTTCTTTTTCAATAAAATAATTTTCTTTTTGTGCAATATCATTTAAACGCTCCATTATCTTAGCTGAAGGAATGTTATGTAAGTCAAACCTTTGACAACGTGCAATAATAGTTATTGGTATCTTTTTTATTTCTGTAGTTGCCAGAATAAACTTTACGCTAGATGGTGGTTCTTCTAGAGTTTTAAGTAATGCATTAAATGCATTACTGGATAACATGTGTACTTCATCTATAATGTAAACTTTAAATTTAGAACTTATTGGTAAATAGCAAATATCTCCCAAGATCGCTCTAACATCCTCAACACTAGTGTGACTTGCCGCATCGATTTCAACTACATCTGGATGGCTTGAATTTTTTATTGCCAGACAACTTGTACATGATCCACAAGGTTCAAAAGTTGGCCCCAATGAGCAGTTCAAACATAAAGCTATTATTCTTGCAGTGGTGGTTTTACCAATTCCACTGCTACCAGAAAGCAGTATAGATTGTGGAATTTTGTTGAGAGTAAAAGCATTTTCTAGTATACGCACCAATATATCTTGACCTACTAAATCTTTAAAGCTACTAGGACGATATTTTAATGCTATGTTCATAGCCTAGAATAAAACAAATAGTACAAATAGGTATGCAACCCAAAAAGATTCTGATATGGTTGCTTCATTTCTGACCTGACCAAGTTACAGAATTTTTGCCTGCATACCTTATAAAAGGTTATACTTTTTTTTTTTTTTAGCAAGGTATATTCTATATTAGTCTTATAATTTATATGTTAGACCTTTTGCAACATTACTTTGGAGTAAACAGCTGTTACCTAAAATACTCTTCTTCTGTCATCCCAGTGCCCAGACACTGGGATCCAGAAAACTTAATTTTAAATGAATACATTAGGCTGTTGTATAATAAGAACTGGATTCCAGTGTCAATCACTGAAATGACACCCTTCCGGTGGGGATTGCTCTCAAACTACAATGTTCGTACAGTTGTACTGGGATCCAAGTATAAAAATATTTGGAAATTACACAATGGACAATGGATTCTAGGAATATATGTTAAAAGTAATGTCCATAATGAAATAAGCTGGATTCCAATGTCACGTACTGGAATGACAACATATAGGTATTGGAATAACAAAAGAGGAATATTATGATTTTATATCATTTTCCTCTTTGTCCGTTTTCACGAAAAGTTAGAGCTCTTCTCAAGGAAAAAAAGCTGAGTTGTGATTTGGTATATGAAAATCCATGGGAAAAGCGGAATGAATTCATGGAGATCAATCCAATCGGACAAGTACCAGTATTAATAGATAATAACTTTGTAATAGCGGATAGTAATGCCATTTGTGAATATATAGAAGAGACTTACAATAGTGACGTCAAATTACTTGGTTCATCAACTATTATTAAGTCTAAAATACGCGCTTTAATCAATTGGTTCGATAGCAAATTTTACAATGAAGTTACTAAGTATATTATGAATGAAAAAGTAATTACTAACCGCAGCCCTGACTCTAGATTTCTTCATGCAGCTCAGCATAACCTGCCTTGCCATATGGAATACATCGAACACTTAATTAACAAGAACGTTTGGCTTGCAACCGATAAGTTCACTTTAGCCGATATTACTTTAGCATCACATATTTCTATAATAGACTACGTAAATAGTTTCCCATGGGAAAAAAGTAAGATTTTAAAAGAATGGTACTCCATTGTTAAATCAAGGCCTTGTTTTCGCGAAATATTATTAGAGAGAGTTTTTGGCTTAACTCCCCCTAGGCATTACGCTGACCTTGATTTTTAACTTGCGTTAGTTTTAAAGCTACAGTCATTCCTTCGTCAGTAGGAATCAATATGGAGAAATATTTTTTTTCATCTGACAATCTATCATTAAACTCTCTCATAGCATGCCATGACTTTTCTGATACTTCTTTTGGAGGAGATTCTAAAAATACTGTATCAAATAATAGAGTGTTATCTGCAACGATTAGCCCATCTTGTTTAATGTATGACTCTGCCCAATCTAAATACTTAGGATAACTACTTTTATCAGCATCGATGAATATCATGTCAAATGGTGCCTTTGCTGATAATTCATTAATTTTTTCCAGTGCATCACCTTCTATTAGAGTAATTTTATCACTTAGATTAAAAGCACTAAAATTTTTTTTTGCTATTCTTGAGTGTTGAGGATTATTTTCTATTGTATATATATGACCATCTTTCGGTAAAGCTTTTACCATACAAATTGACGAATAACCATATAACGTGCCAATTTCAACTATGCTTTTAACTTTATGGATTTTGATAAATAAATTTAATAATTTTCCTTCTTCAGGAGTGATTTGAATACGTTGTTTCTTATCAAGAGTACAATGTTCTTCTACTTTTTTATACTCTTTTGCAAATAAGCTTCTTATGTACAACGATTTTCTGCTAAAGTTATGACGCATTAAGTTTTATAATATAAACTAAGGAGGTTTAATCTATATAAGATTTATAAATATAACAATAGGGTTAAGAATAATAAAATTTTTTATTTTAAGTTGTTATTTTATAAAGTAAAATTTTAAGTGACAAAGATTATTATATATTTTACTATAGTTAACCAGTATAATAACCAATTGTTATACTAGAATTAAGGGATCGTTTACTTACATCTCTCTTAAAAATGTAATTTTTATAATCAATTAGAGGGGGTTATATGTCTTATAACATTGCTAACGAAGTTGAAACGTTAAGCAAGAAATCTAATAATAATGAAGGAGTGAAATTACTGCACAATCCAGCTTATCGCGAGAAGTACAAAGAACGCTTTAACGAAGCTCAGAAAAAAGTTATGGATATGGTCCAATTTTATGATGGAACGATAGTATTAATAGAGAATAAAATTGCTATGTATTATTATGCTTGGCACAGTAAAAAAAGAGAGTTTGAGCGTAAAAAGCAACAAACAGTATCAAAAAATAATGATTCAGCATAGGGTTTTTATATGGTAAGCTACAGTGTTATTACTTCACTATAGCTTTTCCATATAACTCATCTATTACATTAGTGAAGTATTCCAGCTCTCTATACCCTTCATGTTTGATTTTACCATTCTCTACATATGATTTGTCATCGTTAAGCTTGATGATGAATACAGGAGTAGCTGTGATATCAAGTTTATTAATTGCAAGTGATTTATCATTTATAATTTTGTCCATCATCTTTTTATCATTAATGCATTGGTTAAATACATCTTGCTTCAAATTGCTTAGTGCAGCAATTTTTTGTAGTATAGTTAAATCACTAAAATTAGAGTAGTTCCACGAGTCTATTGCATTAAACACAGCTTTGTTAAAATTAAAATAGTCTTCTTCTTTTTCATAGCAATAACTTAGCATTGCAGCTTTTAATCCTCTGTAATCTAGAGGAAAATGACGGAATATGTATAACATCTTACCTGTATCTATGTACTTTTCTTTGATTTTAGGAAAAACTTTCTTATGAAAAAGAGAACAGTGATAACAAGTGAGCGAAGCATATTCTATCATTAAAATTGGTGCTTTTGGATCACCTAATAATTTATCATCAGGCAGTAGTGACAGTAGTTCTTTTGATGTTATTTCATCAGTTTTTTGAGTGTTGGGTAAGTTTTGTTCAATAGCTGCATAAGAACTAACACTTATAAAAATAAGTAAGAACAATAATCTAAAAATCATTACAATGGAAACACTTAACTTATTAAAGAATTTATGCATTTATATAAATAATGTCAAGATAACTTTTTCTCGGCAACACTTTCTACTCTGTCTTTAAATGCAGCAATTATTTTACTTTGTGTGTATTTATAAACTGAGTTTAATAAGGCGGAAAACAAATTGGATTTAAATTCAAACTTTATATAGAACTCTACCATAGTTTTACTTTCATCTATAGGAGTGAATTTCCATTCGTTGTATAAATGTTTAAATATTCCATTTGACGACACAGCTTTTATCCAACTTTTATTTGCTCCATTTGGAGAAAGAAAGGTCACTTCTGATGTGTAACTTCCTTTAATGCCATGAAAAGCTGCAAGGAGGTCCACAATCATTTGGCTATCAGTTTTTTCTTTTATATAAACAGCTTTGCACCAAGGAACAAAATCAGGATACTTCTCAACGTCAATTACAACTTGAAATATCTCATGAGATGAACAGAAAAAAACACCTTGTTCTTTATATTGGTGTAACATAAACCTAAATAATGGAAAAGGGATCCATATCTACCGTCAGTCTTAGTAGATTCCTGAGACCTAAAGTTAAGGTGGGCATCACGTACTAATTTCAATGAAATTAACAGAGGCAATTCCCTTGATCAGAAATTATCGCTCGGGAAATTTAACTTAACTCATAACGCATAGCACAGACCCCTAAATTAATTATAGATTATTTATATAGAGTATGTCTATAGATATATTAAAACTAGCGATCATTATTTTGCCTTTGTTAAATTTTGCATTTTAAGTATCATAGCTAATAAATATATCTTATGAATCTTATTAAGTTCTTAACCATTTTTATTGTAATCTCCTCAAGTGCTTACGCGAATTGTATAGGGCACAAAACTTTTGTGCTTGCCATGAAGCAGCAAGTAGACAACACGTCTATGAAAGGGAATAGAAAAAATCTAGAACATGTACAAGAAGAACTTCTGAAAATTATTCAGAATAATGTTGACCTCAAAGGAATATCTCGATTTGTCATAGGGAAATATTGGAATTTATCTACTCAGAAAGAAAAAGAAGAGTTTCTAAAAGAATATGAAGTATATCTCGCGCGCTTGTGCGCTAAAATTTTGTATAAATACATAAATAATAGTGAAATGATCATAATGAGTACAAAAGCAGTTGACGATGAAACTTGTCTGATAGGAACAAGATTTTCTTATGGTGATGAGGAATTTACAAATATTGACTTTAAAGTTACTAAAAGTGACAGTTCTTTCTTAATAAACGATGTTGTAATGAGTGGAATAAGTATTGCTATTAATCAACGTTCTCAATTTAGTGAAAAGATCGACACGAATGGCATGGCAAGTGTAATAGATGAATTAAAACGTAACAATAATTTATGATATACATGCCTCATTGGCCTAAGCCGATTGGCAGTAGGCCAAAGGATTTTTCTCTTGATCGCATAAAAAGTTTTCTAAATAAACTGGGTAATCCCGAGAAAAAAATACCGCCAATAATTCACATAGCTGGCACTAATGGCAAAGGATCAACACTATCCTTTATAAGATATATAATGCAAGCAGCAGGGTATAAAGTTCATACGTACACTTCTCCACATTTAGTGAATTTTAATGAGAGAATAGTTGTTGCAGGCAATGATATCGATGATAGTGAATTACATAACTCACTGGAAGAATGCCGTATAGCAGTCGCAGAACAACCCATCACTCTATTTGAAGCCGCAACGACTGCAGCCTTCTTAGCTTTTTCTCGTCATAAAGCTGATATTACTTTAGTTGAAGTGGGTCTGGGTGGAAGGCTTGATGCAACAAATGTTATAGATAATCCGATTCTAACGATCATCACTTCCATTGCACTTGACCATACAGAATATCTTGGTCCTACCGTAGAAACCATAGCAGGTGAAAAGGCTGGAATAATGAAACCTAATGTTCCTTGCGTAATAGCACCACAAGAAAAATCTATAATGAACACGCTAGAACAACACGCAATAAACAAAAAATCTCCCTTATATAGAGGAGGATTTGAGTGGAATTGCGAAAAACAGAATAACAGGATGGTCTTTCAATCGACTATTCAATCAATAGAATTTTCTTTGCCATCTTTAAAAGGAGATCATCAAATAATCAATGCAGGAAACGCAATTGCAGCATGTAGCATTTTAAGTGGAAAATATGGCTTTGATATTGGAGAAGAGGACATTGCTTCAGGTTTACAGGGCACTTATTGGCCTGCGCGGCTAGAGTCTATAAAAAAAGGTAATTTAATTTCTTTATTACCAAAAGATTGGCAATTATTTCTAGATGGCGCACACAACAATGATGGTGCCAGAGTGTTAGCTAAGTGGATAAAAGACAATTTTGCTGAAGGTATCTATATGATCTTTGGTGTTACTCGTAACAGAAACGTCGCAGAGTTCTTAGAGCACTTAAAGCCATATATCAAACTACTATGCGCGATTTGTGTTAAATCTGAACCTAAAGCAACAAGTACAGATTTAATTAGAGAAGGAGCTCATAATATAGGAATCAATGCTATCGAATGTGAATCAATCAGAGATGCTATATCAAATCACATACTAAAAGCTTCTATACAAAACGTCAAAACCATACTAATTTGTGGCTCGTTATTTTTAGCCAGAGATTTGAGTATGGAGAATAATCAACCTACTTGATGAGCCGAGACGTTAAAAGCACCATCAGGATTTACAATGCTGCTTGGCTTTTCGGTTGATGCTCCTATAGGTACATTTTGTTCATCACCTCTTCCTTCAGTTTTTACAAGATTTACAACTTTTCTCTCGTAGATCTCACTTGCTAAGTGTAGTAATAAACTACAACCTAGTAATGCAGCAAATCCGATGAGTATTTTACTGTTTAAGCAACTAGATTGGTACTGTAACACCAAACCTGCTACTAATAAAATAGGAGGAAGATAATTTGAAATTTGGGAAGTAAGAATTAGATATTTAAATGCTTTACTTTTGGATATTTCATCTTCTAGCTCTTCTTGATCTAAATTTTCACCTTGTTCCCGTTGAGGATTTTGCAAATCCATAGCTTTTTTAAATAAAGAAGACATCAAATAAACAGATAAGAAAAAAGTTGTAACAGATGTTATTAGAGTCGCACTAAACAAAATGCCAGGTGCATCAGTAAAATTAGCAGCCTTATATAGCTTAAACCCCAAGTAAATATACGACACTAATGACGAGATGAGCAGTAGGATATTTACCCGAGTAAAAACAGCATAATACTCTGCACGCTTATCATTCTGACCTTGCTGAATTGATTGTAAATACCTTTTCAATTCCTCAGGAATGATTAATCCCTGATTCTTTCCACTTAGTGGTTTAATATATTGCAAAAGTGCTGCTTTATTTCTGTTAAGGGCCTGTATTTTTTCATCGCTACCTCCTGGTTTATCTGGGTGACACTTTATTGATAACCTTCTATAATTTTTTGCTATTATATTAGATATTTCTAAGAAGTTACGACCTTCTACTTCTTGCACTTGAATGCCTATCTCTTTAAATAAACTTTCATTATAATCATATTCTCTTTTTCTTAGCTTATAGCCCATGTCTCCACCTCATAAATTAACTAACTATTAATACTTTATAATATATAAATTTCCAAATCATGTCAATTCTTTCATTCATGCTTATTGTATGAATTATTTCTTTCACGACTACCATGACAAGTGTATGAAAGTTATTATTTAGTGCATAATAGTGCTTCAATGTTTAGGGTTACAGTTTTCATTGGTCATTTGAGTAACTCAAATCCAATTCATGCCAGTTCTATCTATCTTGTCATTCAAGTAGCTTACACTGGCTTTCCGTAATTTCAAAACGTTGTGTTTTAGCATAATTTTGTGCTCAATATGCTTAATTTATAGTAAAGATTTCTGGATTTCAGCATCAAATGCTGGAATATGGGTATCATTCAAGCAGCCCTTTGTTGTCATCCCAGTGCTCCGACACTGGGATCCAGAAACCAGCGTCACGCGCTGGCTCTTTTAAATTACTTTAGCTACAAATATTAAGAAATTTACTAAATAAAAAAAAGACAAAAGAACCCCCGTATAGAGAGTTTTGACCCTATAATAATTTAAATTGGCGTTGTAATAATGTGCTAACGCTTATTTTAAGCGCGATTTGGCTGAATGTAGAAAAAATAAAAAAGACATGCAGCCGCTATAATTTTTATGTAATTTGCCAATAAATATTTGAGTTTTTTACTGAATTTTGTTATTAAATCCGCGGAGATTAAAAATAAGGATAAATACTCTTGCTATCATAGTAAGGGAGATGGCGTAATTTGTCAAGTTAAATAAGCTAAGTTATTAACATGTAATAATTAGGCAGCTATTGCAGATTGAATGTTCAAATGATCACTAACTTTGAGGTTTTGGTTTCATCTATTTGCGGCTGACTAATCATAGTTCGAATGAAATTGGTTGCCATAAAGGTACAACCTAGAATAAAAAAAGCAACGGAAATAAAGGGGATAATAGGAAATTCAAGAGGTAATATAGATGTAATTCCTCCTATTAAAAATGAAACGTTAGATGCAATGTCGAGGCAGATCTTCATTAATTTCTCTTGCCAAGAGGTATCGAGTTGCTTATTAAGGCCACACTGCCTAAAATGATCAGTTAATGACCATATATTTAAAGCAAGCGAAAGTGCACTTAGCATAGTGCTGACAATAGTAAAATACAAGCTTAAGGAAGAAATATTTAGGGCTAATGCTGCTATGTACCCACTCAAAGAAGCAATAGATAGTGCAGTAACTAAGCGTTTTGAATAAGTTCGTATTTTTTTTCTGTAAATAAGCCCCTCTTTCTCATAACCCATAAACTTAACAGTAAATACATATTATATCATAACATTAATTGACTTGAAAATCAATACAGAGTGCCCGGGAGAAGACTTGAACTTCCACAACTTGAAAAGTTACTAGCACCTGAAGCTAGCGCGTCTACCAATTCCGCCACCCGGGCTTTTTGTGATTTACTATGTTAAAATAAAATAATATACTCAAATAGTTTTTAAATTAAAGGTAATGCCAAATCTAGATCAAATATTTTTTGCTCAGAACAATGTTAATATTAATAATGTATATAAAATAGTCAACAACGCTTTGAGCAATAGTGATGGTGGTGAGCTATTTTTAGAGTTTTGCCAATCAGAATCCCTAGTTTTTGATGATAATATATTAAAACATATGGATTTAAATATCAGAAGAGGATTTGGTCTAAGGTCTTTTTGTGAAGATAGTACGTCTTTTGTTTGCTCTTCTGAGATTAGCGAAAAAGAAATTAGTAAAGCTGCTTCCATGGTAAAAAGTTCAGCATCTTTAAGCAAAACGAATTCAGTAAACTTAAATGAGGAAGCAAAAAGCCTGTATTCAACGATTAATCCCATAAATGAAATGGACCTGAGCTCAAAGATTAAACTACTTAATGAGGTTAATGAGTATGTAAGGTCGAAGAATAATTGCGTGAAGCAGGTAAAAATAACTCTAAATGGAGAATGGCAAGTTGTACAAATAATAAAAGATGATCACAGGTTAAGCGATATTAGGCCTTTGGTACGTTTTAATGTACTAGTCATCGTAGAGAAAAATGGCCGAGCTGAGAGAGGTTCTGCAGGGCATGGTGGAAGAGACTCTTATAGTAAATTTGTTTCTGAGAAGAAGTGGAAAGAAGTTGCAAACCAAGCGTTAGAGCAAGCGCTAGTAAATCTTGAGGCAATTCCAGCTCCGGCTGGAGAGATGACAGTTGTTTTAGGTTCAGGTTGGCCAGGGATATTATTGCATGAAGCTGTAGGTCATGGACTTGAGGGTGATTTTAACCGTAAAGGAATCTCGGCATTTTCAAATTCTATGGGTAAACAGGTGGCAGCCAGTAACATTACTGTAGTTGATAATGGAACTCTACCTAATTTGCGTGGTTCTATTAGCATAGACGATGAGGGTACTTTACCTGGCTATAATGTGCTTATAGAAGATGGAATTCTAAAAGGATATATGCAAGATCATATGAACGCTAAACTTATGGGTGTAAATCCAACTGGTAATGGTAGAAGAGAAAGTTACAAAGAAGTTACTATGCCACGCATGACAAACACCTATATGTTGGCAGGAAAATATGCACCAGAAGAAATAATATCCAGTGTAAAAAGAGGCCTATATGCAGTAAATTTTGGTGGTGGACAAGTTGATATAACATCAGGAAAATTTGTTTTCTCATCTTCAGAAGCTTACCTAATAGAAAATGGTAAAATTACACAGCCAGTAAAAGGAGCAACACTAATTGGTGATGGGCCAACAGTGCTAAAAAAAGTATCAATGATTGGTAATGATCTAAAGTTAGATCCTGGTGTTGGTACGTGCTCAAAAGACGGGCAAAATGTGCCTGTTGGAGTTGGTCAGCCAACACTTAAGGTCGATGCAATAACTGTTGGTGGAACTGAAATGTAGATAAGTGCTAAGCGAACTCAGCTCATGCTGTACAATTGTACAAACATTGTAACCATTATCCAAGTAGCCCATATAGATGCAAAAACTACTTAACAAATCTCTCTGCCTTTCTTGCCATAACGTGTATAACAATCTCACAAAAAATAATATCATAGAATTCAATAGGTGATCTTTATTGCTAAATACCATAAAACTCGAGGTTTTAGCGCAATAAATCTATCATAAGAAGGTAGTCTGGAAAAGTCTGACTTATGCAGCAACTGTAAGTAACGTATGTAAAATGATTTAAAGTTTAGATTGCTGATATAACAAAATTATTGTTATAATTTCGGAATGCGTTATTTCTGGCACTATTGTAGGTTTTTTACCATTGGATAATAATCTACCTGCAAAATTTTTGTCTATCATTTTACAATAATCATCTACAAAACAGAATAATTCTGTTACATTCTTATTCAATGGGTAACCTCCTATTATGTCTAAAATACTGGAGTTTACCCTCTTTTAGATAAATTAAAAATTGAACGTTTGGTAATGACGACATATGTGGAGAAGGATGGCA
>NZ_JAIUJX010000003.1:64995-96848 GCF_053891855.1 Wolbachia endosymbiont of Protocalliphora sialia
AAGAGGAGCCGATAGATGAAAAAGGTTCTTAGGAGTTTGTTAGAAGAATTTGTATTAATTCTCCAGGTTCAAACAATATGCTAGATTTTGACTATAAAAATCTTTGTACTTATAGACTGCTTTGCAAGTAATCATTACTGAAAGGTGCTTTCATGCATTTTTTACCTGAGTGCAATAAGTATAATTCATTGAGTTTCCAAAATTGATAATGAAGAAAAGTATTATTCGTCTAGTAAAGGCAATTCAATATTCTTGTGAAGGAATAAAATCAGCTTTTATATCAGAAGTTGCATTTAGACAGGAGTTACTGCTTTTTATAGTATGTGTTTCAGCTTTATTTGTTTTAGATGTAAGTAATTTAGAACGTGCAATAATGGTAAGTAGCCTATTTTTGGTGTTAATTGTAGAAATTATCAACACTGCTTTTGAAACAACAATTGAGCGTATTTCCAGTGAACAACATATACTTTCAAAAAAAGTGAAAGATCTAGGTAGTGCAGCAGTTTTTCTCTCATTAATTAACTTCTTGATAACATGGATGATAATATTGATATGAATGTTATTAAGATATATTTTCAAATTCACCGATTAAGACTTGCATATCTTGTGGTAAATCAGAAATAAATTCTATATATTCTTTACTTTTGGGATGATATAAGCCCAGCGTGTGAGCATGTAGTGCCTGTCTGTTGAAGTTGCGAATAAAGTCAGAATTTTTAGCATATTTTACACTTTTACTACTATTTTTTCCGTAAACTTGATCACCTACTATAGAATGTCCTATGCAACTCATGTGTACTCGAATTTGATGTGTTCTACCTGTCTCTAAAGTACATTTAACCAAGCTTGCTTGCCCTATAATTTTCTTCACTGAGTAATGAGTGATTGCTAATTTGCCTGTTGTTTTTGTAACGCACATCATTTCTTTATTACTGCGTTTTGGAGCAATATTGGTTTTTATTGTTCCTTGCAGATTAGGTAATGCTCCCCAAATTACTGCTAAGTATTCCCGTTTTATTTTACGATTTGATAGCAGCTCAGACAAGAAGCTGTGGGATTGTTCATTTTTTGCAATTACCATGAGTCCACTAGTATCTTTATCAAGCCTGTGAACAATTCCTGGTCTTGTATTTATATATGGAATTTTGCCAAGGTGAGCGATCACTGCATTCAGGAGTGTATCATTGTTTGTTCCAGCACCTGGGTGCACTGTTAATCCACTTTGCTTACTCAGAACTATAATGTCCTCATCTTCGTAAATGATATCAAGCTTTATATTATAGTTAGGTTCAATTGATATGGATATGTCAGGTTGAACGAGATGTACTATATACTCTTCACCTAGTTTTACTATGTGGTCATTATTAATTATCGGTGTGCCAAATAATGTTACCCGCTCATTTTGTATCAATCTTTGTGCTTTACTGCGCGATATGTTGCACTTTTTAGCTATGTAGGTATCTAGCCTTTTCATTACTAACAATATCTAAGACTATATCTATAGTAGCTACCTTGAATAAGCTTCTTTAAATGCTTCGCGAACATCTGGATCCACAAAATCAACTTTTGTGTTAGGTTGAGCTTGAAGCCCATCTTGTTTCTGGATATTAAAAGTCATTTGAGAGCCATCTTTCCAGTGGATTATTACCTTGTTATCAAAATTTCTTAATGTTACCTCACTGACTTTTTCTCCCTTATCATCTTTTTTTTCTTCCAACTTAATAGATTCTAATAAATAGAAGAAAAACTCACTTGCTTTGCCATTAATTTTTTTTTTCCATTCATCTGCTTTTTCTTGTTCAGATAATTCTTTTTCCAATTTTGCATTTTCTTTCTCCAGTTCTTTTGTCCTTTTTTTTGATTTTAATAGTCTATTTTTCTCTATTGCTTTTCTCTCTTCATCTTGCTGTTCTTCAAGAGGAGAAGGAGGAATAGCACTGTCTTCATTGCTAGTAGGTTCGTTTGTTTGTTTATTCTTTAATTCCTCTAGTTCATCTTTTACTTTTTTTAGTTCTTCTTCTAATTCCTTCTTTATCTTTTCCGCTTCTTCTTCTTGCTTTTTCAACATACAAAAAAAATCGTTGTCGTTGCTAATTATTTCTTCTCTAGATTGAAAAAAGCCAACAAATCTGCTTGGTTCAAATCGCTCAACCTTATCTTCAGCGATTTTAATAGTATTCTCTAAACTAGAAAAAATGCTTTCAATGTTTAGTGAATTTGTTCTTTTTGCCAACCCTTTAGCTTCGCTTAAAATGACCATCATTTCCTTACGCAACTTATCTAAATCTTTTTTGATGTCTCCTCTAATTCCTTGTAGATGAACAAGTGTTTCTTGAATTTCATCATTTGCAGGCTTTAGAAGGCTATTATCAAGTAGATCTTTAACTTCATCTAGCTGCTTATCAAATGAAGCAACAATTTTATCTGTAAAATCAGTCAAGTGCTTATCAAGTAATTTTATCAATCGAGATATAGAATCATTTTCTTCCTCATCTTTTGTCTTTTTTTCTATTACCGATACAACCCCACCTCTTCTGAATGGAAAGAGAATATCCAAATTGTTAAACTTTTTAACAATATTATGATTATTGTTTATCTCATTGTTTTTTAGCTTGCTGAATGTTATACATATCCCAACAATAGCAATGATACTAGCCAGTGCAACTATGGCCCATTCCAAATCCTGAACCTTGGCAAAGCTAAATCTATTTTGTATTAATGCGCCAACTATAATTACAGTGCTAATTATATATGGTATGGTAAGAAAAATGGCCTTATTTTTATTCTCTTGTCTTTGATCATCTAATGTTTTTTTTTGATTTTCAGAAATTGGCAAAATTATTGAAAAGTTTGCTTTTTTGCGACCTATAAGACTTAAATTTGGTTTTATCTCTATTTTTAGAGCATTTTCAGCAAGTTCACTTATCTCGTTGTCTTTGCCACCTCTAATTTTATCATTTATTAATTCCTCTATCGGCTTTTTTCCTTCTTTTATCTTCTGCTTATGCATATATCTCATAGCAGAAGAGGCTACAAAAGTTGTTAAAAGAATAATAGAAACCAAAGTGTAAATTGGCATGAATGTTGGGTTAAAAATATCTGTAATAAAGCTTAAATTATTACTAGTTATTATTATTGCAGCTACATAAGCCAAAGAAAATTGAAGCCAAGTATTTACAGCCGCTATGGGCAGAGTGTTACTTACAGAATACTTTCTTGCTGCACGCCATAACCTAGGAAAAAAACCAATAGCATCATCTATTTTGGCAAAATTATGATCTACTTTAACATTGAAAGGATTTGTTGTATCTAAAGGCATAAATTTCCTTGCATCCTAATTAAGTAATTATATATAAATGATACTTTAAAAACAAGTTTTTGGCTTATGCCAAGGACGATTAGAACGGACTTTGCTAACCTTTATGCCACTATTTGCTAGCCAAACAGAGTGTGTGCCATATGCCTCTAAGTCAGAGTATTTGATGATTTTAGTATTGCAAGCTGGATAGTTAAACTTGCTTAACTGAATTACTAGATCGACATTGTTACAATTTTCTAAAATATCTTCTCTTTTGTGAGCTAGCAACACTGACTTATTATTTCCTTTATTATATGTACAGTCATAATCATTACATTTTAGCCTTTTGTTTGAATTACTGAATTTAGTATGATTCACAATTTGATTCTGCCCGTTTTGCTTTGCCCACGTTTTGACAACAAAATTTCTGTTTTTTCTAGTAAGGGAATATAGTAAATTGTCATCTTCTTTTACAGCAAGATTATCAGCACTGACTAGAATGTCAGGAGTTGTATACATAGCGCTAGAGAAAATACCTAGCACAATAAAGAAAATTCCAAAGAAACGCCAATTCCTTTCCCACAAGCATAACCATAATAGCCCAAGCGTTATTATAATAATTAATGAGGCAGGAAAAGTGCGAATAGGAATAACCAAATACTGAAGACTGGCAATTGCGTTTGTTATATATAAAACGCTGTCAATTGGGCGTTCCATGAGAGGCGTTATAATCCACTGAGTACCTAAAGGAATCAATAAAACATAGATTATTCCAAGTGGAATAATAATGAGTGTAACTATTGGTATAGCAATCAAATTTGTGATAATGCCACTGATTGAAAAATAGTTAAAATTGTATATTGTGTACGGAACAGTTGCTAAACTTGCTATTATTGAGCTGATCATTATCGACATAAAATATTTTATTATTTTTATTTTGAATAACTTATTAGCATTGATCTGATAGCTGGCAACTAGTGCCAAAACAGCAGAAAATGACATTTGAAAACCTGGCTTTAAGATTGCTTCTGGCTCCACTATGAGTATCACCGAAGCAGCAAACGCAATTGCTATTAATCCTCGATATTTCCTTTCTATGATTATTGCAACAAGTACCAAGATCACCATGATGTAGGCACGCTGAGCAGAAATTTGCATACCGGTAATCAACAAATAAAAGGTAGTTGGCAAGATAGTAAAGAATGCAGATATTTTTTTAGTGTTATATTTAAGAGTCAAAGTTTCAGATATTGCAAATAAATTACGGAATACTATAAAAAATAGACCAGCAACAAACGATAAATGTAAACCAGATATAGCGAATAAATGTGCTATACCTGAATCTCGTATCGCATTCATAGTTTTTTGATCTATCCCGTCTTTTTTGCCAATTAATAATGCAGAGATTATGTCCGCGTGTGGCTTTTTGGTATTTTGCTGTAGGTTTTCATAGATATATTGACGGAAAGATTCTATATACTCTTGAAATTTTCTTGCTTCAGCCTTTTTGTACAGGACTATTTTGCTTGTTGCAAAGCCTGTTGCACTTATTTTCTGATAATATGCTATTCTTGCAAAATCATATGCATATTCCGAAGGCGCAATTTTTGGAGGAAAGAGTTTTGCTGATAATTTTACTTGATCCCCTATTTTAATGCCTTCTTCCGCTTTGTTCTGATGTTATCTAGAGCTCTATACGGTGTCATTCCAGCGCGTAACGCTGGAATCCATATCTTTTTTTTCTGGATCCCAGTATCAAGTACTGGGATGACAGGAGAGGATTTTGAGGTAGTAGAGACAGAAAGCAGAAATTGTTTGTATGAGCCCCTGTTATTAATATCCTTCACTGTAGCAACAATATCTTTCACATACCTTTCCTTATCAAGAATGTGAGTATTAACTGAATCTGTTCTGAATTTGCTGGTTGTAAATCCTATGAGCACTGCAATTAAAGAAATGCATAATATTGCGTATTTCCTGTATAATATTGCAATCAGAATTAGTATAGGTGAAAGCAAGAGAAAAATAGATATAGTGAAAGCACAGCTTGGTTCAAAATTTAATGAGAAATAGGTTAAAATTCCTGCACACTGAAAAACAGGGAACCACAATATCAAGTTATATTTTTCATTGCACAGATTGTTATGTATATAATTTACTATCATGTTAAGAAAGGTTAATAGATATATAAATATATGTAATAGTGTGATTTTATTCTTTTATTTATTATTATTACGCATATAATAATAAATAAGCAACGACGCGGGATGGAGCAGCTCGGTAGCTCGTCAGGCTCATAACCTGAAGGTCGTAGGTTCAAATCCTACTCCCGCAACCATCTTTCAATTGTACAAACATCGCGATTTCTCTTATTATAATAGCAATGGTATTTCTGACTCAAAGCTTGTTTTTGACCTGTAGGCTCAATCGCAACATTCAGTAAAAAACTTAAGGTATTTATTGGTGAATTACATTAAATTATAGTGGCTGCATGTCTTTTTTATTTTTTCTACATTTAGCCAAATCACGCTTATTAGTACATTATCAATTTAAATTATTAAAACTCGCTATTCGGGACTTCTTTTGCCTTTTTTCTATTTGGTTGGATGATTTTATAAATTAATTAAAATATTCATAATATTGATTTCTTATCACAACAATGCTATTATTAAGCTAATATTACTTTTAGTGAGGTGTGAGCAATGGTTGATGTAGCTTTTATTGGTGTAAATACAGTTATTGATAACGGATACAGAAGAAAAATAAAACTCGTTATGTCAGGGTTATTTTTAGCTGTATCAGCAGCAACTGCTGTTTGGTTTATCTTTCCTGGATCGCAAAATGTACTTGCTCCTTTCTTGCTTCCAGCTATATTCCTTCTTTTGACCCTATCTATGGGATATTATACGTTTCTTTTTGGTTGTGAGAAAAAGTCTGTAGTAGAGAATGTTCTTGGTATGGTTGAACCTGCTGAATCAGTTAAGAGGGTGCGTTGCCAAGACGAGATCGAATCTTTGCTAGCAGAAACAAGAGATATTACAAAAAGTAAGTTTTGTAACGTACTGATTAATCTTTGTTTTGAGGATCGTAGCAAAGCGCACAAACTTGCTTTATATGTAAGAGACATTGATAGCGTTGCATCCTCGATAAAAGACGAGGATCTGTTAAATCACTTTGATCAATTTTTTACCATAACTGAAGCAAGCAATAAGAATATTAGAAATGAGCTAATTAATCGCGCAAGAATATATAGAACAATAAGTGAAAAACCTAAAAATGAAATACAAAGTTTTTTAGATAATCAAAAAGAGAGTCTTTCATATGAAATAATGTCACCTAAAATTGACAATTTTTTGCTACAGGCTGGTATGGTAACTGTTTAAACTAGCAAAAGTTCAATGCGTGTAGCTAAGTTTTTGCAATATCAATAATTTCATTTTGTACGTGATTATCACTTTTTGTTTCAATTTTAGTAATAACACTGCACCTTTTGGGTTCTTTTTTAGCTATTTCTTGAAATCCTTCTCGAACTTTATTATAAAAATCAACGTTCATCTCTTCATATTTATTTTTGTCTTTTGCTCTGCTGAGTCCAACTTGAACATCAATATCTAAAATAAATGTGATATCTGGATATTTAATTTCCACTAATTTGTGTAAGTCTCTTATTAGACTTAAGTCAACACCTAGTCCATACCCTTGATACGCAATAGTTGAGTCAATAAACCGATCACAAATCACTATTTTCCCTTCTAAAAGAGCTGGCAATATTAATTTTTTCATATGTTCGTGCCTCATCGAGATAAGCAGCAAGAGTTCAGAAATAGGATCAATATTATCCTTAAGTAGTAATCCTCTTATTTTTTCTGCAAAATCAGTACCACCTGGTTCTCTAGTCAATACGACATTATTTTCACCGTGAATTTGCTTGAAATAATTTGCAAGTAACTCAGACTGTGTTGTTTTACCAGAACCATCTATTCCTTCAAAGGTTATGAACATAAATTTTATAATTACAATGCTAAATGCAAACAGTTTACATAGAAACCATTTGACATTTAAGCAATAAGATCATAAATTATGGTATACAATTCTCTATGAGCTATGGTTACGCTAGACACTCCTAAGATAAATTTAGACTTTACTGCAAAGAATTTCAATCTCCTGGGAGTGGATAACAAATATTATACATTAAGTGACTGCTATGGGGAAAATGGTCTCATTGTAATGTTTATATGCAATCACTGTCCTTACGTTCAATCAATTATTAGCAATCTAGTAAGCGATGTTAATTTGTTAAAAAAAGATTATCAGGTAAACACCGTTGCAATCATGCCAAATGATGTAAATGAGTACCCAGAAGACTCCTTTGAAAACATGATTAATTTTGCCAAGGAAAATAAGTTTACATTTCCATATTTGATTGACAATAACCAAGAAGTAGCTAAAGAGTATGGTGCTGTTTGTACCCCTGATTTTTTTGGCTTTAATTCCAAACTAGCCCTCTGCTATCGCGGGCGTTTTAACAACACAAAAAAAGAGAAAGTTCAAAATTACGAAGTAGGAAGTAGTGATTTATTTCAAGCCATGAAATTTATTGCAGAAACTAGCAATCCTCCAGTTGACCAAAAATCAAGCATTGGTTGTTCAATAAAATGGTCTAATTCTACAGGTTGAATATTATGCACAGCGGCTCTCAGCATTTGTTTGATATTATAATTTTACTCTCTGCTGCTGTGTTTATAGTCATAGCGTTTTGGAAAATGAATATTAGCCCAGTACTTGGTTACTTTGTTGCAGGTGCGTTGATTGGTTCTCATGGGTTTAATCTGATAAATTCAGTTGAAGTAATGGATAACTTTGCAGAGTTTGGCGTAGTTTTCCTATTGTTCATTATAGGTCTTGAATTGACATTTGAACGCCTTATCGCTATGCGTAGGCATGTGTTTGGGTTTGGTTCCCTTCAAGTTATAGTTACCATGATAGCAATATGGTGCATTGCTCTTGCCTTTGGAGTAAATACAAACATGGCAGCAGTTATCGGTGGTGGACTTGCACTATCCTCAACAGCAATAGTGTTGCAGGTTCTGCAAGAAAAGGGTTCTCAAGCAAGCCAAGTTGGTAGATTGTCAATAGCAGTGCTACTAATGCAGGACTTTGCAGTGGTACCTCTAATAGTACTAGTGCCTCTGCTTACTGGCAATTCTGAACACAGCTTAATAAGCTCGTTGGCAGGCTCATTAGTGCAAGCAGCTATTGCATTGGTGTTGATATTTGTAACTGGTAGGTTATTACTGAGGCCATTGTTTTCGGTTATTGCCAAAATGGAGAGTAATGAGATCTTTATATCAACAACACTTCTGATAATATTAGGATCAGCATTTATTACTGAACAATTTCATTTATCAATGGCATTAGGCGCATTTGTTGCTGGGTTACTAGTTGCAGAAACAGAACACAGGAATTCGGTAGAGCATGCAGTATTGCCATTTAAAGACTTATTTCTTGGTTTATTCTTTATGACTGTTGGCATGTCTATTGATATTGACCTTTTACTCAATAAGTTACCACTCGTTACTTTATTATCAATTATCCTTATCGTTTTAAAGACGTCCATTATATATACATTGTGTAGATTTTTTGGATTTAGAAGTGCACCTGCAATACAAGCTGGATTACTGCTTGCACAAGGCGGTGAATTTGCATTTATTTTATTCCGTTTAGCAGATGAATTAGATGTACTATCAAGTGAAATCGCTCAAGTGCTTATGATGGTAACTACAGTAACTATGGCTTTTACTCCTCTTTTATCGGGAATAGGAGACTGGATAGCAAATTCATTTAGCACTGAAAAAATAATACTAGACGATGAAGCAATCGAAACAGACACACAAGATCTTTATAACCACGTAATAGTTGCCGGGTTTGGTAGAGTGGGATATATGGTAACGAAAATGCTTACTGCAGAGCATTTAAGTTATGTTGTTGTAGATATTCAATCAAAAATAGTGAAAGAAGGAAAAAATGACAGTTTCCCTATATATCTTGGAGATGCTACAAGATATGAAATTTTAAAATCAGTAGGAATAGAAAGAGCTCAAGCTCTTGTGGTTTCAATAAAGAACGAAGTCACTATAAAGAAAATAGTTTCTCTAGTTGCAACAAACTTCCCGTATGTAAATATTATAATACGTTTACCAGATTTGAATAATGTGGAGGTTTATAAAGATCTAGGGGCTAGTAAAGTTATTCCCGAAACGTCTGAAATTGGATTGCAGCTAGGTGGAGCAGCATTAAGTTTAAGTGGTATTAGCGAAAGCGGAGTTACATCTTTAAAAGGTAAATTCAGAAAAGGCAACTACAGTATGTTAAAAGACCTTGGTAGTGATAAAGATGAATAATCCTCTATCACTTTAATTAGTGACCAGAAAAACACATTTAATTAAGCAACTATACTCTCTAGAAAGGTGAAATTGACCTTATTGTAACTATGAACAAAATAATAATAAAAAAATTTGGTGGTACTTCGCTAACTGACTTAAATCGAGTTGCAAATCTAATAAAAAACGATATTGAAAAAGGTTATAATGTAATTGCTGTTGTATCTGCTGCTGCAGGATTCACTGACCAAATGGCTTTTCAAGCCAGGCAAATTTCAAATTTAAATTGTAGACAAGAGTTATCAGAGTATGATGTCCTGCTTTCAGCAGGAGAACAAATCTCTTGCGGGTTATTAGCTATCACTCTTCTGTCTGTTGGAGTTAATGCTAAATCATGGCTCGCCTGGCAGTTACCAATTCTAACGGATAATTTTTATTCTGAGTCTAAAATAAAAAAGATAAAAATTGACCATGTAAAAAGATCTTTTGCTGAGGGTTATACTGCTGCAATCATTGCTGGTTTTCAGGGTATATACGATGATAGAATCACTACTTTTGGTAGAGGAGGATCTGACATCTCAGCAATTGCCTTTGCTGTAGTCTTTGGTATTAGGACTTGTGAAATTTTTACTGATATTGACGGAATATATACAGCAGACCCAAAAATTGTTCCAAGGGCACGCAAGCTTAAATCTATCTCTTACAATGAAATATTGGAGATGTCGTCATCTGGTGCTAAAATATTGCATAATCGTTCAGTACAACTTGCAATGAAGCATAATATTAAGGTGCAAGTGTTATCCACTTTTGAGGAAGTAGAAGGCACTACAGTACTACACGAAAAAGATGTACTGGAAAGATACTTAATTACTGGAATAACTTATAGCACTCACGAAGCTCTTGTAACTTTTACTAACTTTGCAAATACTCTGGATACTTTAAGAGATATAGCAGGAGCAAACGTTAAAGTTGACATGATACATGGGTCAAGCTTTTTGATTTCTAAATTTGATGTTGATTTAATGACAAAGTTATTGAACAAAAATGAAAATTATGTCGTAAACAATAATATAGCTAAAATTTCAATAATTGGTATTGGTATTATGTCTAACACTGAAGTGATGTACCGCACACTCAAGGTTTTAAGCGAAAAAAAGATAGAAATACTTGCTGTCACAATGTCCGAAATCAAGATCAGTATAGTTGTTCAAAAAAAACACGCTGAGGCTTTAATTAGAGATTTACATACCGAATATGAGCTTGATGTATGAGACAGCACGCTTGAAATTTATTTACTTGATAATTCAACAAACTTGAAAGAGCAAAGATAGTTATTGAAATTATCTTGATTTACATCGGTTATCCAAGTTTGACATTGAATGCTTAACACCTCCTCCATTAACACCTTTCTGTAATCTTTATCCAGATGCGACATTATATCGTCAAGCAGAAGAAGAGGTGCTTTATTGTAGTAAATACACCTTGCTTTTACACTGGATAAGATGATAGAAAGCAGTAATAGCTTTTGCTCTCCAGTAGAACAAAGATTTATTGGCATGTCCCCTTTTTGGCAAAAAACCCGAAAATTATCATTATGTACAGAAAAGGTTACTCTACCAGTTAATGAGTCTTTTTCTCTGTTTTCCTTTAGACGATTCTGAAAATATTCTGCAGTATCGTTCAAAGTTAGCTGACTGCTAAATTTCAAACTTGCCTTTGGAAAAAACTCACAAGAATGGTTATCAATTGTGCCCTGTAGTATTTTTAAAACAGACAAACGCATACGTAAAATATCAACTGCATTGGTAGCCATGACATTTTCAAGGCTAGAGAGCCAATTTCCGTCTAAAATATTCTCTCTAAGCAGTTTACTTCGCTCATGTTTAGCTTTCCTGTATTTCATATAGCAATAAGTGTAATTTTCTTCAAACAGTGAGACGATACGGTCTAAAAATTTTAATCTGTCGCTCGGAGAATTAAGAAGAATATAGTCCATTTGTGGAATGAGCCATATTACATTGGATATTCTATACAGAGATGAATAACTTGATTGTGTTTTTCCATCAATTTGTATTAGTTTATTATTAAGATTCTTTCCTATACCAATTGAGTTAAAGTATGTTCCATTAAAAAAGTCATAATGCACTGCCCAATCTTCATTACTGAGTCTATTTTGCATCTCACTAATTTTTACTTTTTTCATGCCATTACTTTTAGCAAGCAATGAGATTGCTTCAAGTATATTAGTTTTACCAATACCATTTTGACCAGTTATTACAACCGATCTATCGTCTAAATCCAGTTCGAAATTTGAATGACTACGGAAATTATGTAATTTCAATTTTTTTATATAGCAATGGGTAGCCATTCTTTAATTTATATTCTGCTTACTTCCTCTAAAACCTCATCAACATGTCCACTCACTTTTACATTTTTCCAAATCTTCACTACTTTGCCTTTTTTATCTATTAAAAAAGTAGTACGCTCTACTCCCATATACTTTTTGCCAAACATACTTTTCTCTACCCAAACACCATACTTTTCCAACATTTCAGCATTTTCATCAGAAACTAAAGAAAATGGCAGAGAATATTTTGCTTTGAAGTTAGCGTGGCACTTAACGCTATCTTTTGATACACCAATTATCACTGTGTCAAGAGAAGAAAAATTTTCTATATTGTCTCTAAAGCCTTTTGCCTCCATTGTGCAGCCCGGAGTATCGTCTTTAGGATAAAAATAAAGAACTACATTTTTTTTATTAAAAAATTCACTCAGTGATAAAATCTCACCAGAATCTGTTGGCAAGCTAAAATCAGGTGCATTATTTCCTATTGTTAATTCCATACTTTGCTCCATTATTAACACTTTTATGGTACTATATTATATTGTAATAGGAAGGGAGGATAAATGAAAGTAGCTTTTCAGATGGATGAAAGTATAAATTTTGAAGCTGATACTACATTTTCATTAATAAAAGAAGCGCAAAGAAGAAGGTACGAAATTTTTGTTTATGTACCTAATAATTTAGCACTCAAGTTAAATCAGCCAATTGCCCTTTCTCAGAAAGTCAGCGTTGATGATTGTAGCTTCATTTCAAAAGAGGATGTAGTAATCAACCTAAATGAAATGGATATCATATTTATCAGACAGAATCCACCATTTGATATGCGGTACATTACAACAACCTATATCTTAGAAAAGACTACTGCGTTAGTAATAAATAATCCAACAGAAATAAGAAACTGTCCTGAAAAATTAATTACTTCACTATTTCCAGAGCTAATTCCTCCAACTTTGATCACTGAAAATATATCGATGATTAGAAATTTTTGTCACGACTATCAAGATATCATCTTGAAACCACTATATAGCTATGGAGGAAATGACGTAATAAGAATACAAGACCAAAATAGCATTCAAGTGGTAGTCGATCTCATGATTGCAAAATATGAATGTCCTGTAATTGCACAAGCATTTTGTAAAAAGATAAATACAGATAAAAGAATACTGCTACTGGATGGAAAGCCAATAGGAGTAATGAAGCGAGTTCCAAAATCTAGCGGAGAAATCAGAACAAATTTGAGACTCGGAGCAAGTTTTGAGCCTGCCCAAATGAATGATAGAGACAACGAAATATGTAATAAAATTGGTCCTGAGCTAAAGAAAAGAGGGCTAATATTCGTTGGCATTGATATTATAGATAACTTCCTTCTTGAAATTAACACAACTTCGCCTACGGGAGTAGTTTATATCAATAAGTTGTATAGTAAATCACTAGAAAAAGAACTATGGAATGCATTTGAAGAAAAAGCAATTCGTCAACTAAGTTCTTGAGCTATTGCCTTAATAAATTCAGTAACTCCATTCCTTATTCTTGTTTTCTTAGTATTATTAGCCATATCACGCAATTTTTGACAATTTTGCAATAAATCAACTAGCAACTCTCCTAGATTCTTTTTCGCGTTACTATTTTGCTCAAACATTACAGCTGCTCCCGAATCTTCAATATGTTTTGCATTATAAAATTGATGGTTATCTTTTGAGTGAGGATAAGGAATATATACAGCAGGACGCTCAGCAAGAGTAATCTCTGCTATTGAAGTTGCCCCCGCTCTGCTAATTACCAAATGAGCATTGGCCAGTTTATTTTCCATATCATCGAAAAACTCACTTAACTCACAATCAATTCCTTCACTTTTGTATAGACTCTTGACCTTGTTTATATTTTTCTTCGTACATTGCTGCGTTACTCTAATCCTCTCTTTTACTTCAACAGGTAGATCACAAATTACGCTGCTCACTACATCATCAAAAAAATTTGCACCCTGACTGCCTGCTATTATTAACACGTTTAAAACTGTTTCAGCTCTAGAATAGCCTTGTGCTTCTATATCGACAAAATTTCCTGTAAAAACGCATTTACTACCTTCTGCATACTTAGTCTCTGGAAAGCTAGTTGCAATTAATTTTGCACTCTTGAAAAAGAATCTATTTACTCTCCCTAAAACTATATTTTGTTCATGTAAAATTATAGGTATAGAAAAAATCTTTGCTGCAAAAAGAGTTGGAAAAGAAGCGTAGCTACCAAAACCAATGATTAGCTTTGGTTTTAATTTTCTTGTTTGATACAGTGCTAATACACAACTATACATTAACAAAAAGAGAAACTTCAATTTGTTGCCACTTGGCTTGCACAATGGTAAAATATAACTTTCTATATTGATGGTTTTTTGATCAGTGAATAATATACAATTGTGCCCTTGTACCTTTAGTGCTTTTGCTAAGGTTATAGCTGGAAAAACATGCCCACCTGTACCGCCTGTTGCTAGAATAATATCCATCTGTAAATAGCAATTTGATAATAGATTATTAATCATTTTTTAATAATCTGCATGTAAAATTTTATCAAGCTTTATGATAGTTGAGTTAAAAATGCCTAAAAATAGTGACAGTAAAAAAGAATCTAACGTAAAAAATAAGCCTCAAGAGCAAAGCAGAAGCGGAGGTTTATTAAAAAACATAATAAAAGCTCTTTTTAACTCAGTTGTTGATCTACCTCAGCAAGAACAACTCAATAAAAATATTGATAGACAACAAGGTTTAGAAAGTAAAAGAAAAAGCCCAGAGGATCTTAATCAGGAAAAAAAGCTTGAAGTGAAAGAAGCCGCTGAAGGGTTAAAAGAAAAGTTAGAAAAATCTGATATTGGTAATCAATCTATTAGAATTGAATCGCCTAATCAGGATAATTGTAGCTCTAAAACAATGAATCGTTAGCTTAACTATTTAACGATTCACCATCTGCGGCAAGTACTGATTCGTGTATAATTTCCGAAATAGTTGGATGAGGAAAAATCGTAGATTTTATGTCGCAGTCTGTTCCCTCTAGTTGCTTTGCAAGAGCGAAATTGCTAATTAACTCTGTTACTTCCGCTCCTATCATGTGAGCTCCAAGAAGTTCGCCTGTTTTTTTGTCTATAATTGTTTTCACTAAACCTTCAGTTTCACTTAGTGCAATAGATTTACCATTAAAGTTGGAGTGAAATTTTCCTACTTTTATATCGTATCCACTTTTTATTGCCTGTTCCTCAGTAAGGCCAACGCTTGCTACTTGCGGATGAGAGTAAGTGCAATTTGGTATGCACTCTTTTTTTAACTTATGAGCATTTTTACCAGCAATTTTCTCAACACAGATTACAGCTTCATGACTTGCTTTATGCGCTAAACATGGGGGACCAGCTACATCACCTATTGCATACACACTTGATTCACTTGTTTCATACCACTCATTCGTTTCAATGAAACCAGAAGGACTCAACTTAATTTTTGTATTTTCTAAACCTATATTTTCAGTGTTTGCTTGAACGCCAACTGCAACAATTACTCTATCGAATTCTTTATTATCACCACCACTTAGCTGCACTTGAACAGAGTCTTTATTTTTAGTGAAAGTTTTTATACTATTGCTCGTATATATTTTTATTCCTTGTTTTGTAAATATCTCTTGTACTAAATTTGAAATGTCTTTATCTTCCAGCGGCAAAATAGTGTCTTTTACTTCTATAATTGTTACATCAACCCCTAAAGTACTATAAAAACTTGCAAATTCTATTCCTATCGCACCAGAACCTATGATTAGTAGCGATTTTGGTAACTTCTTTGGAGTCATAGCGTGCTGCGCATTCCATATTAAATCTCCATCCGCCTCTACTCCAGGTAGATTTCGCGCTCTAACACCTGTTGCTAAAATGATATGATTGGAAGAAATTTCCTCCTTCTTTTTGTCATTAAGAATTTTTACAGTACGATTACCTGCAAGTTTACCAAAGCCTTGATGAACTTTGATGTTATTTTTTTTCATCAAATATGCAACACCGCTTGACAATTTATCAACAACGTTTCTTGAGTATTTCACTATTGATTGTATATCAAAACTTGCATCCTTTACTTTTATGCCAAATTCTTCTGATCTTGTTATTAACCTATAAATTTCAGATGCTCTAAGTAGCGATTTTGTTGGTATACACCCCCAATTTAAGCATATACCACCCAAATTTTCTTCCTTTTCAACAATTGCAGTTTTAAATCCAAACTGCGCCGCTCTAATTGCTGCTATATAACCACCAGGACCGCTGCCTATAACTGTAATATCATACTCATTCATCAGCTTTCTTCGTATTCAAAAAGATTATATATAACAGATGGAACCCGTATAATCAATGCTCAGGTGCATAGAAGCGGCTTGACAAACCTTCCCACTTTTCTTCTTATATCAATAAGAGTATTTATCCTTATTTTTAATCTCCGCGGGTTTAACAACAAAACTCAGATATTTATTGGCAGATTACATAAAAATTATAGCGGCTGCATGTTTTTTAAATTTTTTCTACTTCAGCCAAAACACGCTTGTTATCACATTATCAATTTACATTATTAAAACTCGCTATATAGGGATTCTTTTGCCTTTTTTTACTTAGTAAATTTATTAATATCTATAGCTAAAGCTTCAGGCCAGCACTTGATGCTGGAATCCAGAAACCTTTACTACAAATAAGCATATTGAGCACAAAATTATTCTAAAACACAACGTTTTTGGTGAGATTATGGACAAACTTAATCCCAGTATCTGGGCACTAGGATGACAAGAAATAGGTTGCTTGAATAACAACGAAAGGTTATTTGGGTGATAGCCGCACTTCCAGTTTCAGCTACTCGGATGACAAGAAAGAGGGCACTGGCATGCTGAACCATAATGTTCGTACAGCTGTGCAAGAATCAGTGGGTATGACTTGCTAAATTTTTAAATTACGGACAGCACCAAGTAACGCACAAGTACAGCGTCTATACCAGTTACTGTTGTACCTTATTTCTTTCTTCACAATACATTTTACCTGATAAGAATAGAGCTACTATAAGATAAATAAGATTCCATGTTGCTAACGAAACACCAAAAATATAATGAGGTCTGTCACAAGACGGAGAGTAGTTAGGGTTTAATAGATTATTTCTTAGCTCTTCTATGCTAACGTTACCACTTGCTTGCTCTGTACAGCCTAAAACATCATGAAATAAGTGGAGTTCAAGACCTACATGATAAAAAGATATTATTGCACCAATGAGATAGCTGCAAAACATCGCATAGATTAGGATTTTGTTGTCTTTGAACATATACGCAACTGCAAGTAGCCCTGTAACATAGTAAACTACTCGCTCGTATATACATAACTTACACGGTATCATATTGAAAAAATACTCTAGCACATATGCAAAAATTAAAGCGACAGCGCTTGATAAGAGAAAAATTATAGAACTGTTATTTACATCTGACATAGTTAATGAATTACTACAATATCTGTGAAGAGTCAACTCTTGTTTGACAACGTTTCATGTAACGATAGAACACTAAGTACTATGTTACTACTTTTACACCTCTATACATATGCTCGCCATTGTATATTGGTTCAGTAATCAGCCCTTTCATATCAGTTGCAACTCTAGTATCACTATCTATTTTTGCAATTTCTTCTTTGGTATACAATTCATCCTTGTTTTTCGTCCAGCTATTGTCATATTGAATATCAACTTCTCCTCCATTGGTTTTAAACCCAAATGTTTCTTGCATAAGCAATCTTGCTTCTTCCAAACGTCTATTGTAACGTTTGTTAGAATCTTGATAGCTAGATATAAGAAGAAGAACGTCATTAGAAAGAGTGAAATATACTATCTCTTCCATAATTTTGTAAATCTCATGTTCTGATAACTTAAACAAAGGATAATCTTTTTGAAACTTATTCTTTACTTCATTGTAAATTTCCATAATTTTTACTCTACCAGCATCGCTTAGAGCAATGATAGCATTTTCAATACTTGCTATACCATCATAGTCATAACCTTTTCTGTCATTTTCAGCAACCAAAAAGCCATGCACAGCCTGAATCTCACCAACTTTCTTATCTTCTTTAGGTAAGATATCAAAATCAAAATAGATCATAGGAGACTTCAGTGCTAACAACATAAATATACGCATACTGTCTATCTCAACATCAAAAGATAATCTTTTACTTTCTGGAATAGAGTATAGATCTTTGAAATATTGAGATACATTGTATAAAGGACATTTAGATAGTTCTGTTTTCTTATTTGGTTGTAAGTGAAAGCTGAATTCATACTCTCCTAAATCCAGCTCATTAAAATCTATAAGTTCTATATTTTTGTTTGGGTTAAATTTTCTGTTTGATATTTTATTCTCCAACTCTTTGCGTTGCTCAGGAGTAAAACCAGATCCATTTATTACTAATTTCACTACACGCGTATCTTCCCTTTTTGCCCAATTGCTCAATCTTTCCAAATATTTTTCTGGAATCGGGTATCCATATCTTTTTGGAAGCCACTGAAATACTAAAGGTGTATCAACCGTGAAAGTATGTGGAGATCCAGGCCTTAAATCTTGTCCTTTATAATTCATAGCAAAAGTACTAAATAAGTTAATACTTTACTATATAATATTAATTTATCAACTACTTATTTAAGTAATATTATTTACTTATTAATAATATTACTAAGATAAAAAAGTATATTATTAGTAAAACAAGATTATCTACTTTACATAGGGGTTTTTATTCTTTTTCAAAAGCAATCTAACTGGTACACCTTCAACAAAGAAGTTTTTTCTAAGACCATTAGTCAAATAACGTTTATAACTCTCATCAACACTTTCCGGGACGTTGCATACCAAAGAAAAAGCTGGAGGTTTGGTGCCAATTTGAGCAATATACTTCATTTTAATTGCTCTACCTTTTATAAGTGGGTGAGAATGTTTTTCCACGGCATCTATTAGCCAATTATTCAGTTTTGCAGTGCTGATCTTCTTGTTTAAGGATTCACTCACTTCAAGACACTTATCTATCACATCACCACAGCGCATACCTTTCAATGCAGAAATTGTTACAGTTGGCACTTCCAAAAATAACCGAGTCACTTCCTGTTGTTTGACAAATTTTATTAACTTACTTCTGTCATCCTTACCTATTAAATCCCACTTATTTAAAACAATGATAATTCCCTTCCCCCCTTTAATTGCAGCTTCAGCAATTGATAAATCCTGCTGCTCAATGCCAAGCAAGGAATCTAACATTAAAATCACTACATGAGAGCGCTTTATTGACTCTATACTTTTTTCAACAAATCTTGATTCTAAGTTATCAACAACATTTGCCTTTCTGCGGATTCCCGCAGTGTCGATGAGAGTGATTAATTTCCCATTATGGTCGTATGAAATATCCACAGAGTCACGCGTGGTACCGGGTTCTGAGCTTACTATTAGTCTATTTTCTGCAAGTAAACTGTTTAAAAAAGTTGATTTTCCAACGTTTGGGCGACCGATGATTGCAATCCTCAGTCTAATGGACTCACTTTCAGGCAGCTCAGTGCCTTCGCTAAGACCTTCAATAACACTAGCTAATGCATCATAAAGATCAATCATACCAAGATTATGTTCGGCTGAGATGTAGACCGGACCTATGAAGTTGAAGAACTGCAAATAATCAACGTTTTCCGATTTATGACTTTCGCATTTGTTTGCTATTAGTATTACAGGTTTGTTCGTTTTTCTCTTCAGCCACTTTGCAAACTCTTTGTTCTGCTCATTTTGCACTCTTGCATCAACAAGAAAAAAAATTACATCTGCGCTTAATAAAGAAAGCTCTATTTGTTCAATAACTTGTAGTGAAAAACTGGTTTGTTCATTCCATCCTCCTGTATCTATAACTTTAAACTCTAAATCACTAATTCTTCCAATTCCTTCACGCCTATCTCTCGTTACTCCTGGAATGTCACTAACCACCGCTGCTTTTCTTCTCACCAACCTATTAAAAAGAGTTGACTTGCCTGCATTTGGAAGGCCTATTATGACTATTTTCAGCATAGTTTAAGAGCGTATTTTATAAATAGTAAATTATAATCAAAATTTTTTAATTTAACTATTGACTTGATAGATTATATACCCATCCTAAAATTAGGATATTTTATCTTAAGTTTATTATGTAAAATTGGAGGATGGTTATGTTCGTGTCCGAGCAAGTACAAAGTTTAGAATTAGAACAACAAAAGTTACACGAGAGTGTATTAAAAAAAAATTCACAAAGATTTGGGGAAAAGTTTACACCAACCTTAGCAATACATGAGCATGTTGATGAAAAGATGGCAGACGACATCTTTGCTGAGTTGCGTAAGATATATACAGTGGAGTTTGAATATAACATAGCATCAGATAAACCTATAACTGTGGCTGTAGAAAACATGGCAGAGGGGTTTTTAAAATCTATAAAAGATTCGAAGCAAAAAAAGATCATGTTTAGCGCACCAGTTTATGTAAGCAGAGGAGATGGATCAATACTAGATTTCATGATAAAGAAGCTTCACCATCTCAAAAATAATGACGCAAACATTAATGAGGACGGCAAACGTAAACTAGAGACTGTTTTATCAGAAGTGCATGATCTAGCCTCAAAAGGTAATTATGTAAGCAAAGAGTTTATGAAATTCTTACCAGAAAATGTATTGAAAAAACGTGAAGACTACTTATCAAATCTAAAGAAGATTGTAAGCGAAAGTATTGATCATGGTGAAAAAGACAGAGTTATAGTAGAAAAAGATAATGTATTTTACTGTGTAAAATACTCAGAAAAAAGTATTGTAAATCCTGCAAAACTTTTGAACAACTCAGAATTTCAAAATTTAGAAGGAATATTAAAGGTTGGTGAAGGTAACACAATAAAAATACGAAACGGACAGTATCATGATGTAAAAGGCAAAATAAAAATGACCTTTAAAGTAGGTGATGAAAAGCTTGAAATGATTTTATTCTCTGAAAAAGCTGAGGTTTTTGGCAGTATAATGGTACATATGGATGATAAAAGCTGTGAAATCTTCTCAAAGCATTGTGAAGAGCTAGAAAAAGAGCCTCGTATAAGCAAGGTCATCAAAGCTGCCAAAAGCTTTGTGCAAACAAAAAGCAATGCGCCTTCTTCTACTCTAGACGATACTAATGCATCTCAGCATTCTCAGGAAGTTCTAACAGTAAACTGATAGATAAAGCATGTACACTGTTTAACAGTGTACAATCGCTTAGCGTTAAAAATGCTAGACTATAAATCTGTTTGTGACAGTTGCAGTGAATGCGTGTAGTTTCATCAATTTCGTTAGATCTTAAGAAGGTGTTTATGTTAAAATAGACACTGCAAAAAAGTAATGTATAATTAATGAAAAATTACTTTCCTTGATATGCAAGACTTTCAAATACTAGAAACTAAAACATTAGAAGCCGAAAAAGGAGGAGGTCCTGATAGAGTTAACAAGCAACATGAAAAAGGAAAGCTAACCGCTAGAGAAAGGCTGAGTATATTGCTCGATGAAAATTCATTTCAAGAGTATGATAAGTTTGTGAAACATCACGCAACTGATTTTGGCATGCAAAATGCTAATTTCCTAGGTGATGGAGTTGTAATTGGCCATGGTACTATTTATGGCAGAAAAGTTTTTGTTTATTCTCAGGATTTCACTGTCTTTGGTGGATCGCTTGGCGCATTACATGCAAAAAAAATATGCAAAATTATGGATATGGCAATTAATGCCAGGATTCCAATTATCGGACTAAATGACTCTGGTGGAGCCAGAATTCAGGAGGGAGTAAATTCCCTTGCTGGTTACGGAGAAATTTTTCAAAGAAATGTAAATGCATCCGGAGTTATACCACAAATCTCTCTAATCATGGGCCCATGTGCTGGCGGTGCAGTTTACTCTCCAGCGCTAACCGATTTTATTTTCATGGTAAAAAATAGCTCATACATGTTTATAACCGGACCAGATGTAGTGAAAAAAGTTACCTATGAAGATGTAAGCCACGAAGATCTTGGTGGAGCAAAAATTCATACAAGCAAAACAGGAGTAGCAGATTTTGCGTTCAATAACGATGTTGAAATGCTGCTGAGAATCCGTGAATTCCTTACCTTTTTACCAGTAAATAATCAAGAGTCAACGAAATCTGTACCAATCTGCAACTTAATTGATGATGTTGATGAATCTTTGAACACTCTAGTTCCTACCAATCCTAACACTCCTTATGATATGTATGAACTCATTGAAAAGGTGTGTGATGAAAGGAAATTTTTTGAACTAAAGCCCGATTTTGCTCGTAACATCATAATTGGCTTTGGCAGAATTGGAGGAAATACTATTGGTGTTGTTGCAAATCAACCTATGCACCTTGCAGGATGCTTAGATATTGACTCTTCAAGAAAAGCTGCGAGGTTTGTAAGATTTTGTGACGCATTTAACATTCCCATCATCACACTTATTGATGTTCCAGGGTTTTTACCTGGCACGAATCAAGAATACAATAATATAATACAACACGGAGCGAAACTGCTTTACGCTTACGCTGAAGCGACCGTGCCGAAAATTAGCCTTATCACTAGAAAAGCGTATGGTGGTGCATATATTGTTATGAACTCAAAGCATTTAAAAGGTGATATAAATTATGCTTGGCCAACCGCTGAGATAGCTGTAATGGGCCCTGAAAGTGCAGTTGAAATTATATTTAGGCATGAAAAAGACCAGCAAACATTAATCAAAGAATATAAAGAGAAATTTGCTAATCCATTTTTTGCTGCATCACATGGATACATTGATGACATTATAGTGCCAAGTAAAACAAGGCATCACTTTCACAAAGCACTAGAGCTGCTTAAAAACAAGAAAGTAGAAAGGATATGGAAGAAGCATGATAATCTTCCTTTGTAACTTTCCTCTCAGTCTTTATTGTAAGGTCTACAGTGCCGTTACACCAAGTTGGATTACCAATAACGCTAACTTTTGGGTTCTTTTTTCTACAATATATTCTTACCTTAGCTAAAAATTACTTCCGCATATTTTAAGTCTGATTATAATGACAATTAGAGATACTTTTAGAGCTCAAAAATTTATCTTTGTCTGCAGACTTTTTTATTAAACTCATAAAAAAGTGTAGCGTATCCTCTTCAGCGTATGTGGGTGCATACACACATACTTAATTTCTGTCGTATGTGCACTGCATTTTTTTCTAATCTTTTTTTTTTCACAGGGGGATTTTATGTTCAGAATTCCAGATACTTGACCTTTACTTTAGCTAATAAAAACCAACTGGTACCTGCGGTTTTTACAGTCTCAAAATTTTTATCAAAATTCAACTATCATTCAAAGAAACTTATAGTTATTCTTAGTGTTATTACTGTAGTAACAGCGCTATTGATAAGAATATAGAAAACCTCTATAACCTTGTTCTTTTAACTTTGTAGTTGATTTTAAGTAAAGATACTCATCAGTAATTGTGAAAAAGACTTCAAGTGAGAGTATATAAGTAAGATACTAACTACTAACAAAGATATACAAAAGTTGTCTTTGTATTATGGGAAGGGCTATACTTATCCAATAAGTTGTTTTTCCTGTCTTTTAAGACTAATATCCCATCTTCTTTCGCTAACTTAAAATCTATATCCTGCTTCCAGTGCGATAAATCTATAACTACATTTTCTACCATTTATTGCTCCTACCTTAAACCTTATTAATTACTTTACGTCTACAATAACATGAATATAATTCAGTGTGCCGTTACCAAGATTCGAACTTGGGACCTCGTCATTACCAATGACGTACTCTACCACCTGAGCTACAACGGCAAGTTCACGTATTATGATAATGAATAACATGAAAAAAAATAAGGAAAAAGAAGAAGAGAGAAAAAGATTGGCAAAAGCTTTAAAGCAAAATATTCTAAAAAGAAAAAAACAGCAACAGAGTAGACAAAGCAGACCCCTTTCAAAATTTGTTTGTGGTGAGGAATTTTTAGGAGAAAGCGCCGCAGAATACCCAAACATATTTGAGGAAGCTTTAACGACAAAATTACCATCAGAAACTTAAGTTTTTAAGGAGGTATCATGCCGGAGCTGCCAGAAGTGGAAGTCATCTCTAACTTCTTATTTGATAAAATCAAAAATAAGAAAATAAGCAATGTGACAGTCAATAATTGTAATTTGCGTGTACCAATAACAAAAAATATTGATGATTTGCTAAAGGGCAAAGTTATAAATGATATCAAGCGTAGAGGTAAATATATAATCTCGAATATAGATGCTAGTATGGCTGTAATCATACACCTCGGCATGAGCGGAAAGCTTATATATGCTGAAGACAATCAAGCACAGAACAAACATGATCATGTGATATTCTTATTTTCTGACAACACTTCACTAATCTTTAATGACCCAAGAAGGTTTGGATTAGTGATTGTTTTAAACAGAGAGCAAGAACTAAATTTTTTTAATAACCTAGGAATAGAACCCCTCACAGATGAATTTGACGGACATTATTTACAGAAGTTGCTAAAGAACAGAAAAGCAAATATCAAATCAGTATTAATGAATAATAAGCTAATAGTTGGCGTAGGTAACATATATGCTTCTGAGAGCTTATTTAGAGCTCGCATATCACCACTTAGGCTAGCGCAAGATTTAACATATATAGAGTGCGAAAAACTTGCTATCGAAATAAAAAATACTCTGAGTGATGCAATTGCTGCTGGTGGTTCAACACTGAAAGATTATGCACAACCATCTGGATCTGCTGGATACTTTCAAAATAACTTTTACGTATATGGTAAAGTGCAAAAACCTTGCAGAATCTGCAACAATATCATAACACTTATACGACAAAATGGTCGTAGCACTTATTTTTGCAATGCATGTCAGAATTAAATTTTATTTTTGCATATGACACTCTTACCTGAAAAAGATCCTTTTGATTTGTTTTCAAAGTGGTATCAAGAAGTACTTAATTTTCCGTGTAAAGAGTCAACTGCAATGACGCTAGCAACGTGTAGCAAAGACTGCGTTCCATCTGCAAGAGTGGTATTACTAAAGGAATATAGTAAGGAAGGTTTTGTGTTCTTTACTAACGTAAACAGTAGAAAAGGAAAAGAATTGACTGAGAACCCCAAAGCTGCACTCGTATTTCATTGGACAGAATTTTCTAGACAAGTACGAATTGAAGGAGAAGTTAGGCTTCTAAGCGGCAAAAAGGCTGACGAATATTTCTCTTCTCGAGCACGCGATAGTCAAATTAGCGCGTGGTGCTCAAAACAATCAAGAGTTCTGAAAAATTGGCAAGATTTTGAGCAGGCTATAGAATTGAAAGAGAAAGAATTTCACAATACACAAGTTTCTCGTCCTGACTTTTGGGTGGGATTTTGCGTAATCCCAAAGGTAATTGAATTTTGGCAAGAAGGTGAATATAGGAGACACACTAGATTTAGATATACTCTTGTTGAGAAAAGCAATTGGAAAGTGGAACAATTATATCCCTAACGTTAGAGAAAGCTACTCTGCAGATCAAAGATAAGGATTTATTGTCATAACAGGACCTGATCAAGTAACTTTTTATGGTTTAAAAACTTGTTGTATGTAACGTATTGTAATACTTACGCAAAATATTTTAGTGCATTCTCAAATATGAGCATTCCATCACCATATTTTGGCATAGCCACTCCTGAACGTTTACATTTTTCTTTTTCAAGAGGCCAGTTGTCCTGCTGAGTAAAAAATATTCCTCTCTCTGGGTGAGGCATTAAAGCTAAAACTCTACCACTTTTGTCTGACAAAGCTGCCAGGTCGTATATAGATCCGTTTGGATTGTAAGGAAATTGTAAATTTGCATAGTCACCATTTTCATCAACGTAACGCAGTGCAACGGAATTATTTTCAATCAATTGATTCAAAGTATCTTGATCCATAAAAAATTTGCCTTCCCCATGAGCAATAGGGAGATATAGTTCACTCAGGCCCCGTAGCCAAACAGAATTACTCTGCGGATTAACTCTCACTCTAATCCAACGACATTGGTAATTACCTATATCATTAGAGGTTAAAGCTAGATTAGAGAATTCTGGAACTAACTTTACTAATATCTGGCAACCATTACATATCCCTATAATAAGCTTATCCTGAGATAAGAAATTTTGAAATTCGTCTAACAAGTTGTTTTTTATACGCAAAGCAAATGCATTGCCAGCACCAGTGTCATCACCGTAAGAAAAACCTCCTGGAATTGCAAGTATATTACTTGATTTTAGTTCATCTGAATTACTTATAACTTCATTAATGTGAACGATTTTTACTTCAATATTATTAATACCAAGCTTTCTGCTGCATTCCATAAATGCAAATGCAGTTTCTTTTTCACAATTCAAGCCATAACCAGATAAAATAATAATTTTCATGAATCAAAAAACTCAAACTTTCTTTTTACAAAATTTGCTATTAAATTCAAAGCAAATAGCATTAACAATAAAGCTATAATTGCAATGGCAGCAAGCTCAATAAATGCAATTTCAGGACTACTTGACCATATGTATATTTGTACAGGTAAAACAGTTGCCGGATCGAAGAAGGATGTAGGTGTATCAGCAATAAATGCTACCATGCCTATCATAAGTAAAGGGGAAGATTCGCCTAAAATCCTTGCAATTGCAAGCACTGCACCATGTATTATCCTTGGTAACGCAATCGGTAAAGAGTGATCCAATATCACCTTGATGTGAGGTGCACCTAGCGCAAACGCTGCATCTTTTATTGCAATAGGAACGTTTGTAAAGGCATTTTTTGTTGCAATAATAATATTAGGCAGCATCATAAATGAAAGAGTCATCCCGCCAACAAGCGGTGAAGAACGAGGTAACCCAAATATGCCCAAGTAGAGAGTCAGTCCTACCACACCAAATATTATCGAAGGCACTGCAGCAAGGTTATTCATGCTAATTTCTACAATACTGGTTATTAGCCTATTTCTAGGCATAAATTCATAAAGACAGATACCTGACATAATTCCTATTGGCAATGCCAACGCTAAGCATACTATAATTGTCATTAATGAACCGATAAATGCCCCTAAAATCCCTGCATTCTCAGGTTCACGAGAGTCAGATTTAAGGAATAAAGACTTATTAAAAAATTTTTTCACTCTCCCCTTTTCTTTTAGCCAATCAAGTAATTTAGCATAACGATCATTCAAATGTTTATCTTTATTTATTGAATTAATTATACTTGACGCGGTAAACCAGATCTCATATTCACCACTATTTTTTACTCTCTTACGAAAAAATTTCTCTAGTTCTTTGTAAGAATTACGACTTAAAATTTCGTCACCGTCTTTAAAATCAGTTCCTTCAAACACCTTACGTAAAGAATTGTTGAGTAAGCCAATGGACTTATATCGTAAATCACCAGGATTATTAGTTAAAATAAGATCAGCATTTATTTCAACTGGCAATAAAATTTTCGTTACTGTTAAAGCACTGTAAGAGTTAACTAATATACTCAACAATATACACACAGGACAGCCAAGTGAGATAACTAGTGCCGTGAAAGAACAAAAGCGTAACGCTCTGTTCTTTTTATTTTTTCTTTTTACACGAGCATGTACGCGCTTAGATTGAAGTAACTTAAGAAAGTTTTTCTTTATACTCATTTACTTTTCTTTACATGAGGATTTGAAAAAACTTTCCCCTTTTTCCAGTGCTTGACACTGAGATCTGGCAGGCTTTGCCTGCAAATAATTTTTATATTTCTCATGAAAGCACAAACCAAAAGGAGAATCTGGATCCCAGTGTCAAACATTGGGATGACACCACAGCGGGAGGCAAAGTACAGTTGTGCGTCACACATTGGGATAATAAAAGAGGGTTTTGAGATGATACAATTGACATCACTCCCTATTGTATCTACTTAGATTTTTTTTTAACATAAGTAGTACGTTCTTTGATCCTTGCAGCTTTTCCAAATAGCTTGCACAGATAATATAATTTTGCTCTACGGACCTTTCCCTTTCTCATCACTTGTACTGAAATTAATGCAGGAGAGTAAACAAAAAATTGTGATACTATACTTTCTCCATGACTTACCTTTCTAACTGAAAAAGAAGAGTGTAATCCACGATTTCTTTTTGATATACATACGCCCTCAAATATCTGTATACGCTCACTCGTACTATCAACTACCTTAAAAGTGACCTTCAAATCATCGCCAGGACAAAAAACCGGCATCTCTTTGGCTAATCTTTGTATTTGTTGTTCGTTAAATTTTTCAAGCAAGTTTGTCATTTATCATCTCCATTCAACAATTCAGGTCGACGTTCCTTTGTTCTAACGTATGACTGTTCCCTTCTCCAATCACTTATTTTTCTGTGATTGCCAGACAACAGAACCTCAGGAACTTTGTACCTACTCCACTGCTCAGGCCTAGTATATTGAGGATATTCAAGCATACCACCACTATAACTAAAACTTTCTTCAGCAACGCTATCGAAATTATTTACTACACCTGGAAGAAGCCTAATACATGCATCAAGAACCACCATCGCAGCTGGCTCACCTCCCGAAAGTATATAATCTCCAATACTTAACTCATAAGGAGTATACACATCAATTACTCTTTGGTCAACACCTTCAAATCGACCACACAATATTGTTACATGAGGAATTTCTGTTAACTCCTTTGCAATTCTCTGATTAAATTTTGTACCAGATGGAGTCATATAAATAAATCTAGTATTTTTATGAGCAGAAAGCACATTATCAACTGCATTACCAATCACATCTGGGCGCATAACCATCCCTGCTCCACCTCCATATGGAACATCATCCACAGTTGAATGTTTATCTTTAGCAAAAGAACGAATATTTACTATTTCAAGATTCCATATTTTTTTTTCCAACGCTCTTCCAGCAAGAGAATAGTTCAAAAATCCGGGGAACATTTCTGGAAATATGGTTAATATTGTAACATTGAACGCCATTAAGGTTTATTTTAAGTTATTTGGGGCTATACTCTAAGAACAGTAAATTGATATGATACATAGTTAAATTAAATATGCCACTGAATAAAACGATATACGAAGGTAAAGCCAAAGTCATTATTGAAACTGAAGACTCATCAACTGTTATACAGTACTTTAAAGATGATGTTACAGCATTCAATAAGGAAAAATATGAAATTATTGAGGGCAAAGGAATAATTAATAATCATGTTAGTGCTTTTATCATGGAAAAGCTTGAAGAAGCAGGAATTAGCACGCACTTTATAAAAGCTCTAAACGAAAGAGAACAGCTAGTCAAAAAGCTCAAGATAATACCTCTTGAGGTAGTGGTTAGAAATATTGCAGCTGGCAGCTTTTGCAAACGTTTTAATATCAAAGAAGGTGAGGCACTTACATCTCCTGTAATCGAGTTTTTTTACAAAAATGATGACCTAGCCGACCCAATGGTGAATGAAAATCACATACTATATTTTGGTTGGTTATCCCATAAAGAAATGGAAGAAGTTAAAACTACAACTTTAAAGATCAACAAAATCTTAGTCGACCTATTTTCAAATGCAAATATATATTTAGTTGATCTCAAGTTAGAATTTGGCAAATTGATAAACAACAGCACTAAAATCATTTTAGCCGATGAAATCAGCCCTGATAATTGTAGGCTATGGGATAAAAATACTCATAAAAAGCTAGACAAAGATGTTTTCCGTTTAAATCTAGGAAACTTAAAGGAAGCATACTCAGAAGTTGCAAAAAGACTGTCGGTAAAGTTAGACTAACTAAATACTACTCTATCAAGTGGAGGCTGACATGCTTCATCAAGTTTTCCAATAATCTCAATTTTTTCTCCACGCTTTTGGAAATGGCTTTCCACATCCTTCATATTATCGGGATCTACAATCAGTACTATACCTATGCCGCAATTAAATGTTTTTAACATTTCTCTCTTTTCTATTTTGCCTTCTTCTTTCAGCCATAAAAATATATCTGGCCATTTCCAAGAATTAATATTTATGTCTACAAATAAATTTCCTGAGAGAATTCTTGGAATATTGTCTATTAACCCGCCACCTGTTATATGCGCAATGCCTTTTACCTTTTGCATAATAGGCAACAAAGAATCAACATATATCTTTGTTGGCTTAAGTAATATTTCACCCCAAGATTTATTATTCCATGGAGATGAGTCGTTATAATTTATACCTAAGCTTTTGAAAATATGGCGCACCAAAGAAAATCCATTTGAGTGAATTCCATTTGATTCTAAACCAACTACACAGTCACCTGCTTTCATTATACTACAATTTGGAAGAATTTGCTTTCGATCAACAACACCAACCACAAACCCTGCAAGGTCATAGTGATTGTTACCATACATTCCAGGCATTTCTGCAGTTTCTCCACCAACTAATGCTATTTTAGATTCCTTGCATCCTTCTGCAATGCCCTGGATTACAGACAATAAAACGTTTTTGTTTAAAACGCCTGTTGCAAAGTAATCAAGGAAAAATAAAGGTGTTGCTCCTTGTGCAAGTAAATCATTTACACACATTGCAACTAAGTCTATACCTATAGTATCATGCTTATTCACCTCTTGAGCTATTAATAGTTTTGTGCCCACTCCATCAGTTGAGGAAACAAGTACTGGATGGTCGTATTTCTTACTCAGCGAAGAAAAGTCAAACAATGCGGAAAATGATCCTACTTCACTAATTACTTCTTCTCCTTTAGTCTTTTCAATAATAGGTTTAACTTTTTTTATTAGTTCATTATATAGTTTAAGGTCTATTCCAGATTTAGCATAAGTATTCATAACGCCTTCATAAATCTTATAATTATTAATACTACATTAATGCTTTGACACAAAAAGCGCAACGAAACTTTCTCTTAAATTGACTACTACGTGCCTACCAATATAGGGTTAACTTAAATCATTTATACTTTTATCCAATGAATAAAAACATAATGTTAATAACAGAATGCCTATCAGGACGAATTCTTCATGATTTTGCTAATTCTATGCAAGGAATAGTGGGTGGATTGGAAGAGCTTGAAGAAAACAATCCTAATATGCTAAAAGAAATAACATCACTACTTGAAGAAAGCTCTAATGATTTAATATATAAATATAAAGTTATGAAGCAAGCGTATTCTCGTTCATCAGATAATAGCAGCTTTGATAAGACTAAATCCAATATAGAAAATTATCTATTAAAAAAAAAGTAAAGCTTAAGTGGAAGATAAGTGAATGCCCTACAGAAGACTTAATTGAAAGAATAAATAAGATAATCTCCAATATGGTGATAACTATAGTCAGTGCAGTAGCACAAATTGAATTAGTGTCTATTTTGCTGGCTAAAACAGAAGATAAAACACTACTAACTATAAAAGTAGAAAATGAACATAGATCAATAAGCACATCATTAGTGAGCAAGTTAACAAAAAAAAATGATATTCCTTTGGACACAAAAAACATTAGTATCTATATGACTTCTTTATTGTTAGAGCATTATAACACTAAAATCAATTGTATTTGTGAAAGTAATTCACTGAATATAGGCTTAACTATAGCTTGAAATGGCTTCATATTTCATAAAAAGGAATCAATACTATAAATTTCAATCTTGGATAAGGAAAGAAAAAACTTTGTGGAGTAACCTAGACATAAAATCTGTAGTTAATTTCTTTTTGAAAGTTACAGATTGCTAAAAATACTTAAACAACTAATTTTTATAACTTTGTACCAATAAAAGGGAGTGTTAAATAAACTGTGTCAAACC
>NZ_JAIUJX010000003.1:99848-231724 GCF_053891855.1 Wolbachia endosymbiont of Protocalliphora sialia
GAGTTGAACTAAAAATGCGGTTTGACACAGTTTATTTAACACTCCCCAATAAAACTATTCCTACCTTTAATTATCAAACAGTAATGTATAGAACTACAAATTTTTGCATATTAAGAAATCTCTTAAGCGCGTATTTAAGTTGCACATCTGGCTACTGCAATCTCTCACTTCCAAGATAAAGTACCTTATTACCAAAAAAATTAAATTTAATTTTTGTAATCACTTAAGTCTAGTATTATTTTGTTAATATATCGTTCATTTGCATCCTTGATGATAAACTTTATACCATTTTTATAACTTATGACTTCATCCACAGAAGGTATTTTACCAGCAATTGAAAGAATCAAACCACTAAGTGTGGCGTAATCTTCTTCAGAGTCACGCAACTCTATTTTTAGACTTTCTTCTATATCCTTTATAAGGGTCCTTGCCGACATTTCAAACTTACTTTGAGATAATTCAGTAATGGTGTATTCTGAATTTACCTCATTCCCGTTATCAATGTTTGGTATTAATTCTTCTATAAGATCAGTCATTGAAATTAAACCATCAGTTCCACCATGTTCATCCAACACAATAGCTAAATATAATTTAGAAGATTTCATCATAACAAAAAGATCTGTTGTTTTCATCGAAGCTGGAACAAACAGTATATTTTGTTTAATATCTTCCAGGTTAAAATTTTTATTCCTATTGAAAATAACATCTTTTACGTAAAAAAAGCCTGTTACGTTGTCAAAGTCATTTATATAAATTGGTATTTTAGTGTAGCAAGTGTTTTTCACCTTCTTTATTAACTCATCCTTACTTGATTTAATGTCTACTGAGCATATTTCCTTACGTGGAGTCATTATATCCATGATACTACAATCACGGAATTTTAATAGACTATTAAGTATGTCAAGATCTGACAGATCACCCATTAATGCCTCAGTCGCACACTTTTTTAACACAGAAGTTTTATTGAAGTTTTATTGAAGAGGAAGAGAAAAGTTCTGTATACTATTTTTTCTACTAAGGTTCTTTTCTTATTCAATTTATTCCCTTTAATGGTGAAAATGTCTTTAGATCAGATCTATCAAGAAAACTGTTATTAAATGTTTAATAAGCATGTGAATAATGTCAAATTAATTTGTGAATTATTTGTTAATATAAAATACTAACAATTGATCAACAACTTTCTCAACGACATATACATAATTGTGTAACAATACATGATAGTAAAGTATTTTCCGTAAAAGAAAATTACTAACATTATAAATATCTTACTTATACACATAAATTATAAGGCAAAATCAATAGTATATAGAAGTTATTAACATATTTATCCACAAGTTAAGTAACACTAATTTTTACTGAATTTTAAGTTAATAACAATTTATTGATAGAACTATTATTACTACTATACTTTAGTATAGAAAAAAGTAGATAAAATAGATTGGAAAGCAACAAACCAGCGATAGTAAGAATTATTAAGCAGAATAAGCCAAATGAAAAAGTACCTATTTGGTTAATGCGCCAGGCTGGTAGATCTCTTCCTGAGTATCGCAAAGCCGTAGAAAAAACGAGTAATTTCATGGAGATATGCTATAGCATAGATTTAGTGGTAGAGCTGACGCTACAGCCAATAAAAAGATTTGATATGGACGCAGCCATAATTTTTTCAGACATTTTAATAATAGCTGACGTTTTAGGTTGTGATGTGAATTTTGTTCGCGGTGTGGGTCCAATAATAAAACCTGTGAAAAGCTCTGAGGAGTTAAAAAATTCACAAGAATTTGAAACTAAAACCTTTCCAATCTTAAATGCCATCAGGAAAGTAAGAAGCCAATTATCAGAGGAAAAGTCCCTTATAGGCTTTGCTGGAGGGCCGTGGACGGTAGCTTCCTACATCATAGAGGGTGGTAGTAGTAAAACTTTTTCTAAAGTATTACATTTCTGTTCCCTAGAACTAGAAGAAGTAATTAAAAAAATAACAGAAGCGACAATTATTTATCTAATCAAACAGATAGAGTTTGGAGCAGATGTTATTCAGTTATTTGACAGCAATGCTGGTATATTGCAGGGAGAACTGTTTGAAAGGTATGTAATCAAGCCAACAAAGAAAATTGTTTCAGCAATAAAGAATAAGTTTCCTGATTTTCCTATAATAGGTTTTCCGCGCTCTGCTGAAAATCTTTATACAGATTACTGCGAGCAAACAGGTATATCTGCAGTAAGTATAGATTATAATGTTCCAATAGAATGGGCGAAAGAAAATCTAAAAATTCCTCTGCAAGGGAACCTTAATCCTAGTCTTTTGGCCTACAATAAGTCAGAAGCAATTGAAGAAGCAAAGCGTATAATAGATTGTTTTAGAGGGTTACCTTTTATATTTAATCTCGGACATGGAGTGCTTCCTGATACTCCGGTTGAAAATATTGCTGCATTAGTGGACCTGGTAAGAAACTACTAAAACTCTTGTATGAAAAGCCTTTATGAGGGTGGAATGAAAACCTTACTTGACAAACCTTCCCACTTTCCCTATCATATCAGTAAGAGTATTTATCCTTGTTTTTGGGCTCAATAACAAAATTCAGTAAAAAAACTCAAGTATTTATTGGCAAATTACATAAAATTATAGCGGCTGCATGTCTTTTTTATTTTTTCTACATTCAGCTAAATCGCGCTTATTTTAAGCGTTAGCACATTATTACAATGCCAATTTACATTATTATAGAGTCAAAACTCTCTATACGGGGGTTTATTTGCCTTTTTAAATTTATTAAGTTTTTTAATATTTATATTTAAGAATATAAATATACCAACCTTTATGTAAAATAATAAAACTTCTAGCTTTTTTGTTGTGTAGAGTTTATCATTTTTATTTAACTTTAGTGAGATTATGTCAGACCTTGCAAAGAGGATGTCTCTGATAAAACCGTCGCCTACAATTGCTGTGACTGATAAGGCAAACAGATTAAAAAGCGAAGGAAAGAAAATTTACGTTTTAGCTGCGGGAGAGCCGGATTTTGACACTCCAGATCACATAAAGAAAGCAGCTATTCAAGCGATAAATGAAGGTAAAACTAAATATACTGCTGTTGATGGAACGCGTGAGCTTAAAGAGGCGATAATCAATAAGTTAAAAAGGGATAACAATCTAGAATATACACTTAGTCAAATCTGTGTTGGTGCTGGTGCTAAGCAGGTGTTATTCAACTTATTTATGGCAACAATTAACTCTGGCGATGAAGCTATAATTCCAGCTCCTTATTGGGTTTCATATGTTGATATGGTAAGCCTTTTTGGCGGTCTGCCAATTGTTTTAGAGTGCAAACAAAACTTTAAGCTGACACCGGAGTTACTGGAAAGCAATATAACTGAGAAAACTAAGTGGTTAATTCTTAACTCACCAAATAATCCGGCAGGAACTGTCTATACATATGATGAATTGAAAAGCATAGCGCAAGTATTGCTTAAACATCCACATGTGAATGTTGTTACAGATGATATTTATGAGCACATAGTATACGACGAAAAGTTTTTTACCATTGCTCAGGTTGAGCCAAAACTTTATGATAGAGTTTTTGTGGTCAATGGAGTATCAAAAGCCTATGCAATGACGGGCTGGAGAATAGGCTATATTGCAGGTAGGAGTGATATAGTAAAAGCTATTTCTACACTGCAGTCTCAAAGTACCTCTAACCCAAATTCAATAGCACAAGCAGCAGCAGTTGAAGCGTTAAACGGTGATCATAGTTTTTTGAAAGAAAGAACAAAAATCTTTAAGGATCGTAGAGATTTTGTAGTAAAAAAGCTAAATTCTGCTTCAGGCTTGTCAGCATCTATTCCACAAGGTGCATTCTATTTGTTTGTCTCATGTGAAGGTTTGTTGAATAAGAGCACGAAAAGTGGTAAAGTAATAAATAGTGATCTTGATTTCGCCGAATATTTATTAGAAGATCATTTAGTTGCTGTTGTTCCAGGAATTGCATTTGGTCTGAAAAATTTTATCAGAATTTCTTATGCAACCTCTCAGGAACAATTAGAAATTGGATGTGATAGTATTACTAAAGCATGCGAAATGCTAAGGTAACTTTTTAATATTCCTATGTATAATATTTCAGTAAGATAGAGTTGATTTATGGCTTGGGTGTATTTGCTATTAGCTGGTTTCGTTGAAATAATATGGACCACAGCACTGAAATATAGCAATGGCTTTACTCGTTTTATACCTGTAGTAATTATTTTAGTTAGCGGTTCTGTGAGTCTTTACTGGCTATCGTTAGCAATGAAGTCTATTCCTCTTGGAACATCTTATGCAGTTTGGACTGGTATAGGCTCTATAGGTGCAGCGATAATAGGAATAATGTTTTTTAATGACCCAGTAAATTTTGGGCGTTTATTTTCCCTTGCTTTGGTAGTGCTGGGTATCATAGGATTAAAAGTATTTTCCAATTAGGAAAAGTTAAGTGCGTCTATTTTTTACCATCTCAGGACTTTCTACTAAAGTTGCTTTGGATTTTTCAGTTCTCGAAGAGGGCATTCCTATTGATTTAGCAAGTACCTTTCTAATGTTCAATATTTCATTTTTCTCATTTTGTTGAGTTAAGTTAATGTCGTTTATTTTATTAACTAAATCTTTTCCTGCCTTTAAAATTTTTAAATCGCTTTTGTTGATGTGATGTTCATCGTTAAATTCTGCAACGATCTCTTTCTTCTTTGGATGAGTGTTTAAGAATTCCATCAGCTGATATTTGGCGAAGGCTTGAACAAATTTCTTATTAAATCTTGAATCGTTATGTAATTCTTCTAGGCTTTTATCATATTGTTTTGCTTCGTTTATAGTAAGCTTTATTATTTCTTCTACGCTGCTTAAGAGTTCCCTATACAACTTGTCGTATCTATTGCCTGTGTGTGCGGTAAATGTTTGTTCAATGTATTTTGTTGTGTAGTTTTGTAGTGTGTTGTCTGCTGTGTTTATGTTCATTCACTCACCTTGCTTTTATGTTATATTTTACACACGAAAAGGTTAATATTTAGTTAACTGCAGCGTTTCTGATACTGAATTTCATTGAAAATTATATTATTTAAGATATAGTCACTGTCATGAAATAAAAGCGTAAATAAAATGAACTTTATAAAAAAAATAAAACTTATGGTAAAGGCGAATAAAGGTAAAATTATAAAAATCCTTATCATCTGTGGTATAATTTTTTTCATATACCTTATCCATGAACCAGTTATAGATATGCTAAAAGGTCTCTTTTAAGAAAGATACTCGGATTAGAGTAGCTATTTACAAAAGTGTTGCTCCTTGCTGATAAAATACCTATAATTCTGTTTTTTAGGTAATATTAGGATTGCAGAGAAACTTTTTCATATGGTTGCTAGCATCACTATTTTATGCATACCAGTATATATTACGTGTAATTCCAAATATAATCGCGCCTGAATTAATAACGAAATTTAACATAAGTATTACAGATGTTGGTCAATTTGGTGGGCTATATTATATAGGCTATACGCTTGCTCACATACCTGTTGGTCTTGCCCTTGATAGATTTGGGCCAAAGTTTGTTTTGCCTGCATGTATTGTCTTAACGTTTGCTGGGACATTACCACTAATATGCTTTGATGAGTGGTATTACTCAATACTTGGTAGAATGATTGTTGGAGTTGGGTCATCTGCTTCGGCAATTGGGCTCTTTAAAGTTGCAAGTATGTATTTCTCACAAGAAAAATCAGCAAGGATGGCTAGTTTATCTATAATAATAGGGTTACTGGGAGCTATTTATGGTGGATTACCTCTAGACTTTTTGCTCAATAAATTTGGTTGGAATTATGTTATATACACTTTCTCAGCATTTGGTTGTTTACTTGCTCTGCTATTGCTTTTAATAACGCCAAACAGTAACATAGAGGAGAGTAGAAATGACAACATACTTCAAGATTTAAAAACTGTACTTTTCAATAAACATATCATTCTAATCAGCTTTTTTGGGGGCTTGATGGTTGGGCCACTAGAAGGTTTTGCTGATGGTTGGGCAAAAGCGTTCTTATGTGAAGCATATCAAATGACCGGAGATTTGGCATCTTCACTTTCCTCTCTCATGTTCATAGGCATGGGGGCTGGATCATTCTTTCTCGCTTATTTACTGGAGAAGTATCCAGACAAACATTACGAGGTGATTATTGCGTGTTCTTTTGCAATGATCGCTAGCTTTCTTTTGCTTTTTACACAAGTTGGCGGTTTATATATTGCATTACCTACACTTCTTGTTATCGGCTTTGCATCTGGGTATCAGGTAATTACTATTTACAAGGCAATAAGTTATGTAAACAATAACTTGGTAGGCTTGGCCACAGCTGTATCAAACATGATAGTTATGGTTTTTGGCTATTTTTTTCATACTGGAATTGCAAAAATAATAGACTTATGTTGGAATGGAACGGTAATACAAGGAAATCCTTTGTATGGTACTGATTTGCTGGTAAAAGCAATATCAATTATTCCTGTATGTCTGCTTTTGGCTGTTTTTGGATTTATGTGGTTAAGGAAAAGGTCTTATGACAATTGCTTCAGAAAGGATTTGTAACTCTGAAAATAATTTAAAGTCTTGTGATAATGAAGTTTATCTCTCTATAGAGAAGGAACTGCAGCGTCAAAGATCGCAGTTGCAATTGATTGCATCGGAGAATTTTGCAAGTAAAGCAGTGATGGAAGCACAGGGTTCTTTTCTGACTAATAAATATGCAGAAGGTTATCCTGGTAAAAGATATTACTGTGGCTGTGAGTATGTAGATGAAGTTGAAAATCTGGCTATAGAAAGGCTTTGTAAGCTGTTTGGTGTTAAATTTGCAAACGTTCAACCTCACTCTGGTTCTCAGGCAAATCAAGCAGTGTTTGCTTCACTGCTTGCTCCGGGTGATACAATACTTGGATTGTCACTGAACTGCGGTGGACATTTAACTCATGGTGCAGCACCAAACCTTTCTGGTAAGTGGTTTAAGTCGATTCAGTATACAGTTAATAGAGACACTTACCTGCTTGATATGGATGAGGTGGAAAGGCTAGCGCTGGAGCATAAACCGAAGCTAATCATTGCTGGTGCTTCTGCTTATCCAAGAAAAATAGATTTCGAGCGCTTTCGTGAAATTGCGAATAAAGTTGGTGCATATCTGCTTGCAGATATTGCTCACTATTCAGGGCTTATTGCTGCAGGTTGTTACCCATCACCTGCCAAATATGCGCATGTTATAACTTCAACAACTCACAAGACTCTACGAGGTCCTCGTGGCGGAGTGGTAATGACAAATGATGAAGCGTTACATAAAAAAATTCAGTCTGCAGTTTTTCCAGGGTTGCAAGGTGGACCGCTTATGCATGTGATAGCTGCAAAAGCTGTTGCATTTAAGGAAGCATTAGCGCCAGAGTTTAAAACTTATAGTAAAAAAGTTGTAGAAAATGCAAAAGTGTTAGCTCAAGCGCTGCAAGAACATGGACTTGACATTATAACTGGCGGCACTGACTCTCATATAGTGCTAGTTGATTTAAGATCACGGAAATTGACTGGAAAGGACGTTGTGAATAGCCTTGAAAGAGCTGGCATTACCTGCAATAAAAACTCCGTGCCGTTTGACACAGAAAAACCAACCATTACTTCAGGGCTCCGTTTTGGTACCGCTGCTGAGACAACACGCGGACTTGAGAAAGAAGATTTTAGAGAAGTAGCTAATCTAATAAATGAAGTAATTCAGGGATTAATTGATGGAAATAGCCCTGATATTGAAAGAGCAGTAAAAAATAAAGTTGAAAGTATTTGTAGTAATTTTCCTATTTATTAATTTATTTGGCATTTAAGATCTCTTCATTTGTATACTTTGCTTTAGGTTAAACTATTATATAGTAACTTTATAGCTCTTTAATTTTATGATAAATGTACCTAGCATAGAGAGTTGTGATTTTCACAATAAAAATGTTCTACTCAGGGTCGACTTCAATGTTCCTATAAAAAATGAAAGAATTTGTGATGCCACTCGTATTTTGAGAGCTCTACCTACCATTCAGTATTTGGCAAATGCGGGTGCAAAAGTTATTGTTATCTCACATTTTGGGCGTCCAAAAGCCAAAGACAGTAACTTATCGCTAAAAAACGTAGTTGAAACTTTATCGCGGCTGCTAAGCAAAGAAGTGAAATTTATTGATGATTGTATTGGTGAGAGAGTACAAAGAGCAATAAATGCGATGGATGGAGGAGATATAATATTACTAGAGAATCTGAGGTTTTATAAAGAAGAAGAGCAGAATGATTCAAATTTTGCTAAACAATTAGCATCTCTAGCAGATATATATATAAATGATGCGTTTTCTTGCTCTCACAGAGCTCACGCTTCTATTTCACGCATTACGGAATTTTTACCTTCTTATGCAGGATTTTGCTTGCAAGATGAGCTAAAGTATCTTGAGCAAGCTATATCGTTTGACGCTAAACCTATTACTGCGATAGTTGGTGGAGCTAAAATATCAACTAAAATAAAAATGCTTATAAAGCTAGCAGAAAAGGTTGATTACCTTATTCTGGGCGGCGCAATTGCTAATAATTTTTTGTTATTTAATAAAGTTAATATAGGCAAGTCTTTTTTTCAAAATGGCGTTGATGATCTTCTGCACGATATTGTTGAGACGGCAAATAAAAACAATTGCAAAATAGTTGTGCCAGAAGACGTTTTGGTTGCAGTAAATTCTGATTATAGCACTGGCGTTTTAAGAAAAATTGAATCCATTTTGGACGGTGATATAATTTTAGATATCGGACCTCAAACTTTAAGCACAATAAGCGGTATAATAGCAAGCAGTAAAACTCTGCTGTGGAACGGACCTATTGGTGTTTTTGAACATTCAGCTTTTGCAAATGGTACAGTAGAGGTGATGAGAGTAGTAAGTGATTTGACACACGAAGGAAAATTAACCAGTGTAATAGGGGGAGGAGATAGCCTATCTGCAGTAAATGCTGCAGGTCTTGCCGATAAAGATTTTACATATATTTCAACTGGTGGGGGAGCGTTTTTAAGTTGGCTAAGTGGTGATGAGATGCCAGGACTGCGATCAACATTAGATTAAAACTTTTTTAAGTTGTTGCTTATACCCTAGCTTCTTTATGAATATGATTATGTCGAAAATAGCTAGGTTAATCTTGTGCTTGATAATACCAGTAATAGGATTTGTTTTTTACATTAAGGAGCATTATCTCAATGATGCAAATTCACAAATTGGCTTTGAGCCGTTTTTCAAAACAGATTCTTCAGATCCAGACTATATTCCACCACTTCCGGAGCTGACTGATTTTGATAGAGGAGTATTAAGAGTTTGTGGAGATTGGGGAACACACCCTGATGAAGAAGATTTTAGAATTTTGCTCGATTGTCCGCAGCATCAAGAAGTGGTGAAAAGGATTATAATGCACCCCATAAACTAGACCAAAAAAAAATGGTTGATCCGAGTAGGAAGGTAAAGGGGTAAAAGTATGGCAACAAAAAAATATGAACCAGAGTTAAAAGCAAAGATAGCTTTGGAAGCAATAAAAAATCAAAAAAGCACAGCTGAGATATGTAGTGAATATAAAATACCATCAACAAATCTATATGATTGGCGTGATAGAGTATTGGCAAGGTTAAAAGACCTATTTGTTGAAGAAAGTGAAAGTGCGAGAAAACAAAGAATCTTAGCGCAAGAAATAGAAAGTTTACATAAAGTAATAGGAGAATTGACAGTGGAAAATAGCTATTTGAAAAAAAAATTACTGAAATAAGCAAAAAAGATAGAGTAAGGTTTATAGAAAAAGATTCTGATCTGTCAATTAGGAAACAGGCTGATTTATTGGGGATTTGCAGATCTAGCCTATATTATAGGCCTATAATTAATAACGAAAGTGAAGTAGCAAATTTGATTCAAGAAGTATATTTGGCTTCTGATTGCCGTTATGGATATCGTAAAATTACTGCTGAAATCATAGCGAGTGGAGTAGTAGTCAATCACAAAAAAATCTTAAGAATTATGAAAAAAATGAAGATTAGTGGGCTGTATTGTAGAAAAAGATGTAATACAAGTATTAAAGAAAAAAAGCATAAAATATATCCTTATTTACTCAAAGATTTGATTATTTGTAGAGTTAATCAGGTATGGGCTACTGATATAACATATATTATGGTAGAAGGTAAGTTTATCTATTTTGTGGCAATAATGGACTTGTATAGTCGCTATATTATTGCTCATTCATTATCACCATATCTCGATGCTGGATTTTGCCTTTATACTCTCAAAGAAGCTCTAAAACAAGGTAAACCTGAGATTTTTAATAGTGATCAGGGGGTGCAGTTTACTAGCTACAACTTTATTATGGAATTAGAGCGTGCTAATATTAAAATCAGTATGGACCATAAAGGACGTTGCTTCGACAATATATTTGTTGAGCGCTTATGGAGAACTTTAAAGCAAGAAGCTATATATTATTATAGACCAAATAGTATCAGAGATTTAAATCTTATAATAAATGATTTTGTTGCTTGGTATAACTATAGAAGGCGACATCAGACTCTACATTATAAAGTTCCTGCTGATCTTTATTATCATAAACAGTAAATGAATATATTGATAAATACTTTAAATGTGTGTCGACGTATTTATCAACATATTCATTTTAAAAATCGGATCACTTTGAAAAAAATGGTCTAGACAAATGGGTGCATTATAACCTTTTATATGGAATTACAACGTTACTCTGCAATTTTTGCCACCCCTGATACCCAGAATCAACATACTTGATATTCTCTTTTGACAACATTTTTTCCTGTTTTCGTATCTTAAAATCATGAATTCGACCTCTGTGTGACTTTGACACTGATAGAATTTGCCCATCTTCTTTTATAACAATTTCTGTTTTTATTGTATTTACTCTTTTCTTTCCGGAATAAGACAATTTTCTTTTCTTCCTATCTTTTGATCGTTGTATTGGTTGTTCTGTAACATCTGCTAATATTTTCAAAATTCTTTCTGGCGTCATAGTTCTATCCTTTTTTATTGAGACTTTCTTAGCCAAAAGTGGTTCCATTTTCTTGAGTAATCGGTAGATGCTTGAGTTATGAAAGTTGAATAGTTAGCTCAAGAATCGGTGCGTTATGTAAGTTCGATAATATAGAATTATACAGAGTATTTTGTCTTCCAATACAGGCAGTCTTGACGTTCTTCCATGGTATTTCTTCTGTTCTTGAACTTTTTCCCACTCTGGGCGCATTTTTTCTACAACCTTTTCGAATTCTTCTATTGTCATTTTTTCTCGTCTACCACTTTTAAAACTCGTTCCCTCAGGTCCTCACTATATGGCTTTGGCATCATTCTACCTTCATTAAAGCAGTATTATACCTTTTTACCCCACCCTTTGAGAAAATCTTACTTCGGTTAGCTATAGACTAAACAACAAGTCGCTATTAAAATTTGAAAAGACAATTAAGGATGTTGGAGGAAGATCGAAGCGAAATTCAAAGGTTGTGTTGGAGGTAAAAGAGAAGTACCACTTAGTTCAAAAATAGGACAATTAATTGTTGTAGTTTCGTCCATAATTGTAGGTGCTTTCATTGGTACAATGGTTGGTATGGTCATTGCTGGTTTATGTATTGAGCTTTGTGTAATCACCACTGCAGAACCGATTCTTCTCATCATGGGTGCTACTGCTGTTATAGGAGCCATTGTAGCAAGAACTGCTCCTTTATTAAAGCTAATAGAGATGTTTAAAGGTCAAGCTTTCTCCTAATAGCGGTCTGGAAAGCTCTAATACTGAACATACTTATTTAAATAGGCAAAGAGTTATTTAGAAAAAAATTGGAAAAATGTTCAAGGAAGTTCATTGGTAAAATGCAGAGGTTTAATTATAGCTTTGTAGTTTAGATTCTGGTTAAAGATTTTTATTTTAGCAGTTAAATCAAAGTCAGATCTAATTAGAGAGAGGATCTTCTTATCTCTTCTTTACCTTCATTTTCATTTCTAACAATTTTTTTTCCACTTAATATGTCTTTTATTTCATCTCCTGTTAAAGTTTCAAACTCCAGTAGATTTTCAGCAATGAGCTCCAAGTCTTTCCTACGCTTGGTTAAAATGTCTTTTGCTTTTTCATAGCAAGAAAATACAACTTTCTTTATTTCCTCATCTATAAGTCTTAACGTATCTTCAGAAATTGTCTCAGAATCATGTGTGATTTGTTCACGATTGTGATATATTGGCCCTATTTTGTCGCTCATTCCCCATTTTGTCACCATAGCACGTGATAAATCTGATGCTAGTTTTATATCTGAAGATGCGCCGCTTGTGACTTTATCATAGCCAAAAACTAGCTCTTCTGCCACACGTCCACCCATTGCAACAGTTATATCTGCTAGCATCTTTTCTCTTGTGAGGGACACTCTATCTGTTTCTGGTAGTCTCATAACTAAACCAAGTGCTCTACCACGTGGAATAATTGTTGCTTTGTGTATAGGATCAGAAGCAGACATATTAACTGCAACTATTGCATGACCAGCTTCATGGTAAGCAGTAAGCTTTTTTTCTTCTTCTGTAATGACTAAGGACCTTCTTTCCATGCCCATCATCACTTTATCACGTGCATACTCAAAATCATCCATGGTAACAATTTTCTTATTTCTTCTTGCAGCAATAAGCGCAGACTCATTCACTAAATTTGCTAGATCAGCCCCTGAAAAACCTGGCGTTCCCCTCGCAACTGTTTTTACGTTTACATCTGGTGCTATCGATATTTTCTTTATATGCGTATTTAATATTCTCTCACGCCCATTTATATCAGGTAAAGAAATAGTAATCTGTCGGTCAAAACGACCAGGTCTAAGTAGTGCTGGATCTAGGACGTCTGGACGGTTAGTTGCAGCAACTATTATCACACCTTCATTAGACTCGAAACCATCCATCTCAACCAGTAACTGGTTTAATGTTTGTTCCCTTTCGTCGTTACCGCCACCAAGACCAATGCCGCGATGCCTACCTACTGCATCTATTTCGTCTATGAAAATTATACAAGGAGCATTTTTCTTGCCTTGATCAAACATATCCCGGACACGGCTTGCACCAACACCGACAAACATTTCAACGAAATCAGATCCAGAAATACTAAAAAACGGTACATTAGCTTCACCTGCAATTGCACGAGCAAGTAGAGTTTTACCAGTTCCAGGGGAACCAATTAAAAGACATCCTTTTGGTATCTTCCCACCTAACACTTGAAATTTTTGCCTTTGTTTAAGAAAATCAACAATTTCAACCAACTCTTCTTTTGCTTCATCAATCCCAGCAACATCATCAAATGTCACTTTTTTTCCAGTAGTCATAAGCCTAGCTTTTGATTTGCCAAAGCTTATAGTTCTATTACCTCCTGCTTGCGTTTGTTTAAAAAGGAAAAGTAATAAACCGATAAAGATAAGCGTCGGAACCCATTGAATAAGTAATCCACCAATTATACCTATTGCAGAGTCTCCAATTGAAAAGGAGAACTTCACTTTCCTATCATGCAAACTTTTTATTAAGTCACTATATATAACACCACTTGAGTTAAAGGCTGACCCATCCCTAAACTTCCCTTCGATGCTTTGGTTTCTTATTGTAATATTTTCTATATCATTATCTTCTAGTCTAGTTAAAAATTCTGAAAAAGGTATGGTTGTTTTACTCTTACCTATACTTCCGCTAAATTGAATATAAGCAACTGAAATAAGAACAATAATCACTAACCAGATCAATAAGCCTTCTAAAAATTTTTTCATTTACATTTCTAATTAAATACTAATCAAGCTTACCAAATTTTGTTTTATCGTGCTATTAATAATGAATCGAATCTTATCATCACCGTATTTTTTCGTTATAATTTACATCAGGATAAGCAACCACCTTTCCATTTTTTCACTGTTGGAAAAGAGTAGTAAACTTTAGAAAAATAATTACAAATTTAAAAAGTTGTTTTTCACTGCAATAAGTATATGTGTTATGTACTGGTAAGATGCTGCTGCATATAATTTTCTACAGCAGGTTGTAGTAATGCACTTATTACATTATTACCTGTATTGCTCGCTTTTCTATTCTTGAATTTTTTATGTGTACTATTAAACTCTTCAAGTGCTTTTGTAAAATCACCCATGCTAACAACAGGTTCTTCTATTTTTTGCTCTTGAGTACGCCTTACGGCATTATGCTTGGCCTCATTTACTAAATTAGATAACTCAGCGCCTGAATAGCCTTCAGTTTTTTCTGCAATTTCTTTAAGGTTTAGATCTGATCCAACTGGCACATTCTTCATATAAAGATCTAATATCTTTTCTCGTGAGCCCAATTCTGGTAGGGAAATATAGATATGCTTAGAAAAACGGCCAGGCCTAAGAAGCGCTTCATCTAAAACTTCACGACGATTAGTTGCAGCAATTACTATTACACCTTTGTTAAAATTAAAACCATCCATTTCGGTCAATAGTTGGTTTAAAGTTTTAGCGCAATTTTCACTTACGTGATGACCAATAGAATTGCGCTTTGCACCTATGGAATCTATTTCATCTATAAAAATTATACAAGGAGCATTCTTTTTTGCTCTTTTAAAAAAGTTGCGTACATGATATACACCTTGACCAACATACTCTCCAACAAGCTCAGAGGCCGAAATACTTTCAAATGAGATATTAGCTTCACCTGCAACAGCGCGAGCAATAAGTGTTTTACCATTTCCTGGTGGACCATATAAAAGGTAACCCTGTGGTGGTTAAAACCAACTTTTTCAAACATTACCTTCTTCTCTTGTGATATATCATTACAAATCATACGTAGCTCTTCTTTTATTTCATCTGATAAGATGACATTATTAAGTGTTACTTTTTGCTCACCTTGCTCACCTTCTATTACTTTAGATGGTTTCATTAAATAAATAGCAAAACAAATAGCAAGACCTAATACAACCGCAGTGCATATTACTGAACATGTCACTACAGCAGATGTTATAATAATAGGCATGAAGGATATAGTGGCCGCAGCAGCTTTAATTTTTAAAAAAAGAACATACATAAGATAAATAAAAGCAGCGATTGTTAGACATAATAAAACAAATTTAAAAAATCTTGTCCCACTCATTCTAACCCTTAATTAAATATTAGTTAACTTTAGCAAATTTTCCTTTATTATACTAGCGATAAAATATTTAATCTCGCCATCACTAGTGCTCTTACTATTATGTTTCATACATGGATAAGCAAACATCTTTCCATCTTTTAGGACTACAGGTAAAGAGTAAAAAACTTCAGGGCAGCAGTTGTAATCTTTTAGAAATTCAGGAATTTTTTGTGTTTTCTTTAGCGGAGCAATAGTTACTGAACACTTCTGATTGCTAAGTATTGTACAGCCAAATCTATTGTCCCATGTAATGGGTTCGCACATAGGCAAATTTACAGTAATTTCTTGTATCTTTGACGATTCTCTAATTATTAAGATATTTTCTCCATATTTTCTTATTTTGCACCCAGAAAGTGTACAGTTAACATTACTACCCTTTTGCAATATTTTATTAAATATTACGATAAGGCTGTTGTACCTTGGTTTATAATGTTTGCTGGCAATTGCCATTATAGAGTAAAGAAGAAGCCTCAAGGCTATTTCCTCTGGCAATTGATAAAATTCACTTAGTTTAATTTCAATATAACCAAAATCATGAACATTAACACAATCATCAAATGCAAGGCGTGTGTAGTGCATCAACGCTTTTGCAGCTCTTTTCATATGAAGTGCTGTAAGGCATATTCGCTCTGTTAGAACATCTTGATTATCACTTGCTTTAAGTAAGTTACGGTATAAAGTTCGTCTGTATTTTAAGTCATAATTGCTTCTATCTTCGATCCATCTTAACTGATGAAGCTTAGCATACCTTTCTATTTCACTACGACTAAAATTTAACAACGGCCTAAATATATAAACACCATTTAAGAAAGATTTGTAATCCATTGATGATAATCCATCTACGCCACTACCCCGCTCTAATCTCAACAAGAACGTTTCTGCTTGATCATTTTTGTGGTGAGCAACAAATAAATATTTAACATTATTATTTTTACACCATTTTGTTAATAAGTTATACCGTGCTTTTCGTGCCTGCAACTGAATATTGCCTTTAATATTTTTCTTCTCCCAATTTAACATGAACGATTCCTTTGCCCCAAGTTCTTTTGCATAGCTTACAGCAAAATCAGCTTCTTTTTGAGACTCTGAACGTAACCCATGATTTACTGTTAATGCTATAGGAAGTGAAAGCTTGTTTTTTTTTGCCCAGTTAGTCATTAAGTGCAGTAAGACTATACTATCTACACCACCTGATACTGCAACTGCGATTTGATTATGGAAAGCAAAGCTATTAGCTATATTTTGAAATAATAACTCTAATTTCATTATGTTTCTTGATCGCCAGATAGTCTCTACGTCATACAGCGACTTATTTGTGGTATATCGCCGCTAACAAGCCAGAATTGCTCTCTTTTGTCATCCCAGTGCTTGACACTGGGACCCAGGTTTTAATGCAAGAAACTACTTCTTTATCCCAAAAAATGAAAATTCCACTCTACGATTTTTAGCATGCTCTTTTTCATATTTAGAATTTCTAGAATCATCTTTTACATTAACCAAAGGCTCAGTTTCACCTTTAGAAGCAGTTTTTATTCTATTTTCTAGATAAGGTGTACAGCTGACCATAAATTTTTTAGCTGCATCTGCTCTTCTAGCTCCTAGTGCAAGATTATACTCGTGAGAACCACGATTGTCAGTATGACCAGTTAAAGTGACCTTTGCGTCAGGATTATTTTGTAACACTTCCATCACGTCAAGTAATACATCTGCACTCACTTCACTGATACTAGATTCATCATAACCAAAGAAAACTCTTTTATCACCTATCTGCTTAACAACAGCATTCATTTTATTTGTCGTATTTACTCCTTTTTTAGGGCAAGAACTTACACCAGTAAGAAGCAAACAAAAACAACACATTATAATCAGTCTACTCCACATTACTAAACCTCCATAAATTTAAAATACAGTGTGTAATTTTAATTCTAGTACTAATAATTCCTCTATACTAGAATAGAGTCAAGGAAAATAAAATACTAAATGTTTTTTTACAATCTTCTAACAAACTCCTAAGAACCTTTTTCATCTATCGGCTCCTCTTTCATTAGTATATAACCAAATTCCTTTGCTTTTTTAAGCAAATTTTTGACTACTCTCTCTTTGTAAAGTGTTTCATAATAGTTCATTCCTTTCTCTACATATTCTTGTCCATATTTCAACATTTGATAAAAGATACATGCTAATTTCCTTGCTGTCGCAGTTATTGCTTTTGGTGCTCCTAGCCTTTTTTTCAGCCTTCTACTATATGCACCTATTGCACTTTTGCTTCTCAACACACAATGGGCAGCCATTCGAAATGCATTCGCAGCGTGGTTAATAACTTTACGAGTTCCTGTTCCAACAATTTTTCCTCCTGTAATTTTATTAGCAGGGCTTAATCCAAGCCAGGAAGAAAAATGTTTTTCTGTTGGCCATTTATTATGATTTATACCTGTTTCCGAAATGATAGTTTGTACACTTAATACATCAAATCCCGGGACTTTAGTAAAATCTATCCCGGTTATTCGATTTAAATCCTCATCCGCAGCAAAATCTGGACCATTCTTCTGCTTCCGCTTTCGTATTTTATTCAACATCCTGTTCTCATTTGACTTTGCCTCAAATGTTTTATAGTAACTCTCTATACTTTTATCACATTCCGTTATTTGCTCTTGAAAAAAAGTATATGCTGCATATTCTTGTTTTAGTGCAAACAAGTGTTCTTCTCTATAGTCTTCTGTTAATGCTTTTGCTATAGTAGGCTTGTCATTCTTCATGTTTGAATTTCTAAATTCAGCTAGTTTTTGGGGGTCTTTCTCTCCTTCAATTATTGCTTTAATAATTTTCATGCCTGTTAAACCGTTGATATCACTAATAACCTTATGCAATTGAATATTCATTTGAATTAGCGCTTTTTGCATACGTTGAGTATGTTTAGCTGCATTTTCAATTAGATTAGCACGTTGTCTAACGTAACTACGCAATACACACATTTGATTATCCGGTCTAAATGATCCTTGAAGCAGTCCATAGCTGTGCAATTGTTGCAGCCATTGACAATCCTGAACATCAGACTTTCTACCAGGCACATTTTTGACATGTCGCGCATTTACTAGTTTTACCTCAAATTTATATGATTCTAATATTTGAAATAAGGGAATCCAATATACTCCAGTTGACTCCATGGCCACAGTTCTAACCTGACACTTTTTTAACCACTTTGCTAAGTTGTGTAGATCTACTGTAAAGCACCCAAATTTTTGGATACGTTGTTCATCTCTTCCTTCAGGTACACATACATAATGTACAGTCGAGCCAATATCAATCCCTGATGCGTCAGGGTTTATTATTTTTAATTTACTTTTTGCTTCTGCCATATAAAATTCCTCCTATACTATTATGATAAGAAGCACTTCAGCTTGGGACGGTTAGGTTATACAATCTTCTAAACGAGGTAGTCCAGAAAGAACTCCATCAATGGCTTTACCGTTTCCCCCAAAACCATGCTTTCAAACGGGCATTTATAGCACCATTGATTGTTTCGGTTATAGCTGCAGAAGCGCTTCTTCGTAAAACTATATCCAAAAAACATAAAGTAAAGAGAAAGAGTTTCTTTTTGGTTTTACAGATTTCGTCTGTTCAGGCTTACAATAAAATGATTAGTGGTATACGCGATGAACCAGAAAGCAAACTTTTTATAGAAAGGATTTTGCAACCATTCATTGAACTTTTTAGTGAGCATAAGCAACATAACTAAAGTACACTAAGCATAGAAACCACTTTATCGTAACTTGGCAGTGAATTAATTTCTCCAATCGCAGCTAAAGTAATTTTTTCATGCTGAGATAGCAATTCTTCTGCTGCTTTTTTTATATCGTAAATAGTAACAGCACTAATTTTTTCTATTAATTCGTTTTTACTGATGTATTTATTATAGTTGCCGTAGTAGTGTCCTAACGTTTCAGCACGCGAGCTAACACTTTCGCGTGACATTAAAATTTGGGATTTTACTCGCTCTTTTACTCTATTTACTTCTTCTTCCTTCAGATTGTCTGTGGACAATTTCTTTAGCTCTGTCGTTATGGATTTTAAAAGCTTATCTAGATTACTACTATCTGTACCGGCAAAAATGGAGAGCATTCCTGTATCAGCATAACTAGAGTTGAATGAGTAAATGGAGTAAGCAAGACCCTGCTTTTCTCTTACTTCCTGAAACAGGCGTGATGACATGCCACTTCCCAGTATGGCATCAAGAACTTTGAATGTGTGATATCTATTATCATCACGAGAAACACTAGGTAGACCAATTAATAAATGTACTTGATCTAATTTACGATGCTCTCGATACTCACCACTGGTATAACCTGCATTCTCGCTTTTTTTCAGCTCTTTTGAATGAATCTTTGAGAGAAAGTCTTTGATTAATTGAACAACTTCCTCATGCTCAACATTTCCTGCAGCAGCAAATATCATATTTCCGCCAAAGTAATGCTCATTTATGTAGTTATTCAGATCTTCTCGAGTAAAAGATTTGACAGTATCTTGCGTGCCCAGGATTGATCTACCAAATGGTTGATCTTTATAAGCTGCTTCAAAATACTTATCAAAAATGATATCGCTCGGTGAATCATTAGTTTGAAAAATCTCTTGTATTACAACACCCTTTTCGCGTTCCAATTCATCCTCTGGAAATGTAGAATTCATTAATATATCTATTAATATATCAATGCCAGTCTTTATATCTTTTTTAAGAACCTTTGCGTAATAACTTGTACTTTCTCTACCGGTGCAAGCATTGAAAGCTCCACCTATGTCGTCAAAAGCTTTTGCAATTTCAAAAGCAGTTCTTGTCTTTGTTCCTTTGAAAGCCATGTGCTCTAGGAAATGAGATATTCCATTTTGACTTGCACTTTCAGCTCTACTGCCAACACCAACTCGTATATTTAAAGCTACGGAATCAACTTCATGCACTCGCTCAGTTATTATGCGCAGACCATTATCTAGTTTTGTTACTTGTGGTATATTCATCTTATATATTCTTCTTTAAATTCTCTTCTACAAAATCCCAATTGATCAAATGATCAAGAAAAACTTTTATGTAGTCAATTCTGCGATTTTGGCAATCCAAATAGTATGCATGCTCCCATACATCCATAGTAAGTAGTGGCACCTGGCCATAAATTAGCGGTAGATCCGCATTTGGAGTTTTAGTGATTTTGAGTTTTCCTTTTTCAAGTACTAACCACACCCATCCACTGCCAAATTGGCTTACTCCATAATTTGAAAATTCTTCACAAAATTTGTCAAAGCCACCAATATCATCTTGAATTTTTTTTGCTAGAAGACCATCATCTTTAGGCTCACCACCACCATTTTTTTTCATTGAATTCCAATAAAAAGTGTGATTCCAAACTTGTGCTGCATTGTTAAAAATAGGAACTGTATTATTATTTCCATGAACTTTCGTTACTAATTCCTCAATTTCCATATGTTGATAATCTGTGTTTTCAACCAGTTCGTTGAGTTTATTTAAATATCCCTTATGGTGCTTGTCATAATGAAAATTCAATGTATTTGCAGATATGTAAGGTTCTAAAGCTGCTTTATCATATGGCAGCTCAGGTAAAGTAAAACTCATGCTGACCTCTTTATTTTCGATGGTATGGTAATATGTGCTTTTGCGCAACACATAATTTAGTGATGTTTGTTGCAGTTATTCTAAAATAATCTATACTGATAAGGTAACTATAATAATCTATACTGATAAGGTAACTATTTTTTTATTTTTAGAGGGTTAATATGCCAAGTTCATATAGTAATTTTAAGAAATATGTTAAATTCGGAGATGTTCCTACCAAAAGTGTTGGATGTAACAAAATTCCACAAAATAGTTTCTATAAATCCGTTTACCTTATCAACAGTGTTGTTGGGCCAGTGAAAAATGTAGCTCTTGGTAGTTACAAAAAAAATCCTTCTATGATTGGGATTATTACTTTTGCGTTAGCTAGTGTAATTCTGCAACCTTTATATCTAGCATTGGCGTATTTGTCATACTGGCCGGCAAAAGGATTAGCGAAAGTAGTAGATAGTTTTGATCTTAAGCGTAACACAAAATCGTTAATAGATTATTCATCCATGTTGTCATGTAAGGCATGGGACCATAGTAGTGCATTATCTAAATTTGTTAATGCAGTTTTGAATTATGCTGTTAGTGCTGTTATCTGGGCTGCTGCGCTCGTTGTTACACCACTCGTTTGGACTATTGATAAAGTGGCAAGTAAATTTAGTGATGCAAAAAGTGAAGGTGTTGGTGATCATCTTTTGGGAGATATATAAACTATCAGGTTTATGTGAAACCATTTTTTCTATAGGTGTCTTTTCTCTTCTACCTTATTTTGCCACACAGATACGTTTCTTCTGCCTTCTTTTTATTTAGTAAATTTTTTAATGTTTATAATCAAAACATTTAACATAAGAACTACACAAGACTACAAATGGTGAATCAGCATTACCTTAAAGAGAGTACCCATATTTTCAGTTAACCTTAAAAATTCACTGAAGATCTTATTCTTCTGTTCATTACTTGCATTTTTCATTAAAGCTTGTGCTCTTTCCTTTATACCAAAAAGGTGTAAAAATTCTCTTTGAGTCAAAATCTCACAATTTACGTGCCTTAATGAATCTTTTAATGATTGAAAGTTCACAAGTGCAGTGATGTCACTATTACCGACGTTTTCAAGAAAATTAGTATATTTATGCTGCCTTATCGATTGCAAAGTGCTCTTGTATGAAGGATATACATAACCATAATCTATAATCAGGGCAGCTCCTCCGTTATTGACTATCTTATTCTCAAGTTTCTTTAATATTTCGATTCCGGCTAGGCATACTTCCACTACTGCACCATTGAAACCCCCTGTCATTCCAGTCTGGAATCCAGTTTTTGGTCTGGTTAAGCACTGGAGTGACAATGAAAGACTGCCATCATCTTGTTTTATTACTCTATTTTCATACCACTGCTTATCACGATAAATAAATTGGTCAATTGGAAGGGCGTCAAATAACTCATTTGCAAAAAAAATAGTTGGCTGATTTGGTAAGTTGTCGACATCTGTGTGCCAATTAATATCTAATCCCTTTAATTTTTCCTTTTGTATTTTCTGTAAAATAGGGCTTATCTCAACTAGATGAATGTCCATTGAGCTAAAAAAACAGCTATATTTTTTGGTGACTCTTATTACATCATGAATGAGTGTTCCTTTACCTGGTCCAAGTTCAACTAGAGAAAATTTTGATGGCTTTCCTAATTTTTCCCATGTATTCATTATCCACACTGCAATTGTTTCACCAAATAGCTGACTAATTTCAGGTGCAGTAATGAAGTCACCATCTTTGCCAAGTGGTAATTTATTCATGTAATAGCCGTACTCTTTATGATATAGAGCAGCATTCATAAAATTACTGATGGATATTGATCCTTGGCTTTTATCAATTAATTCGTGTATATAAGTAAGCATATTATTAATAAATGTTTAACTATAGCGTGCCATACTATAAAATAGTGGAGTATTTATATATATAATATAAGTTTAAAGGCGATAGTGCTTTGGTTATGAATAGTCAAGATACGGATTATGTTACCCTTATACCTCAAGATGATGGTGTTGAATATAAATTTGAAGAAGTTGTCAATTTTGTAGAAAATAAGGTTGTAGGTGCTGATGGATTAACTTTAGCGGAGGTATTTCAAGCATTAGTTAAAATGCTGAATGGTGACCTAGAGTTAGTAAAAAAAGTGTTAGCATATGCTAATATTATGGTAAAGCATGGAATGAGGTTAGCAAAAGAGTCACAGCTAAGCAGAGCCGATGTTCGTCGAGCTTTAGAAGGCAAAGAAAGTGTGTTTAATAGGCAAGATTTTATCAAAAAACCACCTCTTGTATCTTCTATAAAATCGGTTAAAAAGAAAAGTAGAGGTCTTTAAATGGCTGAGTCTATAAAAAAATTTACTGTACAGTGTGATTTCAAAGGGCAAAGTTCACCTTTTGCAATATACATAGGAGATCCAAAGAGTGATACTCATCCAATTCACTATCAAGATTCCTGGCTTGCAAAGGAGCGTGGAGGAAACATACCTAATAGAGTCAAAGAAAGTCTGCAAAAATTATATAAGTTATCTAAAGAAAATGGAATCTCTTTCTCAGAATTATGTGCATATGCTATTACTGTAGTTAGTAATAATGATAAAAAAAGTGACGGTAAGTAGTTAGATTCTCAATATTTCATTTATAGAAGTTTTTGATCTCGTCTTCTCGTCCACTTTTTTTACTATAACTGCGCAATAGGTTGAAATGTTGTTTTTAGGTGGAGTAGATCCTGGTACAACTACAGAGTAAGGTGGTACTTCACCATAAAATATCTTGCTTGTTTCTCTGTCAATAATTTTTGTTGATGCTCCAATAAACACACCCATGCCAAGGACTGATCCTTCTCTTATTATAACACCTTCGGCTACCTCACTACGCGCTCCAATGAAGCAATTATCTTCTATAATGACTGGAGAAGCTTGAATGGGCTCAAGAACTCCGCCTATTCCCACTCCACCGGAAATATGGCAGTTTTTCCCTATTTGTGCACAACTACCAACTGTTGACCAAGTGTCTATCATTGTGCCAGAATCAATGTATGCACCAACGTTGATAAAGCTTGGCATTAGAACAACATTTTTACCTATGTAAGCAGATTGGCGGACAAAACACCCAGGAACTGCTCTAATTTTTGAATGGTAAAATTTTTCTTCATTCCATTCACTAAACTTACTACCGATTTTGTCAAACCAGCAATTGGTGTTGTCTATTATTTTGCTTTCCTCAGTGAGGAAATGTAATAATATTGACTGCTTTATCCACTTATGTACTATCCATTCTCCACTTGATAGCTTTTCTGCTACTCTAATTTTACCACTGTCAAGTAACTCAATTACCTCTTTGATTATTAATCTTGCTTCGTGTTTTAGATTATAGTCGTTAAGTTTTTCTTTATCTTTCCAAATATTTTCTATCTCATCTTGTAATTTTTTAGTTGCAAATTTTTCATTTATTATATACATATTGATATCAAATTTATATTATTTTATACGTAAGCACTATGAAAATACAATGTCATAATTGTACTAAAACTTACTTAGTATCTCGTGGGCAAATAGGTGAATCTGGAAGAAAAGTGAAATGTACAAACTGCAATCACATGTGGCATGAGTATCTAAAAGAAATGTCAAGTGAATTGTGCCCTGCTGGTATACAAGAAAAAAAAGCTAACTGGAGGCAAAGTTTAACTCTAGCTTTTGCAACAGTTGCAGGGTTATGCGTTATAATTGTTGGTGGTATCTTTCCAGGAGAGGTAAGTAAGATATATAAAGCAGTTAGTGCATATAAAGATTCAATAAGCCATAAATTAGGATACAAAAAAGTGCAAACGGAAAATTCAAGTGCGAGAGAACTTGTTGTAAATGAGTTTTATCAAGATTACCTTTTTCTATCTAATTTTAGATCTAATTAAATAGGCATAAGTCATCAATGTTATGCAAATAACTACACTTATTCCTTTATGATAGTGTCATTCCAATTTCAGCTACTTTCATGACGCCCTATGATTGTTATTACATCGTTTACTATAGATTTGTTTCAGAAGCTTACATCCAGAAAACTTGTATAGATTTTTTCTACTTCTGTGATATTATAAGCCTGTGATGATAAAATAAGTGGATATGGATAAGTCAGCGTATGAAATCATAGAGCATGAGTATGATGTGGTGATAGTGGGTGCAGGTGGAGCAGGGCTTAGAGCAACACTTGGAATGGCTGCAACTAATTTTTCAGTTGCCTGTATTTCTAAGATTTTCCCTACACGGAGTCATACAGTTGCAGCACAAGGCGGAATTAGTGCAGCCTTGAGCAACATTGCTGAAGATGATTGGCGCTGGCATGCGTATGACACAATAAAAGGTTCAGACTGGCTTGGCGATCAAGATGCAATAGAGTATATGTGTAAAAATGCTGCCAAAGCTGTGATTGAACTTGAAAATTTTGGTGTACCCTTTTCTCGTACGGAAGATGGAAAAATATATCAGCGTGCCTTTGGTGGAATGACAACTCACTTTGGTAAGGGAAAATCGGCTCAGCGTACTTGTGCAGCAGCAGATAAAACTGGGCATGCAATTCTTCATACTCTATATCAGCAATGTCTTAAATTTAACGCTGAATTTTTTGTCGAATATTTTGTAATCGATTTGATTATGGACAAAGGGACATGCTGTGGGGTGATAGCTTGGTCGCTGTGTGATGGTACGTTGCATAGATTTCGTGCACATTCTGTGGTAATAGCAACAGGTGGTTATGGACGTGTTTATTTCTCTGCAACAAGTGCACACACCTGCACAGGTGATGGTAATGGCATGGTGGTGAGAGCTGGGTTGCCACTTGAAGATATGGAATTTGTGCAATTTCATCCAACAGGAATATATGGCTCAGGGTGCTTGATGACGGAAGGATGCCGCGGTGAAGGTGGGTACCTCGTTAATTCTCAGGGTGAGAAGTTTATGGAACGTTATGCGCCAAAGGCAAAAGATTTGGCTTCTCGTGATGTAGTAAGTCGAGCAATGACAATTGAAATTAGAGAGGGAAGGGGAGTTGGGCCAAAGAAAGATCACATGTACTTGAATATATCGCATCTTGATCCGGAAGTGATCAAACTCAGATTGCCAGGTATTAGTGAAACAGCAAAAACCTTTGCAGGAGTTGATGTTACTAAAGATCCGATACCTGTTATTCCAACTGTTCACTACAACATGGGCGGTATTCCAACCAACTATCATGGGGAAGTGATCACGTTGCAAAAAGGTAAAGAAGAAGTGGTAGAAGGATTATTTGCAATAGGAGAGGCAGCATGTGTTTCTGTACATGGTGCAAATCGACTAGGTTCCAACTCGCTTCTTGATCTTGTGGTTTTTGGTAGAGCTGCCGCGCTTAGGGCAAAAGAAAAATTGAAACCTGATACACCACATAAAAAATTGCATTCAGACTGCACAGACTTGATAGTAGATAGATTTAATAAAATGAGATTTGCTTCCGGAGAGTTCAAAGTAGCAAAAATACGAAGTGAAATGCAGAACACTATGCAGAAATATGCATCGGTATTCCGTGTTGCTGAAGTTTTAGAGGAAGGTAAAAAAGCTATAAAAGAAGTAGCAAAAATGATGCCTAACATTGCAGTTGAAGATCGTAGTATGATATGGAATAGTGATTTGGTTGAAGCTCTGGAGCTTGCCAATATGATTCCACAAGCAGTTATTACCATGGAATGCGCAGCTAATCGCGAGGAAAGCAGGGGTGCTCATGCTCGTGAAGATTTCCCTGAACGTGATGATAAAAACTGGATGAAGCATACTATAGCATGGCTTAAAGAAGAGAAAAGCCAAGTTAGTGTAGAAATTGACTATAAAAAAGTTGCTGAAAAAACTCTGAGCGATGAGATTGATTTCATCGCCCCGGAAAAGAGAATTTATTAGTTAACCCATCTGGTTTATTTATAAATTGACGTAGTATTGATACATAGCTCATTTGAGTAGCTGGGCTTTCTTTATGCTCCGATTGATTTGACGATCTTTGTACTTCTTGCTCTGCTGAGTTGTTAGCTAAATTTTGTTGTTCAGTAATATTTTCAGGTTGTTTTGCAGCTAGGTGATCATCTTTACGGCTTTGCTTATTGTTGGTTAATTCCTTAACAGACTTCCTAATGCCGCTAAGTCCCAAAGTGAATATCAGACAGACCACTCCTGTTATAGCTATGATGGGTAACGCTGCTCCAATTGCAATTTGTCCTTGAAAGCAAGAAAGTGTTACCATTGTAATAATAGTAGTTGCTACTGTGATTGCTAACAATACACTAGCTCTTCTGCCAGGATCAATGCATTTCCATGCAGCAGATGCTCCTTTTTTTACACCAGAACCTAGCTTTTTAATGCCTGATTGACATTTTTTCGAAGCAGTTCCACAGTGGTATTTTTCCTCAAGCTTCTCTTTTAGTTCTTTAGCTTTCTCCTGTGCTTTCTGTGGAGTATTTGAACAATCTTTTAGATCGCGTAAAGTTAAATAGTACTTTTTAGTATGGAATTCTGGATCTTCTAACCATAAAGAATCAGGGTTAGCACCGTTTTGTAATAATGCTGCACAAAACTTTGTTGTATTATCATAATTAGTTGCTAAATCAAAAATTGTTTCTTGCGATAGGTATTCGATACTTTTTTTTTCTGCTTTTTTCTTTAGTGCTAATTCTAGAGGTGTATTGCCTTGCCTGTTAGTTGCTTTTATAGCTTCATCTAATTTATCTTCAGATATTTTTCTTTCTTTTACTAAACTGGAAATCAACTCCAAACATGCAACCTTTTGTTCTCCTTTTAGCGAAGCAATGTGATGCAGAATATTATTACCCTCTTTATCTTGAGCAGTGATATCAGCGCCATTTTGGAGAAATAACTCTAAGGCTTTATATCTATTTGTTTTTTCAAATTTTTTATCTGTACATGATCGATTCTCATTTTTTTCTTTTATATGCTGGAATAACTGATGTAGAGGTGTTTGTTTTGCTGTATTTTCAGCATTTATAGCTTTTTTAAACTGTGCTTTAAGATACTCTTTTTCTTCCTCCTTACTTACATTTAATATTATATTTGAAAATTCAAACTTTCGTTTTTGCTTTAATTCTAAAACTATTAGATGTAAAGCATTATTACCATCTGTATCTTTCAGGCTAATATCTGCCCCTTTTTGCAATAACTCTTCAAAACGTTCTTTATCATTATCTTTAATTGCTAAATGTAGTTGATAATTATCATTACTATCTGGAGTATTTATGGTATGGGCTATAACTTCTTCAACTTTTGTTTTTATTTCTGGTTTTCGCTCAGCCAATTTTTCTAAAAATTTAAGATAGTATTCATTTTGCTTTTTAGATAATTTTTCTAAATCCTCTGTAGGTAAGCTTAGCTTGGCTCCATACTTTAACAATTTTGCAAGAAACTTAAGTGTGTTATCGTTATCTTGGATTGTGTGAGAATCATGTTTCCCTTTTATTATCTTGTTAATTAGTGCTACCTGAAAAGGAGTCTTTCCTTCTTGATTTTCACTATCAACAAGTTGTACTAAATTTTTCTCGTTAGCTATTTTTATCAAGGTATCTAGAAACTTAAGCTTTTGTTTCTTTTTGAGCGATGCAATAAGGTGTAAAATATTATTTCCTTTTTTATCTGTTATGCCACTGACGTTTGTGCAATCTTTTAGGTATTTTCTAAATTTCCTGTTGTTTCCATTTTGGATTGCATTTAGTAATTGAACGTCATTATCAGAATCCGATATTCCGTTTATTCTATCTTCAAAATCGCTATCAGAATCTGATATTCCGTTCATTTCATCTTCAAAATCGCTACCGTAGCCACTGTCTTGTTCGCTGTACCTACTAAAACAACTTTTAGTGACTTCAGAAATTACTTGTTTTTTTGTTTCATTTGATATTCTTTTCGATCGTTCTATTACTTCACCTAGCACTGGAAGGAAACATTGGACATAATATCTGTGATATTTTTTCTGTTCTCTAAGCGATTCTTCTAATTTAGTTAATACTTCAGGACTAGCGCCTTCCTTAAATAACCTTTTACATTCCTTGAGTGTTCCATCTCGACTTCTTGGTTTTTCATGCTTATGTTTTTCTTTTTTTACCTTTCTCTCTATAATATTATATAATTGCTTGTCTTTTTTATCTTGTTTTTCATTTTTGTTTATACATTTGTCTAGTTTATTTGCATTACTAACTAATACACTTGAATCTATACTCATATTAAAACCTCAATATTAAAGCTATTTGGCGTTAGCGCTTCAACTAACAGCCTATTGAATTGGACTTTTAAATTGAGCTAGATGTTATCGAAATATAGGTGGAAAGCTAGTTTCTATTAGAAAATCTGTTGTCATAATTAAATCCCCACTTTAGCACTTGTCTACTATTTTAACTATTTTATCTTAAAAAATAATAAATGTGGCTAAACTGTGAAGCGTGAATGCTGCTAAAAGAGATAAACAAATATTTTTATAGATCTTTCAAACTTGATTTTTCTTCTAATTTTTTAAGCATTCCTTTACTTAGTATTGATTTTATCTCTTCTACGCTTTTATCAAGATCATCATTAACTATGACGTAATCATATTTATTACTTTTACTTATCTCTTTTTGCGCTTCGGCTAATCTCCGCTCTATTTCAATTTCATCATCACTATTACGCCTTTGTAGACGCAGTCTAAGCTCTTCCATTGAGGGAGGTAGTATAAAAACACTTACAACTTTTTCTCTTAAGATTTCAAATAAGTGAAATGCTCCTTGCCAATCTATATTCAGTAAAACACTTATGCCACTGCTCAGGTTTTGTTCTATAAAATCTTTTGGTATACCGTAAAAATTCTCAAAAACTTTAGCATATTCAAGCATTTGACCAGCCTTACATAGTTCATGAAACTTTTCTTCAGTAACGAAAAAATAGTCTTTTCCATTTACTTCACCGGGACGAGGTTTGCGTGTAGTCATAGAAACAGACATAACTAAATCAGTTGATTGCTCAAGTAATTTTTCTGATATAGTAGTTTTTCCAGCTCCAGAAGGAGAGGATAGAATCAGTAGTATGCCCTCATTTTTTACGGTCATTTTTCTTTATTTAACAAGTACATTATAGAGTTTTTTAAGACTTTGTATTTTTTGAGTCAAAGTTTAAAAGACTAGAGCCTTCTAAATTAGAATTTGATAAATTGGCATCAACAAGAGAGGAATTATCAAAAATAGTATAACGTAAATCAGCTCTTTCAAGATTTGCCTTATTCAAATTAACGTTTACAAACTTTGCTCTGCTTAATATTGAATTAGAAAAATTAGCATTTTCTAAATTCATGTCTTTAAACTCAAAGTAAGAATAATTTACATCAAATTTTTCACCCTGCGATATTTTCTCTTGCAGATCTTTAATTGAAGTTATAGCACTCTCTAGACCTGTAATTTTGCTCTGTCCCTGATTGTCAATCAAAATTGAATTATCAAATTTGCAATCTGTTAAATGAATATCAGCAATTGAACTTTTATATATGCTTGAAGAGAGGAAAGAGACATCACTCACTGTTGAATTACTCAAATTGCTAAGAAAAAAACTAGTCTTTCTAAAGGCATTATCATAAAACACGGAGGATTTGAAATCACTTTCAATAAAGTTTGAATTAGTGACTTTTGACTTAGACCAGCTCGAATTATCAGCTAATAATTTGAAGAATATTGAATTTTCTATCTCACTCGAATCCATATTATGGTGGGAAAGAGTACTATTATAAATTTGAGAGTCTTTAATTTTTGTCTTATACATTGAAGTTGTGGAAAGATCTGAATCTTCTATTTTTGCAGAGGTAAACAATGAATGGTCAAAGAACGAACCATTCATGTCAGAATTCACAACTTTAGTATTATGAAACTTTCCGTGACAAATGTTAGCATCATAGGCGTTAACTTTATACAATTCACTAAAACTAAAATCAATATTAGATAAGTCAGCATCCTGAAGGTCTGATTCGAAAACATATGCATGTTTTATCTTGGAACCATTTAGTATAGATTTAATGAAGTTTGAATTATCCCCTTTCACATAGGAAATTTGTGAATTGCTTAAATTGGCTTTTTCGAAATTACTGTTGACTATAATGGAAGAATTAAAATAGGCGTTTGAAAGATTGCTACCTGTAAAATCCGATTTTTTTATTTCTGCACCATATATGTTAGCATTTTTTAATGAAGAAAATTGTACCTTGAGCTTATGTGCATCCACTCCAAAGAAACTTGCGTTGTCGAAATTATTTTTCTGCATAACAGTGTCGTTTATTTCACTATCACTAAAATTGATGTAGCTGGCACTTGAGTTTGATAAATTGGAGAAATTCATTTTTACATTCAAAAACTTGGTATGCAAACCAATTATATTACGCATACTTACTTTGTTGAGATTAGAATTGATAAAATCAGCATAACTGATATTAGACTGATCAAATATGATATCTGTTAAATTTGTAGAAGCAAATTTTGAAAAACTTAAATTTGTGCCTTTTATTTTAACGCCATGTAAATTAGCATTGGAAAAATTAGCACCACGCAAATCAACATCGATAAAAGACACATCTGATAAATCGGTGTTAGAAAAATCGGCACCAATTAAACTTACTCCATCAAAAATAGATTTGCTTAAATACAATTGACTAAAATTAGCACCATTTAAATTAGGACCAAAACCTTTCTTAAAATCTTGTGGTATGCCTGCTTTGTTGCACTGTACTAAAAATTTAGCAAAATCTTTTGTATTGTAAGATACGTATTTTACATCGTGCAGAGCACTTAAAAAATCATTGATTGCATCATCTCCATAGCATAAATGACCAACTAAAATTAATATCAAAAGTCTAATTATCTTTTGCATCGCAGGTACTTTCTTTTGTTTTTATAGCAAAGTTATACATCTCTGAGTCTTCTTCATTGTTTATTTCTTTATCCTCTAAAAGGTATGGCATCATTTCGGCAATTGCGTTTATTATGTTGATCTGATTCCTTTCGATTGCTATTTCAATAGGGGACTTAAAATTATTATCAACTACTCTAGGATCAGCACCTTGTAATAAGAGAAAGCGAACTGTGTCTATTTCACCTTGTTTCACTGCATAAATTAGAGGAGTATCACCCAATTTATTTCTAAATCTTAGTATTTCTTGAATTGTTAATCCAATTTTTTCTAGCTTATTTATTACTCCTCTTAGACAAATTAAGTTGCCCTTCTTGATGCAGTAAAAAAATTGCTTACTGTAATCATCAGTAAATATAGTTTTAGGAAGGTGCTCGTTTAGGCTATCATATTGTCTTTTATATATAGACTTGCTTTTATGTTTTTTTATTTCTTTGTTTAGCTTTGTCCATTTTTCGCTTTCTTCATTTTTTTTGTTCACAGGTGTTATATTGTCAGGCTGTTCTTCTTTCTTTTTCTCTGTTAATTGGCTTGTTGAAAGTTCGGTGTCTTTTTTGCTAATCTCCTCTTCAGGCTGTAGGTTTGTTTGATTATTGTGACTGATTTTCTTCTCTTCAGGTTCTTCTTTTTTTTCTTCTGATAAAGGACTTGTTAGAGCTTTGGTATCTTTTATATTAGTCTCCTCTTCAGACTGTAGGTTTGTTTGATTACTTGAAGGTACTTCTTCATTGATTACATTTGTTGGGTCTGTGCTTTCTTTGAGTTCGCTCAGAAGCGGAGAAGTTTTTTCAGCATCAGTGTTGCTTTTCGATACGTCTTCTTGATTTATACTGCTTTCATTTTTATTTTCTTCAGGCTGTTCTGCAGCAAGCAGGTTAGATATAACAATTAATAGTATGAAGAATGCTTTATATTTCATAAACATTGCAAATATAGGCTTAATTAAAATGATACTATAATCAAATGATTAATCTACAGTAAAAAGTGCTTTAGTTATTGTACAAGTATGATTATGTAAAAATTTATTTTTCTCTTTTATCTAGGTTTTATCTGAAATTGTCATTCGAGTAGCTGACATACAACTGTACGGACATTAAAGAAATCAGTATACAGCTGTATGAACATTGTGGTAATTTGCGTACTAAACAATGTCATCCCAGTGCTCCGACACTGGGATCCATTTTCCATCATCATTAGAAACGTTATATTTTAGCATAACTTTTAACTCACAAATTTAACTGGATGCCAGTGCTGGCTACTTTTATGACATCTATCATTTTATGTTTATAGTATTTTTTGCAAATAAACGTTCGTAGTTGTAAATTAAATGCAAAAAAATACTTGACACATTTGGTAAGTTGATTATTATCAGTAAAAATGAGGGTGTTTTAGGGCTCGAAATTCACCTTATTCAAGTCTGCAGACTTTTCAATTAATCTCTCAATAAGAAAATATAGCACAATCTACTTCAGTGCATACTTAATTTCTGTCATGAGGTGTGTTATATTTTTCTAAATCGTTTTTTATAGGAGGATCATTATGTCTAAAATTCCTTAAAATTAATTAAAGTTAAACATTAATTAAATAGTGCAGTACTGCCTTACGCGTTGCTAATCCAAACTTTACTTGCTGTAAAATAACACAATCTGCTATATCATTGCTAGTTTCGATACCTCTATTTATTGGTCCTGGGTGCATAACAATTGCATCGGGTTTTGCGTGCGATAGTTTTTGTGCATCAAGTCCATACAAATGAAAATATTCTTTTTCTGAAGAATTATTATTCATACGCTCTTTCTGCAACCTCAAGAGCATAATTACATCAGCATCCTTTATACCTTCGATTAATGAATAATGAAGTGAATCTACTTCAGAAAAATGCTTACACATCAAAGCTGGTGGTGCAACTAAGCTTATTTTTGCTCCAAACATTTTTAGCAATCTTATATTTGATCTTGCAACTCTACTGTGCAAAATATCTCCACATATAACAATTTTGAGGTTTTTTATTTGCTTTTTATGATTGATAATTACAAGATAATCTGCAAGAGCTTGAGTTGGATGTTCACTGCTTCCATCGCCTGCGTTGATTAGCGAGCAGTTGACATGCTTTGCCAATGTATTAATAATACCACTACTTTTATGCCTGATTATCATATAGTCAGGATTCATTGCATTTAGTGTTTTTATCATATCTTTTAGATCTTCCCCTTTGTTAATAGAAGAAGATTTTATTGGTAAAGTTATAACATTTGCTCCAAGGCTTTTTGCTGCTATTTCAAAAGATGCGAGCGTACGTGTTGAATCTTCAAAGAATAGGTTTATGACTATTTTATTTTTCAGAACATGACTATTTTCAACTTTTTCTTCAAGGTATTGGTTGGCTAATTTAGTTATATTTTCTACATCACCGATTGTGAGGTCTGAGATATTTAATAAATTCCTTCTCTTGTCCATAGCTCCTTTTTTGAGCTTATTCTACTTTCTTAATTTCAATTACACAACTGTAAAGTAAAGTAGAAGGAAGCTATAAAATTTTATTTCCACTTACATTCATCTGCTATCATCACAGCCTCAAAAAGGTGCTTCTCAAGCTCACTTATAGGTAGATCACTTTGTGGATAATTTCCCCAAGATTTTAATGTATCAGAAGTTTCAATACCTTCAACAATGGGATATTCTTGATTTTTTTTAGCATATAATTCTTGAGCCTGCCTGCTTACAAAAAACTCCAATAAAGCTATAGCATTTTCTCTGTGTTTTGCGTTTTTTGTTACTGCTGCACCACTAAGATTCACCATTACACCATCACTCGGGAAGAAAGCTCCTAACTTTTCTGTGATATTCTTTTTATTTTCTGATGAAAGGATTCTTGCAAAGTAGTAGCTGTTTACTATTGCAACATTGCCTTCACCAGCGGCTACAGCATAAATTTGATCTGTGTCACCACCGCTTGGTTTTCTTGCCATGTTGCTTACAATTCCACTAACCCATTCTTTTGTTTTTTCAAAACCATTTTTTGCAATCATAAAAGCGATCAATGATCGGTTATATGGACTTGTGGAAGAGCGTACTAATATTTTCCCTTTCCATTTTTCATCCGCTAAATCTTCATAGGTACTTAATTCCTTAGGATCTACTGATTCTTTATTATAAACCAATATTCTAGCTCTTTTTGTGAGACCAAACCAATAATCTTCATTATCTCTAAATTTTGCAGGTATGGCATTTTTTAGAGTCTCTGAATCCACTCGAGATAAGAGCCCTCTTTTTTTGGCTAAAATCAAATTCACCGCATCTGCAGTTAAAAACAAATCAGCTTCACCACCATTTTCCATGCGTGAAAGCAATTGAGAATAATCGTCAATGATATAACGTACCTTGATACCAGTGGTTTTTGTAAAATCATCAAACAAACTATGTACTAATTCTTCTTTACGAGATGAATAAACGTTTACTACTTGTGAATCATCAATTCCGCTATTTTTATATAAAAAATTAACGACTATCAATAAAGCCGCTACTAAAGATATAAATATTAAACCTTTTTTCATAAACAAATCCCTTCCTTTTCATCATCTCAAGCTATCAAAATAGCAAGGTCTTAGCAAGTGTAAATCTTCAAAACGTTGCAGTTACAGTACTGGAATAGCGATAAAAAGAAGTACGAGCCAGATTTAATTAATAATATAAGTAATATCTGGATGGCCACATCGTTCAGCAACTACTTGTAACAATTTTGAACTAATCTTTTCTTGACTGCTTTTTACAGTTTTAATAGCTGTTTCATTAGGATTTTCACTATTAGCATTTTGTTTATGTAATAACAAATAATCTTTAAAATCAGTTTTGCTCCAATGATTAATTGTGCAAGCTAAAGTGAAAAGCAGTAGAGTGCCTGAAATTGCAACGATTGGCCAGTAAATAGTAGGATTTGTGTATGAACTTACTATATTGCTCAAACCACCTGTTGAATAAAGTGCTAAAGGGAAGGTTATGTTTCCAGTAATAAGAACTGTTCCTAAGATAGGAAGCCATATTCTATCATTGATTAATGAATTTACTTTACTCTTGTAATAGATTGGCTGGCCTGTAAGTTCTACGATGTTTGAATTACTTTTTGCTTTTTCTGGAAGAGAGTGAAACGTAAAGTAAACACGATTACCGTTGCTATATTTTAATACCAAAGACTTGATGCATTTCTCATCTTGCTTAAGTGTATCTAATATTTCATCTAAAACTTTTTTGGTATCTCTTTCTGTAATCTTGTGCTCCTTAGTACGGACTGCTTGCATAAGTTCCCACGTAATTCCCAAGACTAAACAAGACGCTAATACCCCGCCGAATATAGTAACAGGATTTACGCTGCCGATGAATCCAATGAATTCTCTTTGCTTCACAGCTAAAACGATTGCTGTAATACAACACGCCGTAACAAGGCCTACAAAAGGCATTGTAACTTTCTTCTTTTGCATCGTATATTTTACTTTCTGTAAAAATCTGTTTGTCTTTTTATTATCTCCAAGCAAAGATTTTTCAGAGCCATCTGTTTGATATGATGGTGGAGGAGTTGGATTTTCCTTCACTCTTTCTTTTAAATTTTCTGATGTTTTTTGACTATTCCAAGGTTCGCTGTATACTGTTTCTTGAGAAGATGATTTGCTTAGGTTTGTATTATCTACTTCACTATCTGAACTCTTTTTCAAAGTTTTTTTACTTATATCTATTGATGCATAAAGAGGTTCTGAACTGTTCACATTCGATCCTTCTTGCCTTTCTTCATAAGAACTTGATTCGCTAGCCGAACTTGTATGTTGTAAAATTTCATTTTCACCATTTGTTTGTTTCGTTGTTTTGCGAGGTTGTGGTTGTGGTGGAATTGTTTGTTCTATTCCACCTCTTTCAGTTGTTCTGACGTTTCCTACGTTTGCTGATCCAGGCATATTTGCTCCAAAGTTAATTACAATGCTCTTTTAATTACGCTATAGTTATTAAGATATAGTGAATACTAATTTAAGAATAAATATTAGTATAAGAACTGCTGATCAAAGATCCTTTCATTCAAAGGGCAATCTTTGTCAAAAAGTAGAGTGACTGTATTTTCGTGATCTTTCTGTATTTTTACCTGCGATATGTCGTGAAATTCCTTGTAATCTGATACTACAAGTGCTGGACGATTTTTCAAATCATTGATATCAATTTGCACTATTGTATCATTTGAGATTAGCGCTCCATTCCAACGCCTTGGGTAGTAGCTATTGATGGAAGTCAGTGCAAGTAAATTTGAATTAAGTGGTAAGATTGGCCCACCGGCAGAGAAGTTATATGCAGTGCTGCCTGTTGGGGTAGACAATATAATTCCATCTCCTCTGAATTTTTCTACTTTTAGCTTATCATTAATGGTAATATTCATCTCCACTATTTGATTTGCATTTCTAAAGACATACACTTCATTTACTGCGATGTAATGGTGTTTTTTGCCACTTATGTCTGTGGCTTCCATTTTTAGTAAAGTTAGCTGAGTAGGAACTGCATGTTCTATATGATCAATTAGATCTTTAAAACATTTATTCATTAAAAATCCGACGTTACCGGTATTTATTCCATATACATGTATATCTTTATTTCCTATGACGTAGTTGTGCAGAGTGCGTAGCATAAAACCATCACCGCCAACAACTATCAGCAAATCAACTTCATGCTTACCTGCTTCTGCTATATTGATAAAATTGAGTTTCTGTAGTAGTTTAGATACTTCCTGAGACTTGGGTAGCGAAGAAGCAATATAGCCTACATTTTTATATTTATACATGTTAAATAAAGAGGGGAGGAACTAAAAAAGACTCCCGTATTTATCATTAAACTTAGCTATTTTACTATCCTTCTCCCCTGAACCGCTTGTCAAACTTCCAGTCCATGCAGGATGAGTAAGAGGATCTCTATCAAGCTTTATTCTTTGACCTTCTTTTCCATAAGTGGAATAAGTTTCAAACTCTTGACCATCTGTCATAACTATAGTAACTTTGTGATAATCGATTTCTGCCATTGTTCTTACAAATTTCTTACCAGCTAAGATTTTAGTGAATCTGGTTCATTTGGTCAATCATTATTGTGAAATATTGACAAAAAATAAATAAAGTAGTATTCTCAATGAAGAATGAAAAACTTTTTATGATTTTTGCTTTTCCTGGTCAGGGCTCCCAATTTGTAGGAATGGGAAAGAGCTTATATGATGAATTTTCAGTTGCAAGGAACGTATTTGATGAAGTAGATGACATATTGGGTAGAAAGCTGTCTCATTTGATTTTCAATGGCCCTATTGAGAAATTAACTATCACGGAAAACGCTCAGCCAGCTATAATGGCAGTGTCAATTGCAACGCTACGTGTTATGGAGCATGTGCTTGGTAAATCTCTTCACAATGTTCAGTATGTTTGTGGGCATTCAGTTGGCGAGTATACAGCGCTGTGTGCTGCAGGGGCATTGACGCTTGAGTCTGCAGTCAAATTGCTAAAAGTTCGTAGCGAAGCAATGCATGAAGCTTCACTGAAATGTAAAGGTGGAATGGTTGCGCTACTTGGAGCAGAAATAAGTGAAGTAGAAGGTATATTAAAATCAGCTCAAATTGATTGTGAAATTGCAAACGATAATGGTGGTGGGCAGGTAGTGGTGAGTGGTACTGCAGAGGCTCTTGAGGTCTTACCTGATTTATTCAAAAACTCAAGTGTCAAGAAAATGATAAAATTACAAGTTAGTGGGCCTTTTCATTCATCTTTTATGAAACCTGCTGATGAAAAACTTCTGGAATTTTTAAAAAGCATCAACATAACTCGCCCTTCGATTCCTTTTGTATCAAACGTTACAGCTAAGGAAGAAAGTGATCCAGAGATCATAAGAGCTTTGCTCGCTAAGCAAGTTGTAAGTAGAGTAAGATGGAGAGAGATGGTTTTATATATGACAAGCCATGGCACTAATAAGTTTGTTGAAGTTGGCCCTAACAAAGTTTTATCTAATCTAGTTAAAAGAATTGACCAATCTATCAATACAAAAAGCATAGGTAGCATTAGTGATGCTGATAACTTCTTTAATGAATCATTAATGTTGACAGCAAAAAATTTAAAAATAAAAGCTTATAACTAACATAAAGTAAAATTTGTACTATTTTTTGCTTTGATTATTGATAGCAGCGGAATGTCAAACATCGACACTAAAGAATATGATCTAGCGTTGGGTGATACCACGGTTAAGCTTTTTATTAAAAGTAGCGATACAAGTGGGATCAATTTTATTAATGTGCATCAAAATGAAGTAACTTCAAAAGGGGCTGGTGAGCATATACTCCAGCAGTTTGGTGGAAGAATGCTATACATTACTCATGGTGATGGTACTCCGCGTAATGTAGAATTTTACTTAAATGGTGAGCGGTATGAATTCGATCCCAATCGCATGTTTGATGATGTAGGTGCAGAAGCTAGCTTAAGAGAGTTTGGCAGTGTTTCAGAAGATGCTTTGAGAGCTGTTAGAAACTTTGCAGAAAGAATTTTAGATTTTTTACTTCCTGGTCAAGATCACGTTATCGCTCTGCACAATAACTACAATTCTCCCAGCTACTCATTCAAGAGCTATTTTTCTCCACCACTTTCTCATGATGTGCTAAAGATTTCTCCAGAAGTGTGTCCGGAAAGTGGAACGGGTGAGTTTTTCTATACGACAGTTGAAGATTGGTTCGATGCTTTAAAACAGAAAGAAATTTTTAATATAGTATTGCAAAATAACAAAGCAGTTGAAGATGATGGTTCTTTATCTGTATATGTAGGGAAGAATAATATTCGGTACTCTAATGTGGAAGCTGAGCATGATCATTTAGAGCAGCAAATAGATATGCTATATTCTATACACAGTGTTTTATTTCCTCAACCCTTAACAATAGAGTTATAGCAACATGGAACGCACTAACGAACTACCTGTCATCTCGTTTGGCTTTTTGAGTCCAAGTAGCTGTAAAATAGTAGGAGCAATATCAGATAATTTTCCATCTCTCAGTTTTAAATTTTCACAAGATATAATAAATGGAACTTTATTTAGAGTGTGCGCTGTGTGAGGTGTGTTATTTTCTTCATCGAACATACATTCCACATTACCATGGTCTGCTGTAACAATGAGTGCAGTATTACCCACTTCTTTGACAACGCTGAGTACTTTTGCAAGGCAATCATCTACAGCGAGCACAGCTTGCTCGGCTGCTTTTATATTACCTGTGTGTCCCACCATATCAGGGTTAGCGTAGTTTACAACTATCAGCGCAAATTCTTGAGAATGAATTTTTTTTACAAGCTCTTCTGTGAGCTCAAAGGCTGACATTTTAGGCTGCAAATCATAAGTTTTAACTTTTGGTGAAGGAATTAGTATTCTTTCTTCACCGGAAAAAGGTTCTTCTCTTCCGCAATTAAAAAAGAAAGTCACATGCGCGTATTTCTCAGTTTCAGCAATGCGCAGTTGCCGTAATTTATTGTCTTCTATTATCTGTCCCAAAGTGTTGGCAAAAGATTCAGGAGGAAAGAGATAAGGGATTTTTAAATCCGCTTTGTATTGCATCATACTTAGAATTGAAGAAAATTTTGCTACCTTAGCGTAATCTGTTTTGCCTAGCAAAATACTTGCCAATTGTATCATTCGATCAGCACGAAAGTTAGCCAATAGCAATCCATCTTCTGGTTTTATACCTTGATAATCTCCTATTATTGCGGGCCTGATAAATTCATCGGTTATATTATTTTGGTAATTTTCATCAATAAGCGATACTGCATCATCATAACGAGGCGCCTTTGCAAATGCGATGGCTTCATAAGCTTCAATTGTTCTTTCCCACCTATTATCACGGTCCATAGCATAATAACGCCCAGAGATAGTGGAGATTCTTATATCATTTTCCTTTATGCTTTCTGTAAATTCTTGAATGCATCTTTTCCCTGAATTTGGCAGTGTGTCTCTGCCATCTAAAAATGCGTGTATTACAACTTTAATTCCGCGCTGTGATATTTTGTTTGCTAAAGATGAAATGTGCTTTTGATGCGAATGAACACCGCCATCTGATATCAATCCCATTATATGGCATATGCCATTCTTACTTTTTAGATCATTAATAAAATTCTGTAGATTTGCATTATTTTCTATCGTTTCGATTTCTTGATTAATACGCTGAAGGCTTTGCATTACCACTCTACCACTGCCAATATTCATATGGCCAACTTCTGAATTGCCTATTTGGCCTTCTGGTAATCCAACATCAGTTCCACAGGCAGATAAACTGCACTTTGGATAATTAGAGCTAATATGTTGCCAACAAGGTGGATTTGAATTGCTAATAGCATTGTATTTACTATTTTCTATTCCATTGCCCCAGCCATCTAGTATACATAAAACGACTGATTTAAAGTTCATATAAAAGTTAACATCGAAACCCCCAATGGTACCAAAAACAAACTCTTCTCACAACTTTTGTGTTAAAATAAGAGATATAAAAAGCTCCTTAGAGGTATGAGATTTTTCATAAAATATTTTATTAAAGTGATTGACAGTTGCTGAAGTGTTTATTAAAACACTTGCATAGCTTTAATAGTGAGGTTAAATGAGCTCTAGCCAATATATAAAAGGTAATACTTTAGTAACATCAAGCGCTATGGTTAATGCAAACAAGTTCGTAAATTTTTTAAAAATAGTACACACATTAGAAAGCTTATTTTACGATATTCAAGCATTGATTGTGAAGTTATAAAAGAATTAGCTCAGCTTTCTCATCTTACTTCACTTGATCTAAGTTGCTGTTGTATTGGTACAGAAGGTGCGAAGATTTTAGCAAGCGGGAATCTTATAAATCTTACTTCGCTTGATTTAGGAGGAAACGAAATTGGTGATGAAGGTGTAGAGGCTTTAGCCAGTGGAAATCTTACAAGTCTTACTGAGCTTAAATTATATGATAATAAAATTGGCGATAGGGGGGCAAAAGCTTTAGCAAGTGGAAACCTTCAAAAGCTTACTTTACTGAGTTTAGGATGGAATGAAATCAGTGACAAAGGTGCAGAGGCTTTAGCGAGTGGGAATCTTACAAATCTTATTACGCTTAAAGTATATGATAACAGCATTAATTACAGAGGTGCACAGACTTTGGCGAGTGGAAATTTGGTGCGTCTTACTTCGCTCATTTACAATTATTGCAGTATTGATGAAACATTGCCAAAAAATGTCCTTCCTCAATTAAAAAGGAAATGTAATAAAAGAAAAATAGGAGAGGAGCCAGATAGCAAGCTAAGTGAAGCGCAGACATCTTTGCATTTTGACAGTAAAGGCTTTAAAACTATATAACTTCACACGTTTTGTCTGTTTAAGAGACAAAAAAAAGGTAGTGAATTTTGGGCTAAAAGTGAAATGTACAGATTGTATAAAATAGTGCTCCCCGGGCCGGATTCGAACCAGCGACCAATTGGTTAACAGCCAACTGCTCTACCACTGAGCTACCGAGGAATAAACTGTTTTCAACTTATCATATTGAACGTAGATTGTAAATGGTTTTTATGTGGACTTTAAACCTAGATATCATTCCAGAGCATGGAGCTGTAATCCAGTTCTTATTACCTGATATGCTCATTTGACAGTTAAGTCTTCTCTACCCCGATTTGCATAACACCTTCGCTCATGGTTAAAAGATACCGAGGCAGTAGAGTGTATTAGTTTTTGCAAGCTGTTATTTTGCTATGGATTGCTGTAATGGCATCATCTATTTTATTGTTATCACAGCCTGTTTGGGCAAGTTCGGCATTTCCACCGCAATCCCTTCTGGTTACAGTAGATACTAGCTCTTTTGCATTGATCTTATTAGTTAAATCTTTACTTACTTTGACAATCAAAACTGTTTTATCCTTTTCTGTTACCGTGAAGGCTATTACAGTTTTCGGTTTTTGTTGCTGTAGAGCAAATTCCCTTATTATACTTCCTGGAACGTTATTGAAAGTGTGGCTTACGAAATTTATTCCATTTATTTCGGTGCTTTTTATATTTTCTACACTGATAAGCTTTTTATAAAGATTTTTTATTTTGACTTCAAATTCTTTGCGCTCTTGGCTTAAAATACTGAGTCGACTTGTTATTTCATTTACTGGTGCTTTTACGAATTCTGCAACTTTTTTTAAGCTAATTTCGTTATTGCGTACATAATTAATTGCTTCTTGACTGGTTAACGCTTCAATTCTTCTTACTCCAGATGCAACGGAACATTCTGCTGCTATCTTAAACAAACCAATTTCTCCAGTACGTTCCACGTGTGTACCGCCACATAATTCTTTTGAGTCTCCAATTTTTATAACCCTAACCTTATCACCATATTTTTCACCAAATAAGGCCATCGCTCCTTCGTCTATTGCCTGATCCATACCTTGAACTTTTGTAGACCTAGAAAGGTTTTCTCTGATTAGAGAGTTTACTATATCTTCTACTGAAGACAGCTGATCCTGAGTGACTGGCTTATTGTGACTAAAGTCAAATCTTAGTCTATTTGGTGCGACTAGAGAACCTTTTTGAGTAACGTGATCACCTAAGATTTTTCTGAGTGCAAAGTGTAGAAGATGTGTAGCTGAATGATTTCTGCTTAAGTCTTGTCTTCTTTTTTTGTTAATACTAGCTGTAACTGTATCACCTTTACGAACTGAACCAGACTCCACTATACATCTGTGTAAATATAGGTCATTAATCTTGTTGGTATTTTCCACTATGATTACGCCTAAATCTGGTGTCATTCCAGCGCGTGACGCTGGAATCTGGATCCCAGTATCAAGTACTGGGATGACAAGAAGGAACTTTCCAATATCTCCCACTTGTCCACCTGACTCTCCATAAAAAGGTGTTTTATCAAGTATAATAGTTATCTTTTCTCCTTCTTTTGCAGAATCAATTAATTCATTTTTAGAGGAAATTATTGCGAGTACTGTTGCATCCTTTACTTCATCACGTTCATAACCAACAAATTCCGTTTTGCCAAACTGATCGATTAAATTAAACCATACTTGTTCAACAGACTTTTCACCAGATCCAGTCCAATTAGCACGTGCTCTTTCTTTTTGCTCTTTCATTGCATTATCAAAACCTTTTTGGTCAAAATTTATTTTCCTTTCTTTCAAAATATCAAGTGTGATATCCAAAGGAAATCCATAAGTGTCATATAGTTTGAATGCTGATTCTCCAGATAGAGTGTCACCTGATTTTAAATCTGCAGTAAATTTGTCCAAGAGATTAATGACTTTCATTAAAGTGTCTTTAAAGTTTTCTTCCTCTGATTTTAACGTCGTTTCTATTAAGCTTTTAGCTCTGATTAGCTCTGGATAAACATCTCCCATATAAGCCAAATTTGTGCCATCTATGAGTGCAGGAAAAACAAGATGCAATAAAGAATCATTATATCCAAGTAGGTGGATATAACGTGCTGCTCTCCTAATTAATCTGCGTAATACGTAATTCCTGCCTTCGTTTCCAGGAAGCACTCCTTCTGCGATGAGAAATGCAGCTGCACGAAGGTGATCTGCGATAATCTTATGAGCTACTTTGTTTTCCGTATTTCCACAGTACTCTTGCGATTTACTTACCAGAGCAGAAAATAGGTCGATATCATAGTTATCATGGACGTTTTGCATAACAGCTGCTATTCTTTCAAGACCCATTCCGGTATCGATGCATTTTTTTGGTAATTTTTGTAAATTACCTTCTTCATCTTTATTAAATTCCATGAATACCAGATTCCAAATTTCAACAATTCTGTCGTCTTCATGTAAAGCGGAATTTCCATGATCGTAAAAGATTTCAGAACATGGGCCACATGGACCAGTATTGCCCATGCTCCAAAAGTTATCATCTGTTGTAATTCTTATGATTTTATCATCTGAAAAGCCACTTATCTTACGCCAAATTTCATATGCTTCATCATCAGTGTGGTAAACAGTTATGGATAGTCTGTTTTTATCAAGAGACAATTCTTCAGTAATAAATTTCCACGCAAATTCTATCGCAGTTTCTTTAAAGTAATCACCAAAGCTAAAATTTCCGAGCATTTCAAAAAATGTGTGATGCCGAGATGTATAGCCAACATTTTCAAGATCATTGTGTTTACCACCTGCTCTGAGACACTTTTGACTTGAGACGGCACGTTTCATTTCAGTTTTTTGCGTGCCGGTAAAGATGTTTTTGAACTGTACCATACCAGCATTTGTAAACATGAGTGTTGGATCATGCTCTGGAATCAAAGGAGAAGAAGGAACTTGCTCATGATTATTATTTACAAAAAATTTTATAAATCTTTCTCTAATTTCGTTTAGCTTCATCGTTTTTACTGAGGTTATCTATGCATAATAAGTTGTAACAGAAGTAAAATCAATTTATCAATCTAAATATTAATATATACATTACTTAGTATAATAAAGGTAACTTTTACATAAAAATTTTAATAAAAAGATATAGGTTTAAATATTTTATCCACTAACATAGAGAAGTATTTGTTAATTCAAATAATATTTTTGTTAATTAATTTAAGGAGTGTGAAATGCCAAAAAAATTCCAAAACACTAAGAATAGCATGCGAAAGAGAGAAACAACAAATAAGCAGGAGATGGATGGTCCAACAATTAGAATTGTATCTGACTTGGAAAGTATAAAACAAAACAGAAGAGTAGAATTTTTAATTAAAGGAGAGAATTTAACAGTAAAAGACCTCTCTATATCTTCTAGAGCAGCTGAGATAGGCTTGGTTACAGGAATAGTAAATTCAATAGACATTCCTCAAGCAATTCGTGAATCGACAATAGATGGAATTATTTTAGGTCTTAAGAGTGGAGAAATAGAAAAAGGTAAAGAATATAATTATAGAGAATTTAAGAAAATATATCTAAAAAACCTTGTAGATGAATTGGGTAAGGATAGTTCAAAAAAGCTAAAAGAAAGAACTGATGAAAATAGCCAATTGAGAGAATCTACTACTGAAGAAATTGATTATCAGATGCAGGAAGATGTAACTATCGAATCAGCTTCTTTAACAAAACAAGAATTCGATTTTGCATCAAGCAAAGTAACTACTAAAGAGATTAATGACGTAATAAATGAAATAGAAGAATCAAATGCTAGTTATGGAATTACTCCTGAAGATATAAGTAGTGTTTCCCGTTTTGATAGTAATTCACAAGAAGTGTTAGATCATTCTATATTTAATAGCACAGATGTGGAAGGGCCTAAATTACCCGAAATAAATGGAGGACAGTATATAGGAATAGCAGGGATTGCTGGTGGTATATTGGGTGGAGTGCTAGCAGTAGCTTTTGCAGGATTAGGATACTTTGTATGGCATAGAAAAAATAGGGAAGGTAGCTACGATGTTGAAAAAGCGATGAAAAACCTTCCTGAACAAGCTCAATTTGAGCATTCCGGATCTACATCAGAAATAGAATCTTTGCTCAGCAATGCTACATCGGTAGCACATCTATCTTCTCAGATTAGTGTCGAGTAAGATTCCAGAGTTTGATGGCACAACAGTGCCATCAACTTAGCTCTTACAGCACTTATATGCTCTGGAACCAAAGGAGAAGAAATTTTCCTGTCTTACAAAAAATTTTATAACTCTTTCTCTAATTTTATATCGTTTTTACTAAGGTATAATAAATTGCAATGAGAAATTCAGATATTAATATATGTATTATTTAGTATAATAAAAATATAAAAATCTTAGTGAAAAGATGTGGACTTAAATAATTTATCTTTTATACATAAGGAAATATTGGTCAGCTTGGGGGTCATATATGTCAAGAAGATTTAAAAATACTGTAGGAAAAAAAAGATCAATCAATAAGGAAAAAAGGAATAGATGGATTAGTATTGAATCAGAATTGCGAGATGTAGAACAAAACAGAACAATATATTTTCTATTGGGAGGAGGTGATTTAAAACTTAAGTATGTATGTATGCTTGACGATACATCTTATCGTATTCTTGTTGCTGAAGGAGAAATAGTGCATGCAGAAAATCCAAAAGTGATGATTGATGATATTGTTTCTGATTTCAAGAGTGGAAAAATACGAAGTTATAAAAGATATAATGCCAAAGAGTTTTATGAAAAGTATCTCAAAGAGTTTTTGAGTAATGAGAACTTGCAAAAGCTGGAAGCTGGTGATATTGAAAATACAACAGCAGAACTACCAAACTTAAAACAAGTAATGGAAGAAATGAAAAAATCAAACGCTAGCAATGGAATTACAATGCGAAATATAGAAAGTGTTCAAAATACGACGAATATTTTGGGTAATCCTATGATTCATGATACAAACTTGAGAGAGTTTAAATTATTGGAAACACCTTCAAACGAGAAAAATAATATAGTGTTCACAGTAGGTATGTTAGCAGTAACAGTAGCTTTGGTAGCAGCTATCGCAGCAGCTGTACCATTTAAATGTTGGTTTTATAATAGAAAAAATAAAAGCCATAGTAGTGCTAAGGAAGAAACTCCATCTAGTTATTTATTAAGTGCAATAACTTTAGAAAGTGGAACTAATTCTATTCGTTAGCCAAAATATTGCAAAAATAGAATTTTTTTATTATTTTTTTACAGTTTCCTCATTTAATAATTTTTATGCTCTAATTATTATACTTAATTTATCATTACCTGTTGTGTAAACAGGATGAGAATTTTCAATAATCTACATCCTTTAGTAAGAAAAAATCAATACATTCACGATAAATTTACCTCATATCTGTGTTTTATATGTGGAATTTCGAATGGAAAATTATGCAGGCAAAGAAAGAAGAATAGTGAATATAGTTACTCAACATTGGAGTGATATAAAAGGATCAGATAGAGAATGGCCAGAAAGACATGAAATAGACACTGCAGAAATCATGGAGTCATGGCAGCATTGTTTTATCATTGAAGTTAAAGATCGAGGTTATATTTGTGAAAATGCAGGAGAAAAAGCTATTGAATTCTATGGTTTTGAAAAAAAGATGTACATCGATGATAAGTATGCAATTGATGCACCATTTTTGCGGCTATATAAAATAGATGCAGTTATTGATAAACTTGAGACTGTAATAGAGAGTAAATGCCCAATCAATGAAGAGGAAGAAAGTGAAAGTGTTAAAATGAGGCAAGTATTGTTGCCACTTGGGAATAAAGAAGGTATAACACACATATTGGGCGTAATTACTTTTAAACTCCTTTAATATACAATTTTAATTTGATTCTTTAATAAAATTATCTATACTCATACTTAATTACTATTAAAGAACTCAATAGTAGTGTTTGTAAATTTATTTGGAATATGAAGAGAATAAAATTAAAAACCAAATCTCCTGTTAAAAAGCGCTTTCGCCTTACAGCTAAGGGTAAAGTCATCTCTACTCAGTCAGGTAAAAGACATGGTATGGTAAAGAGAAGTAAATCTAATATTCGTAATCAGCGTGGTACGACGATTCTTAATAAATCTGACTCGCGTATAGTTAAGCTTTATATGCCTTATGGTATTTAACAAAATGGAGGTAAAATAAAAATGGCTCGAGTAAAACGTGGAGTCACTACTCATGCTCGTCATAAAAAAATATTGAAACTAGCAAAGGGTTATAGAGGACGGGCAAAAAATTGTTATAGAATTGCATTACAAAGAGTTGAAAAAGCACTCCAATATGCTTACAGAGACAGAAGAACCTGTAAACGTGATTTTCGTGGTTTGTGGATAATACGTATTAATGCAGCAGTAAGAGAACATGGACTTACTTACGGTAGATTTATGCATGGTCTTAAACTTGCTGAAATTGATTTAAATAGGAAAATTCTTGCTGAGATGGCTGTTAATCATAAGGATGATTTTGCTAAATTAATAGAAATTGTAAATAGTAAGTTAGCTTAAAGCAAAAACACCATGAGAATTATTTTCATGGGGTCACCGAAGTTTGCTGTTGGTGCGTTAAACTTACTATTGAAATTACAGAGTGAAATAGTAGCAGTATATACCAAAGCTCCAAAACCTTCTGGACGTGGGCAGAGGTTAACAAAATCCCCAGTACACATCGTTGCTGAAAAAAGTGACATAGAGGTATGCACTCCTGCCTCTTTAAAATCTTCGATAGAGCAAGAAAAGTTTGGAAATTTTAAGCCAGACGTTGCAGTTGTTGCTGCGTATGGATTGATACTTCCAAAAGAAATTTTAAATATTCCCAAATATGGTTGTATTAATATTCATCCATCATTGCTGCCTAGGTGGCGCGGTGCAGCTCCGATACAGCACACAATTTTAGCCGGAGATCAAGAAACCGGAGTTAGCATTATGCAGCTAGATGAAGGATTAGATTCTGGCCCTATTTTAAAACAGAAAAAATTTCTTATTGAAAAAAGCGATAATTATAAGACGTTGTATGATAAATTGTCTGAATTAGGTAGTGATTTACTGCTGAAAGTACTAAACGAAATTGAAAAGCAAGTTCCCTTAAAACAGAGCGATAACGATGCGTGCTATGCTGACAAAGTAAAAGACTATAAAATTTACGCAAGTGACGCCTGTGAAATTGCTTATAGAAAGGTTAAAGCATTTTATCCAAAAGCATTCATTAAGGTAGAGAACAAACGTATCAAGATACTTGATGCTGAATTTGAAGCCTTCACTTCAGGACAAGGTGAGATCATTAATGATAATATGCATATAAGTTTAAAAGGTGGTACTTTAATTCCTAAAGTTGTACAAATGGAAGGAAGAAATCCTTGCGATATTAAAGATTTTGTTCGTGGCTTAAAATCAAGTTTAACAAAAAAATTTATAGAATAGACTACTTTGAAAGGAGGGTGAGGAGAGCTAAAGCAACTTCTACAATTTGGTATTCCGCTGCTTGTTAGCGGAATCTACAACAAGATACCGCGTTTTGGTGTACGAACATTGCAATTTGCAGGTAATTTGAGTAGTAGATGGTGTCATTCCAGTGCTTGACACTGGAATCCAGTTTCTATTGTACAGCCACCTGGTGTGCTCATTTAAAGTGAAGTTTTCTGGATCCCAGTGTCTGGGGACTGGGATGACATCTTTCTTGGTCTCTTGTATCACAATGTTCGTACAGCTATGTGCTTGTTAGCGGAATCTACAACGAGATACCGCAGTGGTATGACGTAGTAGCTATATATAGACAAATTTTCTTTTCTTAGATATAATCTTAAGAAACCTTCCATATGAAAATTAAAAGAGCTTTAATATCAGTATACGATAAGACAAATATAATTGAACTTGCATCGTTTTTGATGCAGCAACAAATAGAAATTCTCTCAACAGGGAATACTTATAAAGTGCTATCAGGTGCGGGAATAAAAACGCAAGAAGTTTCAGATTACACACAATTTCCAGAAATACTGGGTGGTAGAGTGAAAACTTTACATCCTAAAATTCATGGAGGAATACTCTGTGATCGAAAAAGGCACGAAAAGGAAATGCAGAATCTAGAAATTAAGCCGATAGATCTGCTTATAACTAACTTATATCCATTTTGGAAAACGGTTAATAGCAACTCAAGTGAGAAGCAAATCATAGAACAAATAGATATAGGTGGAGTAGCATTAATTAGAGCTACAGCAAAAAACTTTCATTTCACTTCAGTGATTTCTAGCATTCAAGATTACGAAACACTGAAAGCTGAGATGATCAAAAATAACAATCAGACAACATTAGAATATAGAAAACATCTAGCAACTAAAGCATTTGCTCTGACTGCACAGTATGATTCTAATATTTACAATTGGTTTTTATCACAGGGTAAAAGCAATGAGTTACCAGAGTTTTTTACTTTATATGGATGTAAAGCACAAGGACTCAGATATGGTGAAAATCCTCATCAAAAAGCTGCATTTTATAGCAATCAATTTAGCAAGTATCCACTGGAGAAAATACATGGAAAAGAGTTGAGCTATAATAATATAGTCGACATAGAGTCTGCACTTAACATAATTTCTGAGTTTCAAGAACCTGCAGCAGTGATAATAAAGCACAATAATCCATGTGGCGCTGCTGTTAGTGATAGTGCTTTAAAAGCATATGAAAAAGCTCTATCATGTGATGAAATAAGCAGTTTTGGTGGAATAGTTGCTTTCAATCGGGAGATAGATTTAAAGCTAGCAGAGAAATTAAACGAGATATTTTTGGAAGTGGTGATAGCACCATCGGTAAACAATGAGGCACTAAAAATTTTACAAAAAAAGAAAAATTTAAGAGTGATTATTCATCAATCTCTTCAGCAAAATGCAAAATATCAAATCAAAAATGTTGTTGGCGGGTTCTTAGTGCAAGAAAATAATAACCATACAGTAAAAGTAGAAGAAATAAACCGAGTGACAGAATGCACTACGACAAAAAAAGAGAAGGAAGATCTTATTTTTGCTTGGAAAATATGTAAACATGTAAAATCCAATGCAATAGTGATAGCAAAAGACGGTTGTGCTATTGGCATCGGTGCAGGACAAACAAGCAGAATAGATAGTGTGAATATTGCAGTAAAAAAAGCAGGTGAAAAATGTAAAGGCGCAGCGCTTGCTTCAGATGCATTTTTTCCATTTCCAGATAGTATAGTAGAAAGTGCAAAGCATGGAATTACAGCTATAATTCAGCCAGGTGGCTCATTGAAAGATCAAGACGTGATAGCAGCTGCAAATGAGAATAAAATTGCCATGTTTTTCACTGATATTCGTAACTTTCTCCATTAAGCTTTGTATCCTGTCAAAATTATACCCCCACAGTTGTAAAAGACAAGACTTAATCTTACAGAAGAATCGACGTAGTCAAAACTAACTATCAGAATCTTGTTTAATACAGTTTAATGCTCTAATATTTTTCTAAATCTAAAAAGGGAACGTTCAAAAAAGCATAAGGGTCAAGTTAAGGAAATAAAGGTATGAAGAAGATAGGATAAGAAGATATAAAATTCTCTCGGATATATTTTAGTGAGAGAACTAATGATGAATAAAATAACTTGCTTATCAAATTACCTCAACAAATTTTTCAATGAAATGGCAAATAATTGAAACAGAAAAGGAAGAGAAAATTGAGTAATTGATGATTCATAAAAGCTATAATTTGGGGTGATATAGGGGTTACAAATTGCATCAAAAGACCTGCTGCAAAAGGTGATTGAAAAAATGATGTGAGAGAGGTAGAAGAAGAATAAGCAGATCAAGTAAGGAAAAAAATGAGCTTTAGTTACTATAATATGAAAAAACACCCAAGAAACTTTCGTAATATAACAGGTTTAACTATAGAGGAGTTCAAAAAAGTAGTGGAAAAAGTGAGGTCTGGATGGGAAAAACTTGAAAAACAGAAAAAGTGTCATGGTAGAAGATCAAAACTACCAACTCTGGAAGATAAGTTGTTTTGCATAATTTTGTACTATCGCACTTACATAACGCATAGATTTTTAGGATGCCTATTCAATGTACACAATGCAAATGTATGTAGGTTACTTAAGAGAATAGAGCCATTACTCGCCAAAAAAGTGACTATAACAAAAGATAGAAGTATGACGCCAGAAAAAATACTGAAGATTTTGGCTGATGTTACAGAACAGCAAATACAGAGACCAGAAGATAGTAAAAAACGGAAGAAATCATATTCAGGAAAAGAAAGAACCAACACTATGAAAACTGAGATTATTATCGAAGAAGGAGGAAGAATTTTATCAGTGTCAAAGTCATACCGTGGTAGAATTAGTGATTTTCGCATAAGGAAACAAGAAAAATATTTACCACTTGATAGCATAAAACATACCGATTCTGGATATCAAGGTTAGCAAAAATTGCAAAGCAATGTCATATAAAAAGTATCGTAAAAAGCCATTAACTCCAGAGCAGAAAGAGCATAATAGAAATCATTTAGAATGAGAGTAGAAAACAAGATCCGAGAGATAAAGATATTTAAGATTATGTCGAATGTTTATCGCAATTTTCAGAAAAAATATAACCTGAGGTTCAATATTATTGCTGGTATTGTAAATCTTAAGCACGCCTTTTAGTTAACCTTCATTTTAGTCACCCTCCTTTCCTTCTTTTTATCGCTTGATCCGCAGCAGGTCTATAGATCAGCTAAGTAAGGATTTAAGAAGCGCATTTCCAGAAATGAAAGGTTTTAGTCCTAGAAATTTGAAGTATATGCGTAAGTTTGCTGAGGAGTATTCTGATATTGAATTTGTGCAGGAGCCTCTTGCACAATTAACTTGGTACCATAATGTTACTCTTTTAGAAAAGATAGAGAGTCGAGAAACAAGGTTGTTTTATATAAAAGAAGCAATTGAACATGGCTGGTCAAGAAACATCATGGTAATGCAGATTGAACTTGGGCTGCATAAGCGTCAGGGAAAGGCTATCACTAATTTTAAAGAGAAGTTACCTTCACCTCAATCAGATCTAGCACACTATACATTAAAAGATCCATATATTTTTGACTTTTTAAGTATAGGAAAGGGTGCTCATGAAAGAAAAGTAGAAAAAGGACTTGTAGGCCATGTAGAGAAGTTTTTACTTGAGCTAGGAGAAGGCTTTGCGTTTGTTGGTAGACAATTTCATTTAGATGTTGGCGATGACGATTTCTACATAGATTAATTGGGAGTGTTAAATAAACTGTGTCAAACCGCATTTTTAGTTCAACTCAATTTTCAATCTGCCAGGAAAGAAAACATCAAGTTGAGAGATAGTTAATGCCCAATCATGTACAGCACTTTTCCTCTGCCTTCTTTATAGCACAATATACCTGCTTATACAAGGCATTTATGCTGGTAAATGAGCCTTTGGTCTTAGTGAATTTCCTAATTTGCCTATGTAGCCCCTCTATGGGATTGGTGGTGTAGATTATCCTCCTAACTGGACCAGAATACTTAAAATAACCAGACAAGTTTTCCCAATTATTCTGCCAAGATTTTATAACCATAGGGTACTTTGTGCCCCATTTTTCATCCAATTCTAACAGATAATTCTCGGCAATTTCCTTGCTTGAAGCTTGATATACCTTCTTTAAATCGCTCAAAAAACTCTTCGCATCTTTACCGGCCACATACTTCAGTGAGTTGCGTATCTGATGCACTATACACATCTGCACTTCCGCATTAGGAAAGACACTGTTTATAGCTGCAGAAAAGCTTTTTAGCCCATCAACGCAGGCAATAAGGATATCTCTACTCCTCTTTCTTTGAGGTCATTTAGCACTCCCAACCAGAAGTTAGCTCCTTCACTTTCAGCCAAATAAAAACCTAATACTTCTTTTTTGCCATTTTGATCTATGCCTAATATGTTATACATGCATTTACTTACGCAATGCCCGTCCTCTTTGACTTTAAAAAACATGCCATCCATGAAAACTATCGGATATACAGACTGCAGCGGGCGACTACGCCATTCGTTGATTACTGGTAGCAATTTGTCAGTAATACTTGATATCTCTGCCGCCGATATTTTGTGATCATAAATTTCCTCAACATGTGACACTATATCTCTATAGCCCATACCACTGGCAAATGTGCTCAAAATCTTCGTTTCAAGCTCTGGATGTAAGTTTGTTTGCCTTTTTTTGACTATTTGTGGTTCGAAACTTCCTTCCCTATCTCTTGGCGTCAAAAGCTCAAATGACCCTGCGCTTGTACGTAAAGTCTTTGCATTCCTCCCATTTCTTCGATTATTCTCTTCGCTTTCAGCCGATAAGTGGTTTTCTATTTCACCTTCCAAGCTTACCTCCAGCAACTTTTTTATAAACGGTGTTAATGCTCCATCTCTTCCTGTCAACGGTCTTCCTTCTCGTATAGACGACAGGATATTTGTTTCTAATTCTTTATAATCTACCAAACCGGTAGTTCTGTTTACTACTTTCTGACTCATTGTCAAACCTCCATTTTTTTATATCAACTTATTACTTTTTTTTCGGTTTGACACAGTTTATTTAACACTCCCAACTTTAGGGTTGGAGCTTTTTTGCTCGATATGTTTTTCTTTTTTCATTTCAATAACCTTATCAGATGTATCATCGTCGATTGGTTTTCGATTGCCTTCTTTCAGCATTTCTTTTAAATGCTGAACCTCTTTTCGCCTTTCTTTATTCTCATGATTAGCGTGCAATTTTGCTAATACTAATACATCAGGTAGTACTTTTGCTATAATTCTATGAAGGCGTGATAAATTTATTTCTTTTTTCATCTCTATATACAGCTCTTTCTGCTCCTCTTTTGAAAATTGTGAAAGATGAATTTTAAAGTTTTTAACTTGATGATAAATAGAGTTAGTTATGTTACCAGTCATTACTATACAGCCCAATGTAACAAGAGGTGCAGTAACAAAAAGAACTATAGGACTACTAAATAAAGCAATAGAAACTGCAGCGCCTGTTAAAAATAATATATCGCACAGAATATCCCAACAAATACCTTGAATTCTATATTTATCCCTTCTTTTTTGTTCTAATGTTCTCTTGTAATTACATTTTTTATATAAGCTTTTTTCTCTAAAATAGTCAAAAAAAGAGTACATGCTTGAAATTAGGGATATTGAGCTAAAAAAAACACCTGTGCCAATATTACCAAGCATTATGCCCGCCATACCTATCTGTTGACTTGTAATATGTATCAACTTGATGATTATCAACACACCTGTGTTGATAACAGAAAATATCGTTATTAAAGGATTTAACAAAGCAATTGGAGTTTTTTTGCTTTCTCTTGCAGTATCGTTTTTCACCTGAACATAAAAGTCAATCATATATCTAAATTATAAAGAAATATGGTTAAAATTTCAACTATGCTGTAGTAATGATTTACTTTCTTCCAACCTTAACAAAAAATAAATTTTCGGGATCAAGCAAAGAATTTGCCAGCTTATTTACTTCCTCCAATTGAACATCATTAATGATATTCGTATAATTATTTATATTGTTAACATCACGATCATTTATCTGCATATTATCCAATAGCATTGCTATACTTACATTATTGGATAGAAAAGAGAAGGTAAAGTTATTTACTAAACTGATTTTTGTATCCTTGAACAATTGCTCGTCCATTCCTTCATTTTTTATTCTGCTAAAGGTATCTTTTAATGCTAATATAGCTTTATCAGCAGTGGAACTGTCAGTACTTATAAATCCAGATATAACATTCCCATGTTTATTTGTAATATTACTTGCACTAATACCATAAGTAATACCTAGATTTTGTCTCAATTCCTTCATTAATATTGAATTCAGCCCCATACCACCAAGCGCATTAATCAAAACACTAGCATTATAGTAATTAGGGTCTTCATATGCTATGCCTTTTTGAGCAAAAAGTATTACACTCTGTGGTATATCCATAAAAACGCTCTTACTTTCTGCAGGCCCAAATTCATTTTTTACAGATATCTTCCTAACTTTCGATCTTTTTGATGGTAACTTAGATAAATATTTATCAAGCAGCGTACTAACTTCTTCTTTTGTTGCACAACCAACAACACTAATAACGATATTATCCTTAGTAAAACTACGCTTTATGTATGTTAAAACATCGTCTCTAGTAATGCTCATTATAGTGTCTAGAATTCCATATGGATTTCTTGAGTAAGGATGTTTTTTGAACAACAACGTATCCAACTCTTTTGCAGCAATAAAATAAGGATCTTTTTCAAAATTATTAAAGTTTACTTTGGCTTTTTCAAAAACTCTATTCAATCCTTCAGGATCAACTTTAGGACGCATTATAGCATCACTCAGTAGTGAAATTGCATCCTCTAGATTTTCAGATAAAGTATTTAATGAAATCCTAAATGCTTCTAAACCAGCAATAAAATTTAAACTAATTCCTTTATCCTCAAGCTTTTTTACAAAATCTTTGGCATCATTTTTTCCTGCTCCTTCTTGAATTACAAGAGAAGTAAACCAAGCAAGCCCCTGCTTTTTTATATTTTCATACACACAACCTGCATCTTTGAATGATATATTAAGTGAAACTTTTGGTAGATCATGGTTTTCAACAAATAAAAACTTAAGTCCTTTATTAGTAGTAACCTCCTCTACATTTAGGTGACCGCTTGCTTGCAAATTAAAGCCTAGACAGAAAAAAAATAGAAATACATATTTACTTATCTTCATTATTACCTCCTTTTGGTAGCAAACGACCGACTAATTTATTAGTAGAAAAGATAGTATAAATTTTGTTATTTACGTTCTCTAGATTGATATCATTAATTTTGCTATATGAAATGTCTATTTCATCAAGTGGAATACCTAGTGCTAGACGTGGTATATAAAACATTGCTATATTAGTTAAATCAGATAGATTATCAAACTGTGCTGCTTTGTATTTAGACTTTGTACTTTGCAACTCTTCACTTGTTATTCCTTCAGAGGTAAAGTGATTAATAGAATTATCTAACTCTCTTGCAACATCATCCAAATTCACCCCGCTTTTTGGAGTTACCCGAATCTCAATGTAACCATTACTAAAAGCTAAGCTATTATAATAAGCAAACACTTCTACTGCTACATTCTTATCTAGAACTAAATCTTTATATAGCTTACTAGACTTGCCATTCCCCAAAACATCAACTGCCAAATCAACAGGAAAAGTTTCACTTATTTGCTCAAATAAAGGAACACTATAGCGAAAGTATAAAACTGGCTCTTTCACTTCAGTGCTTTCTAAAATTACCGATATATCTGCATTATGTATTGAATCTTGGTTCGGATAATGCTTAACTACAGGCTCAGCTTTAATTACACCATATTTTTCCTTTGCTAATTCCGCTACTTCTTCAAATTCTACATCACCAACAACGAGCAGTATAGCATTACCTGGATGATAATAGTTATCATGAAACCTTGTTATGTCATCTTGATTGTAAGTTTTAATATCGCTCTCCCAACCAATAACAGACCTACCATAACCATTACGATAAAATGCACTGTTCATTTCCTCCCATAGTAAAGCTTCAGGATTATTATCAAATCTCATCTTTCTTTCTTCTAATACGATATTTTTTTCTCTATCTATTTTGTCTTGAGTAACATCAAAATTGCCCATTCTGTCTGCTTCAATTTCCATTGCTAGTGGTAAATCTTTTTTGAGAACTAATTCGTAGTAGCAGGTGTATTCTTTAGTGGTAAAAGCATTAAATTGGGCCCCAATGCTGCCCAAAGTGGATTCTATGTCTTTAAATTTTCCTGTAGTTTCAAACATTAAGTGTTCAAAGTAGTGAGCCAATCCTGCTTTGCCAATTGGGTCATCCATTCCCCCAACTTTATATATTATTGCATGAAAAACAGCTGGAATTCGGTGATTAGGTACTACATAAACATCCAATCCGTTACTGAGCTTAGCATGCTTTATGATTTCAGCTTCCAAAGAAATCGGACAAATGAAAAAAAACACAGATAGTATAAAAAAACTAAAGAATTTGCGAAGCATTATTTCATTCCTCATTTTGCTTAGAGATAGACCTATCATATATATACCACTTATATAACAATGTACACATTCCACAAACTATAGATAGATCAGCTAAATTAAAGGCTGGCCAATACCAATCATTGATATGAAAATATATGAAATCATATACAGCGCCCCAATAGATTCTATCAATTACATTTCCGATCGCTCCACCAATCATCAGAGAAAAACTAAGGTAAATTGACTTATCATTAGATTTATATATCAAGTATGCAAGTATACCAATTATTAATATTGAACATGCCGAAAAAAAGAAGCTGCCATGCGGCAGAGTACTACACATTCCAAAGCTAATTCCTGAATTCCAAACTTCAACTAATTTCATAAAACTAGTAATCTCGATTGACTCCCCCTCATCAATCAATGAGTTTATATACAATTTACTTGTTTGATCGAATGATACTATAATCAATATAATAACTAAACATATCCTTTTCATAAGTTTATCTTTAACTGGTAAGCCTTCATTATATCACGGTCTATCTGTTTTGTTAACTCGTTAATACTATGGAATTTTTTTTCTGCCCTAATAAATTTTAAAAGTTGTATGTCAACCTTAAAATTGTATACATTTTCGTTGAAGTCAAATATATGCATTTCTACTATAGGTTTTTTTAAGTCCTTAAATGTAGGTCTCATACCAATGTTGACTACTCCATATAGCCAACTTGAACTATTTTCAGAAAATGCAACTTTGGCGTAATATGTACCAAGCTTAGGTTTTATCATGTAATCTTCTATCGGAATGTTTATGGTTGGAAACCCTATTTCTCTACCTCTACATGCACCTTTTGTTACAATACCAGAAACTTGATAAGACCTACCAAGCAATTTATTAGCAATTTCTATTTCGCCTTTTTGTAAACACTCCCTGATTGAGGAAGAAGAGCAAATTTTTCTATCGATTATCAATGGCTCTAATTTAGTTAAAGAATATTCATACATCTGAGAATATTTTTCTAGAGTTAATATGTTACCCAATCGTTTGTGACCAAAAGTACAACTTTCTCCAACAGTGATATGTTTAGCACCATACTTCTTTACCAAAATCTTACCAATAAAGTCATCGCAGCTAACCTCAGAAAAACCTCTACTAAAATTAATAATATACAAGTAATCTATACCATAGCTGCTGATTAGTTCCTTTTTTTGTTCTTGGTCTATTAACCTAAAATTGTTCCTACTAAATAAAACAGTTGATGGGTGAGGCTCAAAAGTTAAAACTGCAGAGGGTAATCCTCTTTCTTGTGCTACCTCCTTTAGATTGGAAATTGCAAACTTATGTCCTAAATGAACGCCATCAAAATTTCCGAAAGTTAGTGCCACATTATCTTTTATCCCTTGCTCACAGTTGTAAATAATTTTCATACAATTTGATATTTTATATATATATTTTTTATATATAATAGTTGTATTTTATGAACTATGGAGATAAATCGTGAAAAACACTAAAGGAAAAGTTGTAATATATGTGAAGAAGTACTGCCCATTCTGCAAGAAAGCAAAAGAGTTATTGGATGAAAAAGGTGTGAAATACGAAGAAATTGATGTACTTAGAAACTCGGATTTGTTTGATGGTATAAAATCAAAATATAACGTCAGGACAGTTCCACAAATTTTTATTACTGATGAAAATGGTGATTATGTACATCATATTGCTGGATGTGACAAATTGATGGATCTTGAAAAAGAAGGAAAGTTGGATAATATGTTAAATAACAATGAAGATAGCATTAATGCAACAGCTTACACAAGCGGCAGTGATGAACACGAGGGATGTAATATAATACATAATGAAGATTTTATGTGATTTTTTTGTCTTACTGTTGCTGGCATACCCACTTTAAACAATTTTTAATGAATTAAAAATACAATTCATCTAGTGAGTTTTTTTAGTGGGAAAAATGATAAAAAATATTATAATTGTTAGCAAAAACTTAATTAGTATTGAATTAATTAACAAACAGGATTTAGAGAGTTTCATCAAGATTTTCACAGTGCTTGATAAGCATATAGCAGCTAAAACTCTTTTTACAGAAGAAGTGACAATAGAGTATAAACAACACAATTGCATAGAAGTTGTTGAATTGATAAAAGATACAGGTTTTACATATCATGATGTTGAGAATGTGTTAAATCACCTAAGTAATCATGGAATGAAAGTACCAAGTAGCGTTATAGCAAGCACCCTTTCTTCTTCATACAATCACGCACTTGAGTCTAAGGATGTAGCATTTGCCTGTTCTAAAGGGTTGCCACAATTTTACATCAGGGTAAATAAGAATACCTTTATAATGACTCCTATAAGTGAAGAGAATCTGGAATTGAATTCGCAAAATAGCAAAATGCTTATAGAGTCATTAAAGAGCGAAAAAAGCACTTATGATTGCATAGTGGAAGAAAATATCATCAAAGTTATAGTGCATTCTGAAATACATCAGGCTATAAACTCGATTATAAAATCACTGATAAAGTCTTGCCTTTTAGCAAGAGATGAAGAAGAAAAATTCAAAGAGAAATTGAGACAACTTGCTTTTAAAGATCAAGCTTTCGTTGAGTATTCTAGCATTAAAACCATTCATAGATATCCGAATAACCATCCTCTGAGAAAGCATGAAAGTGTTATTAAAGATATAGAAAATATTTTATGTGATTTCATAATAAATGAGAACAGCGGGTTTGCTATAGAGCGGTTAAATAAACTGGGCTCAGAAGTCTCTCCAAATACTCCAAGAATCATCACTAAAACTATAGATAAGCTTGTTAAGTTTCACTAAAATGTTGTTGGAATGGTTTTAGCCAATGTCTACATATATCTGATTTTTACTGATTGAGTGGAGCAATTGAGCTGCTCTCTGTCATCCCAGCGTTTAACACTGGGATGATTTCGTTGTATGGTATCTTGTATAGTGTTTTGATTTAAGACAGATTCAAATAGCTAGGTAATGTTCAAAAAACTGCGTCAAAGCGAATTTTTAGTTCAACTCAATTTTCAATCTGTGGAGAAAGAAAATGTTGAGCTGAGATATAGTTAATATGTACAGCACTTTTCCTCCACCTTCCTTATAGCACAATATACCAACTTGTACAAGCTGGTAAATGAACCTTTGGTTTTAGTAAATGTCTCCTCGATAGGATTAGTGGAGCCGCCTAACTGGCCCGAAATACTTAAAATAAATTTTCCCAATTGTTTTGCCACGATTTTATGACCAAAGGATATTTTTCGCTCCATCAGCTCGAGTAAATAATTTTCAGCAATTTCTCTGCTTGAAGCCTGATATACTTTCTTCAGATCACTTATGAAAGTTTTTGCTGCTTCAGTAAATTTCTTATCTGATGTACTATACATTTCTGCTTTAGCTATTTATAGCAGCAGGAAAACTTTTTAATACAAGCTATTAGAATATCCTCTACTCCTCTTTCTTTTAGCTCATTTAATACCCCCAACCAGAACTTCTCTTTCAGCCAAATAAAAACCCAATACATCCTTTTTGCCTTCTTGATCTATACCCAATATGTTATACATGCACTTACTTACACAACAACCGTCTTCTTTCACCTTAAAAAATCATGAATACTATCGGATATATTGATTGTAGTGGACGACTACACCATTCATTGATTATAGGTAGTAATTTATCTGTAATTCCAGATATCTCTGCTGCAGATATTTTTTGCCTCAAGTTCAGTTGTTTACCTTTTTTTTCACTATCTGTGGTTCGCTCTCTATCTCTTGGTGTCAAAAGTTCAAATATTTGTCCTCAAAGTTTTTTCCGTCTCTTCTCTTTCAGTGGGTAAATGGTACCTTCCAGACTCGCTTCCAGTAGCCTTGTTACCATCTCTCCCCATCAATGGTCCCGTATAGATGATAGAATATTTGTTTCTAATTCTTTATAGTCTACCAATCCAGTAGTTCCATTTACTTGACTCATGTCAAATCTCCATTTTTTGTTTCTATTTTATTTTTACTTCTCGCTTTGACGCAGTTTTTTGAACGTTCCCTTTAAGTTAGTAATTTATAGATTTTTCTAAAAAAATAAATGTAACAAGTAAAATGCCAATCTTAAATATTGCTATATTTTACGATAGCTAATTAATTTGGCACGTATGGTTTGTTAAACACTTCCAGAATTACTCACCGCTAAAGACTATATCTTTCTGTATAGTCTTTAAATGCACCTCTATTGGAGTCAAAATGTAGTTTCACACTGCCAATTGGCCCGTTTCTTTGTTTTGCAATGATCAGCTCTGCAATATTTCTAATTTTCTCCATTTTCTCTTGCCACTCTCGATGTTTATTACTTCCTTCATTTGGTTGCTTTCTTAATTCATAATATTCTTCTCTATAGAGGAACATTACTATATCCGCATCCTGTTCTATGCTTCCTGAATCACGTAAATCAGAAAGTTGTGGTTTTTTATCATCCCTCTGCTCAACAGAACGAGAGAGCTGCGATAGTGCAACAATGGGAATATTTAGTTCCTTTGCAATTGCTTTCAAACCCTGCGTCACTTCTGAAATTTCTTGCACTCTATTTTCACTACTCCTTTTTGTTGTTCCTCGAATTAATTGCAGATAATCGATAAATACCACCTCTACATTGTATAGCTGATATAGCAGTCGTATTCTGGTACGAAGGGCACTAATTGATAGAGCAGGAGTGTCATCTATAATGAAAGGTAATTCAGATAGTCCTGTACTAGCATTAATGAATTCATGTAATTCAAAATCACTAATTCTCCCAGTCATTGCCTTATAATAACCAATACCTGAATCTATGGTAATCAATCTTGCAGTCAATTGCTCTGCTGACATTTCAAGTGAGAAAAACGCTATGTAGTGTTGTTTGTCTGTTCTTTTTTGCAAAATCTTACAAGCATTAAGTGCGATGTTCAGTGCCAATGCTGTCTTCCCCATTGAGGGCCTTGCAGCTATAATTAACAGATCAGATTTCTGCAAACCACCAAGAAGCTGGTTTAGATCTTGAAGTCCGGTTGTAATACCTAGAGCCTCTGGATTATTTTTTAGCTTGCTAATCTTCTCAACCACATCTTTAATTGAACTTGCAAGCTTTATGTATGTTTTCTCACCTTGCTTTTTTACTGCTAAATTGAACAATTTTGTCATTGCTTGCTCAATTTGTACCTGTGCAGGATTTTCGATGTCATAGTTATAACTATCGTCAATTGTCTCTTGTCCGAGCTTGATTAAGCATCTTCTTAAATAAGTATCACGGATTATTCTGGTCAAGCTATAGATATCAAGAGCAATACTTGCCTTCGCTGCAAGCTTTGCTAGGTACTCAACTCCACCACATTCGGCAAATGCTTTATCATTTTCAAAAAACATCTTAAGGCTTAGTTCATTGGCAACTATGCCGTGTTTTCTGGTTTTAGATATCTGGGTAAAAATGCTTTGATGTAGTGGATCGTAGAAATTGTCTGCTGCAATTATATCTTCAACTGCATCACAAATTCTATTATCACGAATCATTGCACCAATGAGCATTTGCTCTGCTTCTAAATTATGTGGCAATTTACATATTTCTTCTCTTGAATTAATAAGGTTAACTAATTCATTCATTTTAAGTTTTTAGAGTAATGATTGATTATTGTAGAATATTCAATCTCGACTTAAAAGAGAAAAAATTTGACTAATCCTGTGTTGCTTATAGCATTAAAATAGGCCCCTGTGGTGGAATGGTAGACACGGCAGACTCAAAATCTGTTGCTTGCAAGAGCATGCTGGTTCAAGTCCGGCCAGGGGCACTCAAACATTGGAAAGTGTTTTATGTTACACAAGTTTTTTAATCGTTCATTTGCCATTCTTTCTTCTATAAATGCTATTCAAAGGATAAAGAAAGATGAAAATGGAATATGTTACGTAACGGGACTTAGACGCTATTTGTCAGTGCTGCTTGATTTAATCATCATCGTTTTATTTTTACAGTTTTGCGGTCAGGCCTTAAATCAACTCTTTATGAGCTCGGAGAGCAGTAAAATATTAGGCCAAATTGCTGCAAAATATCAAATGCAGGTGCCACTATCTGCAGAGGAAACAGCAATGCAGAGTAAACTAATAAAGTTACTAGTTCTAAATCAGATAGTTCAATTTATTATGCTTTTTAGTTATGTAGCATATATGTGGATAAGATTTGGCGCTACACCTGGAAAATTCTTACTTGGACTTAGAGTTGTGAATGCACAAACTTTTGAAAAATTGACTCTGAAACAAGCAACAAAGAGGTTTTTTTCCTTCATATTGTCAACTGCACCATTATTCTTGGGTTTCATATGGGCAAGTTTCGATAAACGCTGCCAAATTTGGCACGATAAGATTGCAAATACAGCAGTTGTCACAAACAAAAGTCTTAAGTGTGATAAAATGAACTAAATTCGTTTAAAATAAGAAAATTTTAATAGTTTTATTGATAAATTTGATCAAATGCTTAATTAATGATATACTAAAATAGTAGGTAAAAAATATGCCAAGTATTACTCATGATCAAAGTATGGATTCTATTAGCGATAGTATTGTACATATTGATGATAATGAAATAAAAGAATGCGTAATTGAGGCACTAGAACCATTTAAGAACGAATTAGAAGCTCAAAGTTTTGACCTTAATGGGCTAGGAACTTCTGACCTAGTTAAAGCATGGAAGAAGATAGAAGATTTTAAAGGTGCTGAGTTAAAGGATGCTTCTGACCTTGCTGATCTGATAAAAGGGCAAATTGCAGAATTTGATGAAGAAAAATTATGGAAAATGTGTACCTTTAGCAAAATTTCCTATGGTGATGTGGATAGAAAATTAGAGAAAGGTAAATACAAAACTAAAAGGAAGTTTGAAGAAGAAGGTTATCAGATTATAAGATTTTACGATAATGAACTTATTGAAGATAAATATTGCTCAGATGTTGATTATAAATTAGAGCAACACGATGTTGGCTATGCTTTAACTGGTAAAAATTCATATAATCGAGATGCTGGTTATATTTTTATTAAAGATAACGAAGTAGATATAGCTTACCATGGCACTCGTGATTTAAATGATGTGAAGGAAGATCTGCGTGCTTCTTTAACTAAGTTGCCATTTTTGTCTGGAGATAATTATGTTCACTCTGGTTTTTACTCTCTATTCAAACGTTCTTGGCCCAGCGTACATAAAATATTACAAGGGCATGCTAATGATAAAGGATTAGCAATCAAAGATTTAAAAATCAATGTTACAGGCCATAGCATGGGAGGTGCTCTTGCTAGTATAACTGCTTTATGTCTTAATAAAACAGAAGGTGCTGAAGATGTTCATGTTGCAACTTTTGGCTCTCCAAGAGTGTTCTACAATGGTGCTGCTGAAGTTTACAATGAGTGTCTTGGACATAATACTATTAGAGTAGCTTGTCAATCAGATCCGGTACCATGTTTGCCACATGGTAATGCTGGTATGCACTATAAACATGTAGGTAAACCATTAAAATTAGAAACAGGTAAAACTCTGGAGTATTTAGAACTACACTATCATAAAATCGATACCTATTATAACCTTATTGAGAAAATAGAGCAGGAAAAATTTAAATCGGATAGCGAAGCATCTAAGTATCGTCATATTGCTTATATTTGTGGCCTATTTTACCATGCAGTTTTGTCATATGTTGATGTGGATGATAAGGAATTCTTTGAAGAAGTCAGAGAAGAAAATGAAGGCATTAAGCTTTCTGAGATACCAATTCAACGTGCTCCAAATTTAGAAGAGGAATTTAGACAAGGAAAACAAAAAGTAGCTCAGCTTACTAATGAAAAAATTCAATTAGAGGGAAGGTTAAATAGTATACAACAAAGTTTGGTTGGAAAAACTAAAGAGTTAGATGATGAAAAAGGAAAATTAACACAAGAACAACAGAAGACTAATCAACTCAATGATCAAGTAGATAAACTTACTGCAGAATTTAAAGGGACAAAAGATCAGCTTGCAGAAAACAAAGCAGAGTTGGATGAGCAAATTAGCAAAGTAACTAGGCTTAACGGTACTGTAGAAAAACTTGAAGAAACAAATACTGGATTAGAAAGAAAGAATAGTAATCTGACTAATCAACTGAAGAAGCTTGAGAAAGCAAAAACTAAGCTAGAAGAAAAGGTAGAATGTGCAGAAAAAGAGCTAAAGGATGCTAGAGCTCAATTCAGAGAGAGTGAGGGAGGGCTAAGGGAAGTAAAAGCTCAACTTGAACAGGAAAATAGTAATTTGTCTAGTCAAGCAAGGGAGCTTGAAAGGAAATGTGAGCAAACAGAAGTTCAACTTGTAGCATCAAAGCAAAAATTAGCTGAAGAAACTAGTAAAGTCATGCAACTTAGCAAAGAATCTAATGAAGCAAGAGCTCAGCTTGAAAAGAAGAAAAAAGAGATTGGAAGGCTAAAAGATCAAGTAGATCAAATGACTATACAAAACAATCAATTGGAAGGGCGGCTGGATGATGCAAAGCAAGGTCTAATTGATAAAACTGATGAAGTAACCCGATTAACACAGGTTGCTGATACGCTAAATGGTCGGGTAGCTCAATTGACTACACAAAATGATCAGTTGGAAGGGCAGCTGAATGATGCAAGACAATCGTTCGCTGATCAAATAATGCAACGCGAAAATGAAAATAACGACTTAAAGACAAAGCTGCAAGAAATTGAAAACAAAAGTGAAGTACTAGAGAAGAGTCTACAGAAGCAATTTGAAAGCAAGAATGAAGAGCTAAGTGAAAAATTCTTGAAAGCAAGAACTTACAGTAAAAGGCAAGGTAATTATGCTTCTGTTTCTTTTGTATTATCTGGAGCACTTGCTGTTGGTACAAGTCTAACAATTCTTCATTTAGCAATGTGTATTTCGCTTGCTGTAGCTGCATTAGCTTTTCTTACAGTAGGGTGTTACTGTTCTTATAAGGCAAATACCACATTTAACAATGTAGAAATCGAAAATTGTAGTTATAGAATAGCTGCTTAGATATTAAGTTAGTAATTTAAATACTCTTTATTGCTAGTTATTATGCCATCGCTTTAATTTGTTTGTGTTTTACTAAAAAAACTTTAGATTATACTTTATAATTGATACTAAAATATGATTTGGAGTTTATTGCAGACAGGCCAAAAGGAAGGCTATAAAATTGCGTATACCAATGCTCGTATTATTGACCCGGAAACTAAACTTGATATAAAAGGTTCATTGTTAACTGAAGGGGATAAAATTGTTGATTTTGGCGAATCGTTATTTTCAACAAGTGGGGTTGATGAAACAATAGACTGTAAAGGGCTTGTTCTAATGCCAGGCCTTATTGATATTCACGTGCATTTTCGTGAACCAGGTCAAGAGCATAAAGAAAATATACATACGGGTAGTAAATCTGCAGCTGCAGGAGGCGTTACAACTGTAGTTTGTCAGCCAAACACTATTCCAGCGATTGATAGTGTTGTCTTGGCTCAGTATTTGAAATATAGAGCATTTGAAACTTCGCATGTGAATGTGGAATTTTACGCTAAAATCACCACTTCGGAAGAAAAATTAACTGAAATGGCACTCTTAAAGGAAGCAGGTGCAGTTGGTTTCACCGATGATGGTATGCCAGTTATGAATCCAATGATTATGAGACAGGCACTGCTTTATTCAAGTATGCTTGGTGTTCCTATTGCTCAACACGCAGAGGATTTAAATCTATCTGCTGGTGGCGCAATCAATGCAGGTAAAATTTCTGAAGAATTGGGAATAAAGGGAATCTTGAGTGCGTCAGAGTCGGTTATGGTAACTCGTGATATACTGCTAATGAAGGACATAGAAAATGTACACTATCATATTTTACATGTTTCTTCAAAAGATTCACTTGATGCTATTAAGCGTGCAAAAGATTTAGGGTTAAATGTTACATGCGAAGTAACTCCTCATCACTTTACTTTAACTGAAGATATAGTAAAGCAACATGGAGCAATCGCAAAAATGAATCCGCCACTTCGTACAGAGGAAGATCGTTTAGCTATGATTGAAGGTTTAAAGACAGGTGTGATTGATTGTATTGCAACCGATCATGCTCCGCATGATCTTAGTTCTAAAGATTTGCCACTTGAAAATGCTGCATTTGGTATTGTTGGCCTTGAAACAATGCTGCCCATTTCACTTGAACTATATCACAGTGGACAAATGGGTCTACTTGATGTGCTTGCAAAATTGACATATAAGCCTGCAGATATCATACATGTGCCACGTGGCCGCATACAGAAAAACCTTGCAGCGGACTTAATTTTAGTTGATTTGGATCATGAATGGAAAATTAAAGTTGACAACTTTGCTAGTAAATCAAAAAATTCCCCTTTCGATGGACGCAAAGTGAAAGGGCGCGTAATACGTACCGTTGTGTCTGGCAAAACTGTATATTTACAGAAGAATTAGTTATCATACAGTTGCGTTCTCAATTGTAAATATTCAATATAAGTGGTAAAATATAGCCACTGAATAAAAAATATATGCTAATTAGTACGACATCGGAGCTGGAGAATGCATGTGAAGAATTGATGGCAAAAGATCCAAAATTTATAGCAATTGACACGGAGTTCATTAGAAATAATTTAACCTACTACCCAAAATTATCGTTAATTCAAATTTCTTACGGAGAGAAGAGTTTTATTGTAGATGCATTAGTGCCAGAAATTGATTTATCATTCATTAAGAAAATGATGCTAAATCAGGGAATAATCAAAGTGTTTCATAGCTGCCGGCAGGATATAGAATCCTTACTCACTATGTTTAAATGTGTTCCCACTCCTATTTTTGATACCCAAGTTGCTGCTATGTTTTGCCATTATTATCATGACTTTATTGGTTATTCAAAAGTAGTAGAGCAATATCAAGGAATAGCACTGGATAAAATTAAAGCTAAAAATTCAGACTGGTTAAGGCGTCCATTGTCTGAGGATCAACTAGACTATGCAATAAACGACGTGGTATATCTATATGATCTATACCAAATATTGTGCAATAAACTTGAAGAAAGTAATAGGATGAGTTGGTTTCAAGAAGAGATGGAATTATTGGTTGATATAAATAAGTATTTGCATAGTCCAAAAGATGCATGGAGGAGGATTAAATTTAACTATGAAGCAAATCCGAGGCTAATGTTAGCTGTTAAAGCAGTGAGTGAGTGGCAAGAGACTTTAGCACAACGCTATAACATCAATCGTAATAAAGTAATTAATAATGCTGTAATAATTGGTCTTATTGAAAAAAATGTGGAGCGTATTGACGAGGTTTTAGATGATCTTGAGAGGAACACAAAAAATATAAAAGAGGAAGATTTATTAGAATTTATGAATATTTTCAATGAGAATGAGAAGGAGTTTGTGCAGCAAAATTATACTCTGTCAGATAATTATGATAAATCTGTATTTGATATACTCTCGATTATTTTAGAGAGCAAATGTAAGGAAAATAACATATCAAGAAAGTTAGTTTCATCAAAAGATGAGTTAGCTGGTTCAATATCTGGGCAGATAGATAAACTATTCAAGGGATGGAGATATGATTTTTTCGGCAGATCAGTAGAATCGTTTTTGAATGCAGGCTCAAGGTTTGAAATTTTAATGGTAAAATCTGCTGATAGTATAGCTAAGATTCGGAGTAATCTTGTGGAGAATAACCGTATCACGTGTTAAGGTCTAACGAGTTTATTATATCTTTCACTTGAGAAAGAACATTTGCACTGGTATCGATGATAAAGTCGCTCATTTGCTTTTTTTCTTCAATAGGTAGCTGAATACTAGACATTAGATCCAGCTTTTTTTTATCCATATTACGCTCACTAAGCCTTTGAGCTTGTACAGTGCTATCTGCATGGATAAAAACAATAAAATCGCAATATAAACGGAATCTCGTTTCCAGTAGGAGTGGAATGTCTAGGACTAGGAGTTTTCTGTCGTTTTCTTTCTCCTGAGCAATAAAAATTGCTAATTCACTCTGCACAGCAGAATGCACTAAAGATTGAAATTGCTTCCAATTTTCATCGTAGGCCAAAAAATATTTAGACAATACTGCTCTGTCTATTTCACCATTTACTATCACCCCAGGAAATTTTTCTTCTGCGTAACTTATTATGTTTTTGTTTACTTTATAAAGCTGGTGCACGACAGAGTCGGCATCAAACAAAGCGGCACCAAATTCTTTAAAGCAATTGGCTACAAAGCTCTTTCCAACTGCAATCCCACCTGTTAAACCTATGATCATATAGCAAATTTCTTATAAAACTATATTTATAGCATCTCCTATGCCTATTTAAAACTGAATGCATAGGTATAAAAAAGAAAAGCTATTATTTTTTTAGTAATTCAGTAAAATAGAGTGAAAGATTAAGAGGAAATTTTGAAAGATAAGATAAAAAAGATAGTGATTTCAGGGAAAAAAGTCTGGCCAATCGTCGAGGGCGGTAAAGGCATTGCAATCAGTGATGGAAGATCAAGTGGGGCATTTGCTGCAGCAGATGCTGTTGGTACGTTTTCTGGTGCAAATGCTAAACTTATTGATGACAATGGTGAGTTGGTGCCGCTGATTTATAGAGGTAAAACAAGAAATGAAAAGCATGAGGAATTAATTAAGTATAGTATTGAGGCTGGAGTTAGTCAAGCAAAAATAGCGAATGAAATATCAAAGGGCCGTGGAAGAATACATATGAATGTGCTTTGGGAAATGGGAGCAGCAGAACAAGTCCTTCATGGCATATTAGAAAAAGCAAAAGGCTTAGTTCATGGCATCACTTGCGGTGCTGGTATGCCTTACAGGCTTGGAGAAATTGCAGCTAAATATCAAGTTTATTACTACCCTATTATCTCATCGGCGCGCGCTTTTAAAGCGTTGTGGAAACGTGCTTACCAAAAAATATCTTCTTTTTTACTTGGTGGAGTAGTATATGAGGATCCGTGGCTTGCTGGTGGTCACAATGGACTCAGTAATAGTGAAGACCCAGAATTACCGCAGGCTCCATTTGAAAGAGTTGCAGAGCTTAGATCTTTCATGAATGAGGTCGGTCTTTCTGAAACGCCAATTGTTATGGCGGGGGGAGTGTGGAATTTGAAGGATTGGGAACATTGGTTTGACAATTTACAAATCGGACCAATAGCTTTTCAGTTTGGCACTCGTCCACTTTTAACAAAAGAAAGTCCGATTTCTACAGAATGGAAAAAGAAGTTACTTACTTTAGAAGAAGGTGATGTATTTTTAAACAAATTTAGTCCAACAGGATTTTACTCATCTGCAGTAAGAAATAGCTTCATATATGAGCTACAGGAACGAAATTCACGTCAAATGAAATTTTCAGAAAGTGTGAGTGGAGAGTTTAATAATGAATTTGCAATGGGTAGCAGAGGTAGAAAGATTTACCTCACTGCAAAAGACAAAGAGCTAGCAAATGCATGGATTAAAGCAGGGTATACAGAGGTAATGAAAACTCCAGATACAACTGTTATTTTTGTGACGCCAGGCAAATTTGCGGAAATAAGACAAGATCAAATTAATTGCATGGGATGTTTGAGCCATTGTCTGTTTAGCAATTGGAAAGATCATGGTGACCATTCAACAGGGCGAAAGCCAGATCCACGGAGTTTCTGTATACAAAAGACACTGCAAAACATTGTACATGACGGCAATGTTGAAAATGAACTCATGTTTTCTGGGCACAATGTGTACAAATTTAAGCAAGACCCATTTTATAAAAATGGTTGCATACCGACAGTAAAAGAATTGGTAGATAGAATATTGGTTGGTTTATGACTAACTTGACAAGAAGACATTATTCTATATAATTTATAGTAATAACTGTTTATTAATTTAATCTTAATTTTAGGGGAATTTTTATGAATAATGGTGTTTTAAGAAGGTATGCACTTGCCTATATAAAAGAAAATGGCAGTGATAAGAATGTTCAAGAATTTTTACGTTCTCGTGGTATGCAAAATATTGAGAACTGGAGTGATAAAAATTTTGAAAATGCGTATAAGGAATTTAGGCGCTATAACCCAACTAATGAACACAATATAGGAAGTGATCGACGTGATAGTAGGCAACAACCTACAAGCCCTCAGGTTACACACGTACATGTACACAATAATAGAGGTTTAGATTTTTGGGATTATTTTCTACTTCGTAGCCTGTTTAGTGGTAATACTGGTCATACTACAGTAATAAATAACCTTGGTTCCGGTAGCAGTAACCAGCCAAGCAGAGAAGATAAGAAAAAAGACGCAGAAGACAACAGGAAATTATTAGCTTTAGGGATAGTAGCTGTAGTTGCGTGTGTTGCTTTCCATGCTTTAATGTGTGTTTGGTACAACAGCAGCGAAAAAACGGCTAGAAAATCAGAAAAGGTAGATTACCTGGATAATAAGCTTAAAATGTTCAGAAATATAGAATTTGCAGTTGGTGCAATTTCTTTAGCAGCTTTGATAGGTTGCGCTATTAACCCAGTCTTACCAGTTTGGGGTTTAGTCATTCTTGGCATTAATTCTCTTGTGTGTCTTGCTGGTGGTGTGGCTTTTCATATGAAGCATGAGAAAGAGTCAGAAAATATTGAGAAAGCTAAAGAGGCGGTAGTTAACTATCATAAATCAGGACCTGGATATGGTTTGGGAGATTCTTTTCATGATGCACCACCTTCTTACTTTTCTCACAATTTTCCAACTGTTCCTCCTCAAGATGCATTTGATAATTCTTATCCAGAACAACATTCTGGAGGTTATGGACAGCAAACTGCTTACCCTAGAGCATAAATTACTTACAGGATACCGCTGCAAAACGCAGCGGTATAATGGATTTTCAGATTGCTTGTATGATAGGATATATATTGATTTTTATTACTAGTGCAGATACGATTAAGCTTTAAATAGTACAAAATGGAGCAATTTGAGAGCTTTTACGTCACTACGCCAATATATTACGTAAACGACAAGCCACACATCGGCCACGCATATACTTCCCTTATCTGTGATGTTACAGCTAGATTTATGAAATTAGCTGGAAAGAACGTCAAATTTACTACTGGTACAGATGAGCATGGGCAAAAAATAGAAAAAGCAGCTAAGGTAAAGGGAATAGAGCCAAAAGAATTTACAGATGAAATAAGTGTTACGTTCAGAAAATTGGCTGAGCTAATGAACTTTGATTCTGATGATTTTATCCGCACCACAGAAGAACGTCATGAACAAGCAGTTATAGCTCTATGGAATAGGCTTGAAGAGAGAGGACAAATATATCTGGATTCTTACTCAGGTTGGTATTCAGTTCGTGATGAAGCATTTTATCAGGAATCAGAGCTGATAGATGGCAAAGCGCCAACAGGCGCTGAAGTTCAGTGGATAAAAGAAGAGAGCTACTTTTTTCGTTTGTCGAATTGGCAAAACAAACTGCTAGAGTTATATGAAAATCAGCCGAATTTCATCTTTCCTGAGAGCAGAAAAAACGAAGTGGTGTCGTTTGTAAAATCAGGACTGACTGACCTTTCGATTTCTCGTACTAGTTTCAATTGGGGAATAAAAGTACCAGGAAATAACAAGCACATAATTTACGTTTGGATAGATGCACTTACTAACTATCTCACATCAATAGGCTTTCCTAATATAGAAGATGAGGAATATAAGAAGTTTTGGACAAACTCCTTCAACGTTCATGTGATCGGTAAAGACATATTGCGTTTTCACGCTGTATACTGGCCAGCTATTCTTCTTGCAGCAGATTTACCACTGCCAAAGCAAATAGCAGTTCATGGTTGGTGGCTAAACGAGGGAGAAAAAATATCCAAATCCCTTGGTAATGTTATAGATCCAATTGGTCTGGCAGAAGAGTTTGGTGTTGATCAACTACGCTACTTTCTCCTTCGGGAAGCAAATTTTGGTCAAGATGGTAATTTCAGTAAGAAAAACATGATCAGCCGCATAAACTCAGAGCTGGCAAACAATATAGGCAATTTAGTGCAAAGAACAATTTCATTTCTGCATAAGCAATGCGATGGAATCGTACCAACAATTGATCGAAATTTGCTTAAAGATGATGAGAGTTTACCAAATTGTAAAGCCATAATTGATCAAGTGATGGATCATCTATCAAAGTATGAATTTAACCAGATTATACTACTGATTATCAATATCTCTTCCAAGGCCAATGCTTACATAGATAAAAGTGCACCCTGGACGTTAAGTAAAACCGATAGAAAGCGCATGGATTTAGTAATTTACAAACTACTCGAATACATCAGAATAATTGGTATTTTATTGCAGCCAATTATTCCAAAATCAGCAGAAATGATGCTAGATCAATTGCAAATTCCAAAAGAACAACGCAACTTACAATCTCTGTGCAATGCGTGCGTAAGCTTAGGCATTACACTGCCTAAACCTACGCCGATTTTTTTGAGGATCGATATTTAAAGAATCCTTAGTAAGCCGTTACAAGACTAGACTGAGTTGGCCGTTCTGTAGTTAGCCTTTTTAATTCAACAGAGTCAAAAAAAGTGCCTTGGCGTTTTGATGTATCTATACCGTTATCTACTTTGGAAGAAATGATTGAGATGCACCGAAATTATTTTTAGCACTCTTAAAAGAAGAATTTAACATTTCGTGAGACTCATCAACTTTACTTTTCAACATAGTCTGTGGAGTAGGTACATGGTGAGCAGATGGTAAATTTACAGTAGAATTACCATCAGCTTGGCCTAGATGTGCCTGCTGCTCAGATAATCCAGAAGCAGGATCTAAAGTACATACGGGAGTTGGAAACAACTTTGATGCTAAAGCTGCTACTATAACTGATGCGTACGTTGCAATACTACTAAATTTTACAATCTGAGTTGTTCTATCTTTTAGTTTTGGTTGATCACCTGTTTCTTTTGCTACTGCATGCAATTTTGGTTGATTACCTTCTTCTTTAAATAAATTGCTAAGAGCTTCAGAATCTAAAACTTCTTCTTGATTTCTTTTTTTACGCTCTTGATGCATTTTCTTAGCATCTTCATCAGAATTAATAATGTATTCTACCTTTGTATCTAGTTGTTTTTGCATTTTAGCTTTTTCTTTGGCATTTTGAGCATCTAGACAAGAAGAAGTAATTGTTAGCTCTTTGCACTGCAGCTGAAAGCGCAAAAACTAGAGCAGAAAATACAGCACCACCAATAATAAATGGAAGGCCAACACTTAACGCTGCAACTGGAGCTAAGAAACTAACATAAGGAGCTGCAGCAAACACTCCTGATGCTAACAAAATTGCTATAGCTAAAGTACTACCCCTTTTTTACAGTAAAGGTAGCAAAAAAAAAGCTACAAATCTATGTAGTATTTAAACTTGCTCCTACTGGGACCTAAACCTAATCCACTACAACATATCAGAAAACATTATCTCTATTTTTTCTGGTTACACACTGAATTTTTTCTCAGCATAATGATTATGAGATTGCTTTTTAGCTTGGTTTTACTCAACTAAAGCTAAGTTATTAGAAATTACCTGGTTTATTTGAGCGTTAGCAATATGAGTATCTTGTTGTTTACATTTAGTACAATACATAATAGATGCAGCTCCAATAGCAGCTCCAACACAAGCAGCTCCAGCAATTAAGGCAATTTGATTAAAGTCTTTGTTATAACCTTGGTTAAATCCTTCACTGTAGCCTTTTTTGTAGCTCTCCATATAACCATCTTCATAACTTTTTTGTTGTGCAAAAAACCCATAAGCGTATGTAAATAATGCTCCTCCTGCAGTGTAAAATATACCCTGTATTCCAGGTTTGATTATGTCTGGAACAAGCCTAACGCTATTCTTTATTTCTTGTACTATAGAAATTGTTGTTAAGTTCTTTATGTTAAAGTCATTGATATTCATTGCTCTTTTATAAAAAAAATTAAGCTATATGCTTTATATCTTAACATTAATTTAGTTTTAAAGTAAATTAATATTTTAATATAAATTTTATTTTTTGTAGAGAATCTGCTTTTTCTTGTTTTATATGAACTTAGAAAATTTTTATTGATAAATGACTTTAGGTTTAAAATTGAGGAAGTGGTTGCTATATATATCAGCAAGTATGAGTTGAATTTATATTATGGACTTGAATAAATTTACAGAAAAAGCAAAAAGCTTAATTCAGAGTGCTCAAATGAAAGCATTGGGAGCCGGGCATCAGATTTTTATGCCTGAACATTTACTTAAAGTAATGCTTGAAGATGAATCGAGTTTAGTTCAGGACTTGATAGGTGCCTGTGGTGGAAATGTGCAGAATATTTCTAATGCTGTTGATAGTGCAATTAAAAAATTTCCAGTGATTGAAGGGCCAGGAAGTGGCGGCCTTCAGCTTTCAAGAGAGGTAGCAAAAGTTTTTGAGGATTCAATCGGTATTGCGAGGAGGAATAAAGATACATTTGTTACAGTTGAGCGGTTACTGCAGGGCCTTGCTGCACAAAAAGATGGTAAAATTTTAGCAGAAGGTGGTGTAACACCGCAAAAATTAAATTCAGTTATTGCAGAAATGAGAAAAGGTAGCAGTGCAGATTCGCCAAATAGTGAAGAAAAATTAAATGCGGCGAAGAAATATACAAAAGATATTACAGAGCTTGCGATGCAAGGTAAGCTTGATCCTGTAATTGGTCGTGATGAAGAAATCAGAAGAGCTATGCAGGTATCGCTTAGGCGAACAAAAAATAATCCCGTGCTGATAGGTGAACCTGGTGTTGGAAAAACTGCAATAGTTGAAGGTTTAGCAAACAGAATTGTTGCAAATGATGTACCACTTGGTTTGCGTGATGCAAAAGTTTTAGCTTTGGATCTTGGTGCGTTAATTGCTGGAACAAAATTCAGAGGAGAATTTGAAGAAAGGCTAAAAGCAGTGATCAATGATATTTCAAAAGCAGAGGGGAAAGTTATCTTATTTATAGATGAGCTTCATACTTTAGTTGGAGCAGGGGCAACAAGTGGTGCAATGGATGCTTCAAATCTACTGAAACCTGCTCTTGCACGCGGAGAAATTCGCTGTATAGGAGCTACAACTTTAGATGAGTATCGTCAGCATATAGAGAAAGACCCTGCGCTTGCGAGGCGTTTCCAGCCTGTGTTTATTTCTCAACCCACTGAAACTGATACTATTTCAATACTGAGGGGCTTGAAGGAAAGGTATGAGGTACATCATGGTATTAGGATTACAGATAGTGCAATAATCGCTGCTGCAACGCTTTCTAATAGATATATAACAGATAGATTTTTACCTGATAAAGCGATCGATTTAATTGATGAAGCAGCAAGTAGGGTTAGAATTGAAATGGACAGCAAGCCTGAGGTTGTTGATGAGCTTGAAAGAAAGATTATACAGCTGAAAATTGAGTCAGAGGCTTTGAAAAAAGAAAGTGATGAAAACTCTAGGCAACGTTTAAAAAAGATAAATGAGGAAATTGAGAGTCTAAACAGTAAATTTGCTGACTTAAGCAGTAAATGGCAGATGGAAAAGAATAAAATAGCTAAAATACAAGAAACTGCTGAAAAATTGGATAACGCGAGGAAAGAGCTAGAATTGGCTCAGCGCAATGGAAATTTAGGAAGGGCAGGGGAGTTGATGTATGGTGTGATTCCTCAACTTGAAAATGAGTTAAAAAATCAGGAAAAAGTTACTGATAGTTTCCTAAAGAAAGAAGTTACTGAGAGTGATATTGCAAATATTGTTTCGAAATGGACAGGCATTCCTGTTGATAGCATGATGCACAGTGAAAAAGAAAAACTTCTTAACATGGAGAATGAAATAGGGAAAAGAGTAATAGGACAGAAAGATGCAATTGAAGCGATAAGTAATGCAGTAAGGCGCTCCCGTTCTGGTGTTCAGGATACTAATCGACCTTTTGGTTCATTCTTATTTTTAGGTCCAACTGGAGTTGGGAAAACGGAGTTGGCAAAATCCCTTGCCGAATTTTTATTTGATGACCAAGGAGCACTTCTGCGCTTTGATATGTCAGAGTATATGGAAAAACACTCCGTTTCAAAACTGATTGGTGCACCTCCAGGGTATGTTGGCTATGAACAAGGTGGAAGATTAACTGAGGCAGTGAGGAGAAGACCATATCAGGTAATTTTGTTTGATGAGATAGAAAAGGCAAATCCAGATATATTTAATATATTACTGCAGATTTTGGATGAAGGTAGACTCACCGATAGCCATGGCAAATTAATTGATTTTCGCAATACCATACTGATTTTAACTTCTAACCTTGGCGCTGAGATGATGCTCAGAGGAACTGCTGAATCTGTAAAAGATGAGGTGATGAAAATAGTTAAGTTAGCGTTTCGTCCAGAATTTTTAAATAGACTGGATGAAATTATTATATTCCACGGTTTAACCAAAGATGACATTTATAAAATTATAGATGTTCAATTCTCTTATTTACAAAAGATGCTTGCTAAGCGTAAACTGAGTATTAGTTTATCGCAAGAAGCTAAGGAGCTAATAGCACAAACTGGCTATGACCCTGAATATGGAGCGAGGCCTCTGAAAAGGGTAATACAAGAATGCATTCAAAATAATCTAGCTAAGTTAGTTTTATCGGGGGAAGTAGTAGAAGGAGATGAGCTAATAGTGTATACTTCTGGTAACGAAATCTTAGTTAAAAAGATCTAGATTCGCTGTGTATTTTTGTTTTGAAAAATGTGTATAAATCATAATGTTAATGTTGAGTCTTTATTTAAGCTAGTTGATCAAGGGAATAAAAAAGAGAAAGAAAAAATTAAAGAGTTTATAAAATACTTTTATAATTTTGTTTATAATAGCGACCTAAAAGTCAACGATAAATTTCTTTTATACATTGCAGAAGATGCATACAACTTCATTCTTAAAAAAGAAAAAGAAGAAAGTAAATTGGCAGTAAGTAATGTAAATGATATTTCAGGAATAGAAGGTAATTTCACTATAATTAAAATCACAAATGATGACATGCCCTTTTTAGTGGATTCTGTCATTTCCACTATTAAGTCACACGGTTTAACTATATGCTATTATAGTAACAGCATAATTAATATTCAAAGAAAAAATAGCCTAATAGATAAAATTCATCTTTTGGAAGAAAGTAATGGAATCAAAGAGTCAGTAATATATGTAATTATTAAAGGTATAAGTGATAATTTTGTTAATACATTAGAAGAATCTCTACGAAAGACGCTAAAAGCAGTTAACTGCGTTGTACAAGACTGGCAATTGATGCTCAAAAAGCTTCTTGAGCATCCGGCATTGGATGCTGGAGGCAGAGATTTTTTAGCTTGGTTGAAAAATAACAATTTTGTATTTTTAGGTTATCAAGAATACATTACTAATAAAGAAGGAAAGCTTGCTCTAAGTGGTAAGGAGAGCCTCGGGTTAATGAGAGCAAGTGAAGAGTACCAAAATTCATCAATTTTTTCTGAAAGCTTGAATTCTTTATACATACTAAGATCAGACCTAATCTCAATAGTTCATCGGCGTACCTATATGAATTGTATAGGAGTGAAAGAATTTAATGATCAGGGTGATGTAATAAGGGAACAGCATTTTTTTGGGCTATTTACTTCTATAGCAGAAGTGCAAGATATTCGAACTATTCCGGTAATAAAGGATAAGGTTACAACAATAGAAAAAAAGGCAGGATTTGTTCCTGGTGGCCATAACAATAAAGCTTTAATTTCCATTTTACAGGCATTTTCTTGTGACGAATTATTCCAATCAAATGAAGACGAGTTATTTGAAATTTGCACCTCGATCATGTCTCTTGCGATTAGACCAAGAGTCAAATTATTTTTGAGAAAGGTAGGGAACTTTATTAGTTGCATAGTATTGATACCGATGCGTTATGCTAGTGCAAGACTAATGTTTAAGATACGCGATATATTGAAAGATGAAACGAATGCAGAAAGTTCAGATATTTATAACAATCACATTATCAATGAATATGATTTGATGAAATTACACGTGGTGCTAAGAACCAAAAGCGCTAGCGTTTTTGATGATGAAGTTTTGCGTATCGAAAACAAGTTAAGAAACATTACAGAAAAGTGGGAAGATCGTTTTATAGACAATTTATATAATACTTTTAGCACTGTTGAGGATATATTTATCCGCTATTGCAAGGCATTTCCGATAAGTTATCAAGAGAATTTTGAACCTCATGATGCGTATTATGATATGAAAAAATTGGAGATAGTGAGAAAGAAAAAAGTCAGTGAAGTTGATTTGAGGCTTACTCGTGACAATCTCAACTATCAATTGAAGGTTTACACTCCAAATAGCGGTGGTCTTGAATTGTCAAAGATATTAAAGGTTACTAAGAATTTAGGGGCTAAGATTCTATCTCATAATGGTTATTATATAGAAATCAACGGTGGAATATGGATACATCATTTTGTGTTGTCAAGAGTTGATGAATTAATAGACAACATTACTTTAAAAGAGCAGTTTGAGGTAACACTTGTAAAAGTGTTCAGCAAGGAAATAAAAAATGACTATTTTAACAGCTTGATCATTATTGCTGGGCTCGAGTGGAAGGAAGTGCTTCTGATTAGAGCGCTAAGCGCCTACCTAAAGCAGACATCATTTAGCTATAACCCAGAATATATCCAGAAAGTAGTATCAGAGTATCCAAAAATAATGAAACATCTAATACAGCTGTTTCATTCAAGATTTAATCCAAGTATAGATGTTGATAGAGCGGAAACTACTGATATTTTTAGAGAAAAAATTGAAGAACTACTAAAAGAAATCAGTAATGTTTCACATGATTACGTTTTACGTTCGATATTTAACTTGATAATGGCAATTTTGAGGACCAGTTATTATCAAGATGACAAGCCATACTTATCTATAAAATTTGATTCAAGTAAAATAAATGGGTTACCTGATCCTCGCCCGTATCGTGAATTATATGTCTATTCGAACCTTTTTGAGGGAATACATATAAGAGGAGGGAAGTTGGCTCGTGGTGGTTTGAGATGGTCGGATAGAACGGAAGATTTTCGCACTGAAGTTTTGGGACTCATGAAAGCCCAGATGACAAAAAATGCGGTCATTGTACCTGTTGGCGCAAAGGGTGGGTTTGTAATAAAGCAAGTTTATAAAGACAAAAACATTTTAAGGGAGAAAGGTGTTGAATGCTATAAGAATTTCATCAGAGGAATGCTTGATATTACTGATAATGTAGTTGATGGCAAAATAACTCCACCAGAAAATGTGATTAGGTATGACGAAGATGATCCATATTTGGTAGTTGCAGCAGATAAAGGCACTGCTTCATTTTCTGATTATGCAAATGAAATATCCTCTGAATGTAACTTTTGGCTCGAAGATGCATTTGCATCTGGTGGATCAGCAGGTTATGACCACAAAAAGATGGGTATTACAGCAAGAGGTGCATGGATTGCAGCACAACGCCATTTTTGGAGAATGAATAAGGATATTTACCAGGATACAACTGTTATTGGAATTGGAGATATGGCTGGCGATCTATTTGGGAACGGCATGCTGCTTTCAAGAAATATGAGTTTAATTGGAGCATTTAATCATATGCATATTTTTGTTGATCCAAATCCTGATGCGGAAAAGAGTTTCGTGGAGCGTAAACGGCTCTTTGAATTACCGTTTTCCACTTGGATGGATTACAATAGAGATTTGATTTCTCATGGTGGCGGGGTATTTGAACGTAGTAGCAAACAAGTAGAAATTTCTCAAGAAATGAAAAAGTGCTTTGATATAACGGAAGATACATTATCTCCAAATGATTTGATTCGATATTTGCTCAAGGCAAAAGTGGATTTCATATGGAATGGAGGAATTGGCACCTTTGTTAAGGCAAAAAGTGAAAGCCATGGCATGGTTGGCGATAAAGCAAATGATGAATTAAGAGTAAACGGTCATGATATTAGAGCTTCTATGTTTATAGAGGGTGGCAACCTTGGTTGCACGCAGCTTGGAAGGGTAGAATACGCTAAAATAGGTGGGTATATCAATGCAGATTTTATTGATAATTCAGCAGGAGTAATATGTTCTGATCTTGAAGTTAACATCAAGATTGCTTTTGTTGCAATTATGAAAGAAGGGGGAATTTCCTTGGAAAAAAGGAATGAAATACTGGCTAGCATGATAGATGAAGTTGCATCTAAGGTACTTGAAAACCATAACAGGATTGAAACAAAAGCATTGCTTCTTGAGTGCTTGCAAGCTAAAGAAAAGTTGGAGCAGCACCATAAATTATTACTCAGTTTAGAGAAATTTGGGCTGCTAAACCGAGATGTAGAATTTCTTCCAGCTGAAGAAGAGGTAGCAAGAATGTTAACTGATGGAGAAGGTTTCTGTTCTCCTCAGCTTTCTGTTCTGATGTCTTATGCAAGAACAGCAATAAAAAATGAAGTTATACACTCTGAGCTACCTGAAAAAGATTTTTTGTGCCGTGATTACTTACTAAATTACTTTCCACAAAGGATGGTAACAGAGTTCAAGGATTCCATATTGAAACACCAACTTTGTAGGGAAATTATTTCTACTTGCATTACAAACGATGTAGTAAATAGGATGGGCTGTATATTTATTAATAATTTGGTTGAGAGTACTGGAATTAAAGTACATGAAGCAGTTAACATATATATCGTTGTTAATCACCTATATAATTTAAGTAGCCTTTGGCAGAAAATTGATGAATTGGATGGAAAAATTGATGTTGATTCATATTTGCAAGTAGTGAGAAGTGTGCAAAAATTTATTGGTAGGGTATCATTTTGGTTAGTAAAAAATCTTGGTAAGCTTAATCTTGTAGAACTAGATGGTGTTACAAAATTTAGGGGTGCAATTGAAACTTTAGGCCATGATATTTTAGATGAGCACCTATTAGAGGTCTATAATCATGGATTAGCTTCTTTGTTAGAGCTTAACATAAATAAAGATCTAGCAAAAAGGGTTGCTGATCTACGTATTCTTATTTATGCGCTGGACGTTATATCTGTTGCTGAGCAGACATCTTTGTCCATCCTTGAGGCTGGTAGAATATACTTTGAATTAAAGTCGCTGCTAAGATTTGATATGATTAGAACAGTTGCTGGCAAGATGAAAAGCCATTCTTCCTATTGGGATCGCAGCTTAATTAATGATTTATTAGATGATTTAAGCAATTATCAACATAAGCTAGCTGTTAAAGTTATAAAAGCTACTGATAATCATGTAGACAAGGTTCAAACTTGGGCTATTAATGATAAGGATTATATAGAGCGCTACAATAGCTTTTTAGATGAGATGGTCGCTTATAAACTTGATTTAAGTAAATTAATACTCATAATCAGAAGAGTTAAAATACTTGCTTCATAGGAAAAATGTTTAATATAGGTCTGTCAGAAGTTTTAGTTGTAGCTTTAGTGAGTATAATTGTTCTTGATAAAAGTAAAGTATCTGTATTTCTTAATCTTATTAAAAATATATATAGGTATTTCTGGGTTGTAAAATCAAGAGTTAGGAAATTGTTGAAGGATACCGGAATTAAAGAATTATATGAAGAGCATAACGTTGAAAAAGTCAATTACATAATTGGTGAAGATGGCAAGCTTTATCCTGCTTATAATGTAGATAATACAAAAGATGACAGCAAAGATCCTAGTAGTAGATGATATACCTTCTAATGTTAAACTTTTAGAAGCTCAGCTAAAAGCAGAGTACTATACAGTTATAGTAGCTCATGATGGCGAGGAGGCGATAGATTTAGTAAAGAAACAGCAGCCAGATATTATCTTACTTGATGTCATGATGCCAAAAATGAGTGGTTTTGAGGTTTGTAAGCAGCTAAAGAATGATCCCTTAACGACTTATATTCCAATAATTATGGTAACTGCGCTGCATGACACTCATGATAGAGTGCAAGGAATTAATGCTGGTGCGGATGACTTTCTAACTAAGCCGATAGATGAAACTGCTTTATCTGCAAGAATTAAGTCTCTTGTGCGCTTAAAGATGATAATAGACGAGTTGTGCTTGAGAGGAGAAACTAATGCTGAGATTGGTGGGGTAGCAGAAAGCAGTATTATGGATTATTCTAATCAGATTTTTGATGCTAACATACTTGTTGTAGATGAGGACACCTTTCAAGCAGAGCAGATACACAATGTTCTAAAGCAACGCTTCAGATCAATTAAAATACTGCACGATCCAAAAGAAGCATTAAAGGTTGGTATTAAGGATAATTACGACCTGATTATTTCTGACATGCAGTTTTCAAAAACTGACGGCCTACGGTTGTGTTCTAAGTTTCGTAGTAAAGTAGAAACACGTTATACACCAATTCTGATCCTTTCTGAAGATTATGATAAAAGCAATTTAGTAAAGGCACTTGATGTAGGTGCTAATGATTATTTAACAGTACCTTTAGATGAGAGTGAATTAATAGCTAGGGTTAATTTGCAAGTGAAACGCAAAAGGTATCAAGATGCCTTGAGAATGAATTTATTTAATAATATGGAAATGTCTATAAAGGATCCATTAACTAACTGTTATAATAGAAGATATTTTGATGCACACTTAAGAAATATTGTTAAGGATTCTGTGGAAAAAGATAGAAGTTTATCTATTATGATACTTGATATAGATTATTTTAAGATGGTGAATGATAACTTTGGGCATAATGCTGGAGATGAACTTTTAAAGGAAATACAGAAAAGAATTTCTGAAAATATCAGAGTGACAGATTTATTAGCTAGGTTTGGTGGTGAGGAATTTGTTGTTGTAATGCCAGATACCAATGTATCAGATGCGTATACTATTGCAGAGAGAATAAGAAAAATTATTGCCAAAGAACCTTTTATACTTGTGGGTAAAAATACAACCCATAATGTAACTGTGAGCATTGGAATTTCAGCAATGCAAAGATCTGACCTTGATGATGTTAAAAAATTTATAGTACGTGCTGACAAATATTTATATAAAGCAAAAAACAGTGGTAGAAATAGAGTGGTTACTGGTTGAAGTTCTTTCAAATAGGTAGTAACTAAGATTCAAATGATAGCATAAAATTTCTCAACTCTGGAAATTTCGCATTTAACTGCAGAAATAGATATTTATTTAAAAAATACCCTGTAATTTTTAGCCCTAGTCTGAATTCTTGATATGAGTAGCTATTTTGTAGGTTGTTATTGTATACATCATGCAACATCTGTGGAAAAGGTAGTAATTTATCTGCATAACAGTCACCTACTTTTTTTGACACTGCTCTACCAGTTTTTGGAGAAATAAACTGTAGATTTTCTTTCACACCTGTTACAGCACATTTTGATAGGTCTAACTTAAATCCAAGTTGCGTAAGAAGCAGAAGCTCTAAGTTAAGGTAATAACTTTGCCAAAATTGGCTATTGTGTTTTATTACATCGATGAAGTGTTTAAAATTATCATACAACTTGGTACAGGATTCACTTTCTGGAAGCACTTTTTCTAATATAGACGAGAAAGAAACAATAGCAATGCTTTTTAACCTATCTTGAAAGAAATGATGAAGTGGAGATTCAATCAATTCGCACTTTAAAAAACCTAGATTTTCAGGTAATTTAGCACTCCATTCTGCATGTAATAGATTGCTTATTTGAAACTTATAATTACTATTATTTGTTAACCTAGTTAATCCTCTGCACTTTCCATGATTTTTTGTAAATAGAGAAAGAATTAAATTTTTATCACCGTATTTTTTAGCAGCTATAATAACACCTTCATCTTTCCATCTCATTTAGAGTATATTAACCGTATGATATTATAGAGATAATAAAATTAGTGTAGCAAATTTGGGTTTAAGTCAACTGAAATATATTGACTTTATGTGCAATATTAGCTTTAAACCAGTAAAACAAGCTGCTCAACATATGCGCCCTCTCTATTTTAATTATATTCTTCTTTTATCTCTATGTTGTTTTTTGCTTTTTTCAATGAAAGCCCAACCGGATGATTCGTCAGTTATTCCTATACCACAAAGAAAAAAAGAATTAGTTGAAGTAGTACAACCGAGGCAAATTATTGAAATGCAGGAAATTGATGAGGATATTCCAATTCCAAAAAGAAAAAAGGTTGTAGAAAGAAAGCTAAAAGAAGACATCAAAGAGGTGAAAAATGAAATAAGAGATAAGAAAAATATTGAGAACAAAGATGATGAATTGGCTGTAACAGAAATTATTAATTCTATAAGGGATAAATTGACAGAGTGTTGGAGCATTCCTGAGGGCATAGTTTATAAAGAAAATTTTAGTATAAAAATTAACTTATTATTATCCAGTAAAGGCGAGATCGTTGTAGCCAACGTAGCAGATAGTAGTTCTTATCAAAATAATCCTCTTTTTAGATCAGCAGCAGATAATGCAATGCGTGCAGTGTATAAATGTAGCCCGTTAATTGGCTTACCTGCTGAGCAGCATCACATTTGGCGCGAAGTCACGTTAGATTTTATTCTAAATAGGTGAATTTACGTTACCTAAATTAGTTACTTGTGATGAAAAATAGATCAGCAAATTTTCAATCAACAACAGCTAAAGACCTTTCTGCAAAGTTGATTTCTCTTATATCTGTAACTTCGTCATTCTGATTAAACGAAATTTGCAAAGACTTACTACTGTACTTCCTTTTTCCCAAGAAGTTAGCTTGTTTAATTTTATATGAGATATAGTACCAAACATTGTCATCGAACTTTGATACTAATGTTGGTGATCCTAAAGTGTGAACCACTTTTTCTTTATCGTCACCTACTTTTATCTTGCTCCACAATTCAACACTAATGCCAGGAGCTCCGTGATTGTGAATAGTGTGAGTGCAGCTCACTAAAAACAATAAAGCAAAAAATATTAATACTCGCATTTTTATCAATTAATTATTTGAGATCATAATAAACTAATAAACTATCTGCCGTCAAATTTTAAAAAAGTTAAATTGACTAATTCCCAATATTATTTAGTATAGTATTTACTTCAAAATAATTAGGTATCTTATGTCATTGCTAGAAGCAGATCCAATATACAAGCCTTTTAATTATCCTTGGGCATATGATGCATGGTTGCAGCAACAAAGGATACACTGGATACCTGAAGAAGTTCCGCTTGCTGATGATGTAAAAGATTGGAAAACTAAACTTTCAAATGTGGAGAAAAATTTATTGACCCAGATTTTTAGGTTTTTTACTCAAGCAGATATTGAAGTAAATAACTGCTATATGAGACATTATTCAAATATATTTAAACCAACAGAAATATGTATGATGCTTGCAAGCTTTTCTAATATGGAGACTATACACATTGCAGCCTATTCATACCTTCTAGATACGATTGGCATGCCAGAAAGTGAATATCAAGCATTCTTAAAATATGATTCTATGAGAAAGAAGTATGAATACATGTTAGAATTTGAGGAAAGTAAAAAGCACGATAAAAAACATGTTGCTAAAACTTTAGCAGTATTTGGTGCCTTCACTGAAGGGTTGCAGTTATTTGCATCATTTGCAATTTTGCTCAATTTTCAACGCTTTGGAAAAATGAAAGGCATGGGACAAATAATCGCTTGGTCAGCTCGTGATGAAACTTTGCACACCAATTCAATTATCATGTTATTTAATACGTTTATTAAAGAGAATAATGAAATCTGGGACGACGAATTTAAAGAGGAATTATGTTCTGCATGTCGCACTATTGTTGAGCTTGAGGATGAGTTTATAAAGCTTGCTTTTGATTTCGGAGATGTTGAAGGACTATCTGCAGAAGAAGTGCGCAATTATATACGCTACATAGCAAACAGACGGTTAACGCAACTGGGTCTTCAATCTATATATAATGTTAAAGATAACCCTATTCCGTGGCTTGATGAAATACTAAATGGCGTAGAACATACAAATTTCTTTGAAAATAGAGTAACAGAGTATAGCCGCGCAGCAACTCAAGGCACTTGGGAGGAAGCTTTTGCTAAAAACGATACAAAAAGTGAAGAGCAGTAACTTCAACCTTTTTTATCATTTCAACGGAAGCTTGCGCTCAACTGACTTCTCTCGCGCTTTTATTTGCTTCCTAGAGCTCATTTGTGCCTTTATATGATTGCTGTTTAAGTTAATTATATGAAAGAGCTACAGCGGCGGTTCAAACTCCTTTTCAACAGATTTAAAGAGAGAATGATCAAAATTGGTGTCGACACTTTGATATTTGATGAGTTTGAAAAGATTCATACTGAAACTGAATTTACCGGTGATATAGCTGATGTGCTCAGTGAATTTATCATGTGGTTTCCTGAAAGAAATCGTCTTGGAATACCTTATCCTGACGATATGTATAATTATGCAGTTTTAAAGAAGGGCGCTGTAAATACTCGAGCAAAAGCCCCTTTTTCTTGCTTGAGTGTTTGTGATCTTTAGTTAAGTTCTTGACTTTATTATTTAAATATATCGTAATTAAAGTATATTATTTATAGGAGAGTTTGATATGCCAAAGTATGAAGAGTTAAATGAAACACAAAAAGGATTATATGATGAGTTGAAAGATCCAGTAAGCGAAGATGTTGATATTAGTACTGTTATTGCAAAATTTAGCGAAAATGATTTCCTGCCTGTTCTTACAACAATTGATGATAAAGGTTATATACTGCTTAACACTTTCGAAGTAGTTGGTGTAGATAAATTTAAAGCAGTTTTGAGTGAAGCGCAAAAGCAGGGTCTTCTTGAAGAAGTTGTAAATGGAAAGATTTTATCTTCTAATGATCAAGATGAGGTGAAATCTATCTTGGTTTTTGTAATAGGCATGACGAAGAGTTGTAGGACTCTTCTTGTCATAGAAATACATCCAGTAGCCAGCGGCTGGCATACCCTCTCTATTCCTAATAATGTCTTGCAATACTATACTTAGTATTAACTTCTGTGTCATTTCTCCCGAGCACCAGCAAAAGCCAATGCTCCTATATACTTATCCTGACATAATCTGTCGATATAATTCTTTATTGAAAATTTTGGAAGACAAAAGAAGCCTCACAATTAGCTTAAAATCCGAGTATATCGGATTCGAGAAGTGGGCTTGATGAATCAAACTGAATATTGGGGTTATCACATCTTGCTTTGCATCGTGCCTCTAGCTCCGATAGACTTACTTCTGGATACTTTCCAAGAGATGGATCAAATTTTGAATGACCTATCCTACTTTCAAGAAAAGTTTTTGTACAAAGACCTTTGCATTAATTATCAACTTCCCTATGCTCCCAACGCACTCCTCTCATAATATCTGGCATAACATACTCCTTAATTAAAAAACTAACATAATATTAACATATTAGCATTAATATTATGTTAATAATAGTATAACTATTTCGCTTTCTTTATTGAAAATTTTAGGAAAATATTGTATAATTATGCAGTAGTAGAACCTGGTAAAACTTATGGCAAACGCTAATTTAGCTTTCAGTAAAGAAACTTTACAGCATCTTGCTGAATTATCTGAACTTACTAAGCAACCTGCTCAAGCATTAGCAGAAAAACTACTTAAAGAAGCAATCAAGCTTGAAATTGAAGACTTTTTAGTGTCTAAAATTTCTGATGAGCGTGATGTTGAAGGTGCAGAAACAGTCGATTTTGAAGATATTAAGTGGGATTAGAGCATTATAAAGTTAAGTCTCTCAAAAGTGTTGTTGAAAGCCTGAACAGACGAAATCTGTAAAACCAAAAAGAAACTCTTTCTCTTTACTTTATGTTTTTTGGATATAGTTTTACGAAGAAGCGCTTCTGCAGCTATAACCGAAACAATCAATGGTGCTATAAATGCCCGTTTGAAAGCATGGTTTTGGGGGAAACGGTAAAGCCATTGATGGAGTTCTTTCTGGACTACCTCGTTTAGAAGATTGTATAACCTAACCGTCCCAAGCTGAAGTGCTTCTTATCATAATAGTATAGGAGGAATTTTATATGGCAGAAGCAAAAAGTAAATTAAAAATAATAAACCCTGACGCATCAGGGATTGATATTGGCTCGACTGTACATTATGTATGTGTACCTGAAGGAAGAGATGAACAACGTATCCAAAAATTTGGGTGCTTTACAGTAGATCTACACAACTTAGCAAAGTGGTTAAAAAAGTGTCAGGTTAGAACTGTGGCCATGGAGTCAACTGGAGTATATTGGATTCCCTTATTTCAAATATTAGAATCATATAAATTTGAGGTAAAACTAGTAAATGCGCGACATGTCAAAAATGTGCCTGGTAGAAAGTCTGATGTTCAGGATTGTCAATGGCTGCAACAATTGCACAGCTATGGACTGCTTCAAGGATCATTTAGACCGGATAATCAAATGTGTGTATTGCGTAGTTACGTTAGACAACGTGCTAATCTAATTGAAAATGCAGCTAAACATACTCAACGTATGCAAAAAGCGCTAATTCAAATGAATATTCAATTGCATAAGGTTATTAGTGATATCAACGGTTTAACAGGCATGAAAATTATTAAAGCAATAATTGAAGGAGAGAAAGACCCCCAAAAACTAGCTGAATTTAGAAATTCAAACATGAAGAATGACAAGCCTACTATAGCAAAAGCATTAACAGAAGACTATAGAGAAGAACACTTGTTTGCACTAAAACAAGAATATGCAGCATATACTTTTTTTCAAGAGCAAATAACGGAATGTGATAAAAGTATAGAGAGTTACTATAAAACATTTGAGGCAAAGTCAAATGAGAACAGGATGTTGAATAAAATACGAAAGCGGAAGCAGAAGAATGGTCCAGATTTTGCTGCGGATGAGGATTTAAATCGAATAACCGGGATAGATTTTACTAAAGTCCCGGGATTTGATGTATTAAGTGTACAAACTATCATTTCGGAAACAGGTATAAATCATAATAAATGGCCAACAGAAAAACATTTTTCTTCCTGGCTTGGATTAAGCCCTGCTAATAAAATTACAGGAGGAAAAATTGTTGGAACAGGAACTCGTAAAGTTATTAACCGCGCTGCGAATGCATTTCGAATGGCTGCCCATTGTGTGTTGAGAAGCAAAAGTGCAATAGGTGCATATAGTAGAAGGCTGAAAAAAAGGCTAGGAGCACCAAAAGCAATAACTGCGACAGCAAGGAAATTAGCATGTATCTTTTATCAAATGTTGAAATATGGACAAGAATATGTAGAGAAAGGAATGAACTATTATGAAACACTTTACAAAGAGAGAGTAGTCAAAAATTTGCTTAAAAAAGCAAAGGAATTTGGTTATATACTAATGAAAGAGGAGCCGATAGATGAAAAAGGTTCTTAGGAGTTTGTTAGAAGAGTTTGATGAAAGTCCTGAAGTGCAAAAAATAGCAATAGAACATTCAATAAGAAGGGTTATTGGAGCAAATTATGGCCATAAGCCTACAGTTGCGCTTGCTAAGGCACAGGTAATAGATAAAGATGGAAAGCTGCAAGAAACGGACGAAATAGTAGGTATAAATGTTGCTTTTCACCATGAGAATGATCGTGATGGCTTGCTAAACTTCTAGATTTTAAAAAGTATAGCTATATTTGCGAACCTCATTTGCAAGATAAAAAAAATAGAGCAGATATGGAAAAATTAATGCCCAATAAACATACAGTTTTTATGAGTACAGACCAGGCTAATAAATTTATAAAGGGCACTTTACAAATTGAAATTGATAGTGTTGAACAATTGGGTATCCGTTTAGTGAAGAGCTAAACTCTATTAAATATATGCTAATATATCTACTCATCAGAGTGGCAAAATAGGTAGATGAGAGAAATACAACCATAGAAACAAAATGGTTGTCATGAAAGTAGCTCCTTTGTTGTCATGCCAGTGCTCAGACACTGGCATCCAGTTAAATTTACGGAGTATAATGGATTCCAGCGTCACGCTCTGGAATGACAGGATTCGATGTCATCCGAGTAGATCAATGGACTTTTTTGCTAAACTACTGAACGGATACCATTTGTTCCTGTTGTCTACCTTATTTTACCACTCTGCTGAATAGATACCTTTATTTTACTATAGAACATACAGTGAATCTGCGAGATCATAGAATTTATTTCCAATCTCTCTGAATGTACTACTTATATCAATAGGTGTCGACTCTTCTTGTGAATCAGATTTAAATAAGCCATGAGTATCTTTCAGACGACAGTACCACTTGCAGTTATTTCGCTCTGCTGTTACCTGCCAACTATTACCTGGTGATTTTTCTTCACATTCTCTATAGCAATCATGAAGTGCCTTCCATTCAAATGGAGGATTGAGTATAAGATTTGTCATAATATATTCCTTAATTATAGAACTAATACCACGTTAGTACTTATATGCTAATATAATGTTAATACTTATATTAGCATAATAACTTTTCAGATACGGTTTCTTGATTAAAAATTCCATTTTAGCAATAAAAAACTTACTTATTATAGGAAAATTTGCTCATATAAAACTATTTATAAAGTGACAATAGATGTATTATACTTAGATTCTGATTTGAAATTTTATGCAGTTGTTTCTAACAAGATTGGTCAATAAATTTTACTGTTTAAGGATGAGAAACAAAGTAATCATCGTTTCCGGTATTGCTCTTATTCTACTGTTTTTTATCAACAGTACATTTTTAAAAAAAGATCAGGCGGTTCATAGTGATAATCCAATTAGTAATTTTTCAGTAAAAACTCAGGATTATACTCCACAAAATCGCGCTGTATATTTAAATTTTTCTGGTACAGTAAATCCCTTGCATAGAGCAAGCCTTGTCTCAAGAACAAGTGGTCAAGTTATTGCCGTTTATTTGTCTGATGGTGAAAAGGTAAAGAGAGGCGATGTAATTTTAAAGATAGAAGATTATGACAGAGTTGAGCAAGTTGAAAAAGCCAAAGCTTTATTAAATCAGCGTGAAATTGAGTATGATTCCTCTCGAAAATTGAATACAAAAGGGTATGGAGCGCAAATAAAAGTGGAATCAGCTTTTACTGCGTTGCAGAGTGCAAGAGCTGACCTAAAAAGGCTAGAGTTGGATTTGGAAAATACTGCGATTAAATCCCCTATTGATGGTTATGTAGATAAGATCAACGTAAATGAAGGGGATTTTGTTAATTCTGGACAGAAGATAACTGACATAGTTAATTTTGATCAAGTTCTTGTAGTGTTGTATGTTTCAGAAAATGAAGTAAATAAAATAAAACTGGGTAGTGCAGCGCAAATTAATTTGCTAGACGGAAGGGAATTAGTAGGTGAAGTGAGTTTTATTAGTAAAATTGCTGAGCCTAAAACTGGATCTTATAGAGTGGAGGTAAAGGTAACTGATAATGAGATTATATCCTTGCAAGGACTGACTGCTAGTGTAAGCCTCCCTTCAGGTGAAAGATTTGCATATAAAATTCCTTCTTCGGCCTTAAGTTTAAGTGATGATGGCGTTCTTGGAATAAAGATTGTTGATGACAATAATTATGTAGTATTTACAGCAATAGAAATTGTTGATCATGAAGATGATGGTGTTTGGGTAGTGGCAAATAACGAAGATAAGCCTATAAAGTTAATAACATTGGGCCATCTATTTGTTAAGCCTGGTGATAAGGTATAACTCCAGTTTCAGTTAGTTTAATCTGTCATTCTAATGCGTGACGCTGGAATCTAGGATTCGATTGGGCACTAAATTGGTAAACACGAAAGCGCTTTACAATGTTTTTGTGCAAAAGGACTGGGTCCCACATTCACTAACTTGGCTGATAAAAAAGGAAAGTCAATTACGTGAGTTGAAGTTTAAGAGAATATACAGAGATTAAGATGAGAAACGTGTTTGTCATAGCAAATTTACATTTTATGAAAAACTTTTTATCATATGTCAAAAAACACATTGACTTAAGTACTTTTATATGACTAAATATCAATTTAAGTATATTAGGAGTGTAAAATGAGTTTAAGTTCTGAATTAATTGAAGAGGTAGATCAAGGAAATCTCCAAGCAGTTAAAAATTTTATTGAGCAAGGTGGTAACATAGAAGCTAAAAACGATGATGGATGGACACCTTTACACCTTGCTGCTGTGAGAAACCATATAATGGTTGTTAAATTTCTTGTTGATCAAGGAGCTAATATTAATGCTAAAGTTAATGGTGATAATAAAAAGCCTATACATGCTGTTGCTAAAAAAGGTTATAAAGATATAGTGGAATTTTTTCTTAATAAAGGAATAGGGGTTGATGATGCTGATAATGATAAATGGACACCTTTACACTATGCTGCTCGTTATAATCACTTAGAGCTTTGTGAATTTCTCTTGGGTCAACATGCTAACGTAGAAGCTAAAAACAAGGATGATAACACCTTTAGACTTAGCTCGTGAAAAGGGTCACACAGAAATAGTAAATTTGATCCAAGCAAAATTAGACCAAAAGCTGACTGCAGCTGCATTAGGAAATCTCGAAGCAGTTAAAAATCTTAATGTTAATGTAGAAGCTAAAGATATGGATATTTCCAATGACAATTTAAAAAGCGACAGGAGAGCTTCTTCTAATGATAGCTTAGAAAGTGACGGAGATACTGCTCCAGGTACGACTGTAAAAGAGGCAAAAGTAGAATCTTATGCTAAATCAAGAAAAGCACAAAGACAATAAGTTGAAAATGTGATGTAAAGGAGATAAGTGCAACCGAGATGGGTGTACATTAGCCCATCTCTTGATGTATTTGTGTAACCTTTTTTTCCTTCAGTAAATTTTGTAATTCACCATTTTCATACATCTCACGAGCGATATCACAGCCACCAATAAACTCTCCCTTTATATATAATTGTGGAATTGTTGGCCAATCAGAAAAACTTTTTATGGACTGACGTATTTCATCATTCTCAAGTACGTTGATGCATTTAAACTTTACATTCAATTTTTTGAGAATTGATACAACGAGTCCAGAGAATCCACATTGAGGAAAGTCAGAGGTGCCTTTCATGTACAGCACTACATCGTTTTCTGCTATGTCTTTTTTTATTTGTTCAAAGTTGTTCATAAATATTACCTTAATTTTAAGCTCCAGTTTCTAGTTGCAATGCATGTATAGACTGACCTTCAAGAGCCTTATATACCATTCTGTGTTGTTCTATTTTTGTCTTTTCGGAAAAAGACTTGGAAGTTATTTTTAAATGGTAATGATCATCATCTCCAGCAAGATCCTTGATCTTTATATCAGCATCAGGAAATGATTGTTTGATAATTTTTTCTAACTCGTGAATTGTAATAGTCATCAGTTTATTTTAATTATAAGTCTAAAATATGCAATTGATTATTGTGAAGACAATAGATTCAGCGTGCTGAGAGCACTAGCAAGACGAGATTTTAATTGACTTGCATACTCATTCCAGTCCTTTATTTCCTTTCTTGCTACACCTGAGGTAACTGCAGCTTTTGCAACAGCAGGAGATACTATAGAAATTAATCTTGGGTCAAATGGAGTAGGTATTATATATTCACGTCCATAGCTCATTTTACGACCACCATAGGCTGCAGATATCTCGTGCGGCACTGGCTCGCGAGCAAGCTTTGCTATTGCATCTGCAGCGGCAATTTTCATTTCATCATTTATTGTCGTTGCATATACATCAAGTGCCCCTCTGAATATGTAAGGAAATCCCATTACATTATTGACTTGGTTGTTATAATCTGACCTACCAGTTGCAATTATTGCATCTGGCCTTACAGATTTTGCAAATTCAGGCCTTACTTCTGGATCAGGGTTAGCAAGAGCAAAAATGATTGGGTCTTTACCCATGCTTTTTAACATCTCTTCGCTAAGCACATCCTTTGCAGAGAGTCCGATGAATACATCAGCATCTTTTATGGCATCGAGTAGAGAACGTTCTTTAGTGTCAATTGCATATTTTTCTTTCCACTCATTCATATCCTCTTTTCTGTCTTTGTGTATTACTCCTTGTTTATCGCATAGTACTATGTTCTTAGCACCCATAGACTTCAGTATTTCCAAACACGCAATACCAGCTGCTCCAGCACCATTCATGATGATCTTTACATTTCCTAATTTCTTTCCAACAATATCGAGGGCATTTTCTATACCAGCTGCAACAACTACTGCAGTGCCATGTTGATCATCGTGGAACACTGGAATATCCATCAACTCATTTAGACGTTTCTCTATTATAAAACAATCAGGAGATCTTATATCTTCTAGATTTATTCCCCCCCAACTTGGACCAAGATACCTTACTGCATTGATGAAATCTTCTATGTTTTCTGTGTCAACTTCTATATCAATTGCATCAATGTCAGCAAAACGCTTAAATAAAACAGCTTTGCCTTCCATGACGGGTTTTGAAGCAAGAGGACCGATATTGCCAAGTCCCAGGACTGCGGTGCCATTTGAAATGACAGCCACATAATTGCTTTTTGCCGTGTAATCATAAACAGCTTTAGGATTTTTAGCTATTGCAAGGCATGGGGCTGCAACACCAGGGGAATAAGCAAGTGATAGGTCATGCTGTGTGGATAAGGGTTTTGTTGGTATAACCGATACCTTACCAGGTTTACCACTTTTATTATGGTACTTAAGTGCTTCTTGTTTTGTGGTGTTATCTAAATCATTATTCATGCTTTGAGCTTATTGTTAGTAATTTTTTAAGTATATGGGGTTTTTATGAATGTTCAACTATTAGCTTGTGAATTCTGTTGTACTTCTGTATAAGTTTATCTACCAATAGTGTGACTTACATGCTTAAGAAAAACGTGCCTAATTTGCTAACAATTTCTCGTGCGCTCGCGATACCGGCAATAATATCAAGCTTTTATATAGAAAGTAAATATGCAAGTCTAATAACAATATTGATCTTTATGTTTGCGTGCATTACAGATTTTTTTGATGGTTATTTAGCACGTGCATGGAAAGTCCAATCGAATTTTGGCAAATTATTTGACCCAATTGCTGATAAGTTAGTAGTAGTTTCAACAATAATCATGCTAGTTTATAAGCAAAAAATAGATGATGTTACAATTATACCGTCAGTTATAATTGTTTGTAGGGAGATATTAGTTTCGGGTTTACGAGAGTTTTTGATAGCTACAAACGTTAGTCTACCTGTGAGCAAAGCTGGGAAAATTAAAACATTTTTTCAGATGGTTGCTATAGTGGCATTAATAATGAGTGATTATGAAGCAACTAAATATATAGGTGTGGTTTGCTTATGGGCTGCGGCTGTTATGACTATGTGGTCAGGCTATAATTACGTTCTAGCTGGCATCAAACAGATTGACTAAATTGCTTAAGAGTATACAAAGAAAGTTAATAATTTCATAACATTGACTTAGTAATTAAAATCCTATATAATGTATTAGTTCATAAGTTGGTCTGTTCATATGACTAGTATTACAGGCACTAAGTTTTTTTTAAAAAGATCCAAAGGTAAAAAAGGTGCTAAAATGGAAGATTTTTTCTGGGATTTTTGGCCAACAGTTGATGAAGAAGTCAGAAAAGAAAGAGAGGAAGAAAAAAGCAAAAAGCTCGAACAAGAACTATTAACACTAAAAAAAAGAGAGCTACATAGGAAATGTGTATCATTGGTAACAATGGTTCCATTTGCATTATTGATGGCAATTGAGCTCGAAAAAACATGTAGCGATCAGGTATTACTTGGCCTTATAAGCAGCTCATTAGGCCATACTATATTACCTTTCACAGTCTTATCTCTTATTTGCACGCTATATTTAATTTATAATAATAGAAAAATAGCAGAAAAAGAACGAGAGTTGGAGAATATTGAAGATGGAGAAAAAGAAAAGAGAGACATTCCTTATACAGTTGATGATTACTGTAACTATGCTGATGCTGCTTTAGTTACATTAGTTATTGTGGCTAGCATAGTAAGCGAAGCATTGGCACAAGGAATAATAGAAGACGTAGCTTTTTCAATTTCTAGTATATTCTACTTTGTAGCGAGTGCTACTTTTTGCTATTGTGAGTACAAGAAAAATAAAAATTCTGAATTAGAAAAAGAGCAAGGCTTTGATGAGAAATTTGAAAAAAAGACAAGCAATATGTCTACAGCTAAGTTAATGCTTGCTGGTTCTTCTTTATTACTAATTAGGAGGATAATGTTGATTTCTGAAGTAGCATTAGCATCATCTGCTGTTGGGCCTGCTTTAGGTCTGGTAGGTATTGCTCTTTTGATGGTCGGAAGTGGATTGATCATACATTCTTATATTAGAAAGCTAGAGAACGTAGAAGTGAGTGGAAAAGGTGTTCCAACAGGTGCTGGTATAGGTAATATAGGGAAAGGGCAGGTTTTTGCTCGATGATAATGCCAAAAATTTGTTTATTTAGGTAATATTTAGTCTATACTTTATTTTGATCAAAAAAAATCTTATGTATAAGACTTTAATCATATGCTTTTTTCTCCTTATTTGCTCCTTTGTGCAGTCGTATGGGAATGATCTGGAACACACTGAAACTGAACTATATGAGGAGGCAGTTAAGCTTTATGATCAGAAAAAATATAAGCAAGCTATTAGAGCATTTCAAAAGATAGAGGATTTGTATCCTTTATCTTATTGGGCAATGAAAGCAAAATTATTATCTGGAGTTTCTTACTATAATATGGGTAACTACAGCAGTGCTGCAAGTGATATGGATGATTATATATACGTTTATCCAAATGGTGAAGATTTGCCATATGTATATTACTTAAGAGTATTATCTTATTACATGCAAATTAATAAAGTGCAGCTTGGGCAACAAATTGCATATAAAACTTTAGAGCTAGCTACTGAGTATATTAATCTTTTTCCGAATAGCGAATATATAGAAGAGATCAAAGAAAAAGAAAAATTAATCACAGAACATATATCAAAAAAAGAGTATTCTATTGGTGAATTTTACCTAAAGCGTGGTGAATATTTAGCAGCAATTAAGCGTTTTCAAAATATGATAAGCGATAAATATTCTTCTAGAGTTATTAGTTATTTAATAACAGCTCACTTAGCTCTTGGCCTTGACTTAGAAGCTGAGCAGTATGAAAATATGTTAGCAGAAGGGGTGAATTAGTTTTCTTATGGCTGGTCATTCACAGTTTTCAAATATAAAACATCGAAAAGGTGCTCAGGATGCAAAGCGCTCGCAAAAATTTACGAAGCTCATTAGGGAAATAACAGTTGCTGCAAAACAAGGGCTGCCTGATCCCGAACTCAATCCACGTCTTCGCTCTGCTATCTTTGCTGCGCGAAAGGAAAATCTACCAAAAGATAAAATAGAAACAGCAATAAAAAATGCAGCTGGTAACGTTGTTGGAGAAAGTTATGAAGAAATACAATATGAAGGCTGCGGACCTTCTGGTGCTGCACTTATTGTCCATGCTCTGACAAATAATCGCAACCGAACTGCTTCTGAGATACGTTATATCTTTTCTCGCAAAGGCGGTAATTTGGGAGAAACAGGATGTGTGAGTTACCTTTTCGATCATGTAGGCTTAATTGTCTATAAAGCAGAGGGTATAAATTTTGAAGATTTATTTAACTATGGAATTGAATTAGAAGTATTGAATGTTGAGGAAAATAACAAGGAAGAATTATATGTTATAACTTGTGAAGTGAAAGATTTTGGTAGAGTGCGTGATGCTTTCTATACAAAATTTGGAGAACCAGAACTTGCTCGTCTTTCATGGCAACCAAAGGACCTGATTGAAGTTAGCGACAAAGAATTAATTGATAAATTATCTATATTAGTTGAAGAGCTAGAAGATAATGATGATGTGCAGTATGTTGAAGGTAATTTTATTTTTGCTGATAAACTATGAGGCTGGTAATACTTCCACTGCTTTGTATTTTACCAGCATATGCAACTGAAACATTTGCGCAGAAAGACTATTGTCATTCCAGTGCCCAGACACTGGAAATTGATTGTAAACAGCACGCTATACAACATTTTCGATTAAAAAACTGTTCAAGCACTGGAATAACAGAAAGCAACCTAAACCACTTTCCAGCGTTACTTCAGCACGGGATCAGGAAAAAAAAAGCTGCTTTGGTGACAGAAAGTGATAGAAAGTTGTTATTCATATCCAGTGACATAAAATCCTCTTTTTTTGACGCAGAAGGTTTGGCGCCAAATACAGTAATGAGATTAATCGACATATATAAAGGTTATGGTGTAGATTTTAAAAAAGACATTGTGCCCAAAAGCAAATTGGAGGTGCTGTGTGAAAAATCACTCAGTAATCAGAAGGCCGAAGAAAAAATTTTATATACTTCACTGACAACAGATAAAAAGGTCATTAGCTTGTATCATTATGAGTCACAAGAAGCAAAAGAAGTGTATTTTAATAAAGAGGGGGTAAGCTTGAAGAGTAGCGAAATTTTTGTAAATCCTTTAAACGGAGATTTTCGTATATCTTCGAAATTTGGTAATAGAAAGCATCCTGTTCGCGGTAAAATTGCTTTTCACAAAGGAGTAGATTATGCAGCTAAGCTTGGCAGTCCCATATATGCTGCTGCAGAGGGTGTGGTAGAATATATAGGAAAGAATGGTGGCTATGGAAATTACATCAAAATAAAACACAAAAATGAATATTCAACTTGTTACGCACATATAAGCAAATTTAGTAGCGATATAAAGTTAGGCTCTAAAGTAAAGCAGGGGCAGATCATTGCTTATGTCGGCAGCACTGGTGTTGCAACAGGACCTCATTTACATTATGAAGTTATATATAATGGTAAACATATTGATCCGCTTACGATAGCTCATGGCAATGAGATAAAGTTGCCTGATCGTGAATTAAGAGAGTTTAAATTATTTGTAAGTAAGGTAGATGAAATAATCAGCAGAGAGGGTGCAAGTGAAAAAGCAATCTGATAAAGACAGCACAGATAAAAATACGATAAGTGATAGAAATCTAAGTAAAATTCAGGCTTTTCCTGTACTAATAGCGCTAGGGTTAATTTTATTGGTACTTTTTGTGTATGACAGCACAATTGCACTTGGAGTTGCTGCTGTTTCAATTTTGACTTTTCTTCAGGCACTTTTCGTTAATGACCCTAATGAAGCAAGAGTGATAGAGTTTTTTGGTCATTATATTGGAACTTATTTTAAGTCTGGAATATGCGTAACGCTTCCGTTTTCGAGTAAATATAGAGTGTCTCTGAAATTTCAGAATATTAACACAGAAAAAATTAAAGTTAATGATGCTAATGGAAGTCCGATAGAGATTTCAGTAGTAATTGTTTGGAGAGTGAGCAGTCCTGCGAAGGCATATTATAATGTTAATAATTATCATGATTTTGTTTTTGTGCAAAGTGACTCGGTAATTAGAGAACTGGCAAGTAATTATCCGTATGATAGCGAAAACGATGAGGAATCTTTGCGTAAAAATTCTGATAAAATTTCAAATGAATTGAGATCAATGCTACAACAAAGATTGAATATTGCTGGAATTGAAATTGCAGAAGCAAGAATATCGCATTTGGCCTATTCATCTGAGATTGCACAAGCAATGCTGAGGCGTCAACAAGCGCATGCCATCACCTCTGCAAGAAAGCATATAGTGCAAAATGCAATAGGAATTATCGAAGAAGTAATAGCCCATTTTGAAAAAAATAAAAGCTTACAATTGGATGGAAAACAAAAGGTTCAATTGATAAACAATTTGCTAGTTGCTCTGATCTCTGAGCAGGATGCACAGCCGACTATTAGTTTGGATAATAATTAGCATAGAAGCCGATTGGGTTTCATGAATGCAAGTCACTGTTAATTTCTTGATTAATAGACTAAATGATGTTATAAATTACACGCATTAGGGGTGCTCTAAAAAAGCTGAGAGTACATAAAGTACAACCCTTTGAACCTGATCTTGTTAAAACAAACGTAGGAAAATGTATGTATATAAATATTGAAGAATGCTTTGGCTTCATCGCGTTCATTACATCTCTTATTGGGTTATTGCCTCAAGTATATAGAGCATATATCACAAAACTTACTCGTGACGTATCGATGCTAATGTTGGTGAATTATCTTATTTGTTCATCATCTTGGCTTATTTACGGTATTTGTCAGGGTTTAACTTTTGTGATACTCAGTAATATTGCTGGATTAGTGATCAGTATAATATCAATTGTTCAAAAATGTTACTACGATGCAAAAACTGCACGAAGCGTTTTATAACCATATGCTACATTGTAGCGTGGAGCAAGAATATCGTTCTATTGTAATATTAAATGGAGAAATACCTGATTCATCGTTTTTTAAACAAGATATACCTGTTATTGCTGTAGATGGAGGGGCAAATAAGCTTCTATCAATTGGCGTAAAACCTGATCTTGTAATAGGAGATTTGGATAGTATAAATCCGAATTTACGTGCTAATTTAAATACAGTATATCTACCTGATCAAGATTATTGCGACTTTTCTAAAGCAATGGCTCACTTAAAAACAGTAAAGTTATTGCCATCAATAGTAACGGGTATTACTGGAGGAGCAATTGATCATATACTACAAAATATTAACTTTTTTTCAAGTACAGATAGTATCTTTTATATGCCTTCGCCTTCCATGGTGGGGTACGCCTTACAAAAGGGTATTACCTATTTTTCCTCTTTGCTAAAAAATACTAAAATGTCCTTACTTGGTATACCGAAAGCTCAAATATCAACTAAAGGATTACAATGGGAACTGTACCTTAGTAACCTTGCTTTTCCAGGAAAGAATTCTTGCTTTAATCGAAGTTTAGGCAATGAGTTATCTATAGAAATACACAGCGGCGTGTGTTTAGCAATGATATATTTAGAAGCAGTAAATGATGATGGTGTGTATTGAGTTAAAACATTAAGAAAAAAAAAAGTAGAAAAACCGTGTTAACACTAATTCTAAAAACTACAGGCGCCTGTTATTAGCTAAAGTAAAGGTCAAATATCTGGAATTCTGGACATAAAATCCTCCTGTATAAAAAAGATTCAGAATGTACACACAACAGATGTGGCTGAATTTTTATTGAAAAATTGGTTAAAAGGTCTGCAGACCGAGATAGATTTTGAGCTCTCTAAATATCTCTACTATCATTATAATGGCATCTTGAGTATGCGGAAGCAATTTTTTCATTAAAATAAAAAATTTTATTCTACAGCGCGGCTACTTGAATGACAAGGGCCACTTGGATGATAAGAAATGGATCACTGAAAAAAGTAGGTGTCATTCCAGCGTGTGACGCTGTAATCCACTCTTTTCGTTAATCTCATCAACTTAGGATTACTTTTGTACCTAAAATTCCTAGATTCCAGTGGTTGCATAGGTCAAATAAAAAGAGCTGGCAGTTACTGACAAAATTCACTATAAGACAAGCATTTAACCTACTAAAGAAAAATATGCCACAAAAAATGAGAGTCAGTAACTGCCATGAATATAACAAATTTCTCCAAGAGAGGGGAAATATTTTTTATTACGTCAATGATGCCATAGAAAATTGGTACGAAAAAGGTCCAAAAATGGCTGTTGGCAACTATATTTATAGCGATAAGGTCGTGATTCTGGTTCACATAATAACTTATTTATTTAGAATAGGTCTGAGACAAACAGCGGGATTTATAGCAGGGTACCTTGAGCAAAACTTGCAAGTTATTACAGGCCTCAAGAAGGCTTAAAAAACTTAACATCAAAATTGAAGACATGATAAAAATAATACAGAAGATATTGAGATTGCCATAGATAGTACAATAATATTCCAGGTCATAGCAAGGCAAATGGTACAGATAGAAAGTATCGCCGCTATGAGCAAACAAGATGTAATGCTAGAGATAGGTAGCAAAAAAGTTATAGCAGCAAAATACAGTGGTGGAGTTTATTCTGACCACTATGGAGCATGTGATCTTATTGCAAGGATTGATGTTAATATAATATAAGCACACTATATGCAGACAGATCGAAAGAAGTTATACAAACTGTGCGATGAGCTTGACATAAAGACAAGGATTCCTCCGCAAAATAATGCAGTAGAGCATCCAAAGTTGGATTATATGGATGAGAGAAATTCTACAATCAAGCTCATAAAGTCATATGATGAAGATGGTATGAAGAGGTGGAAAAAAGAGATAAATTATGGGAAGAGATCTTATATAGAAAGTTTTTTCTCGCGACTGAAGCAAACATTTTGGTTTAGTTTTAGAAACAAATCTGAGGTTAATCGTGAGAGAGCTCAAGTGTTATTTGCTTAACAAAATTACTGATATAGGCATGGCTAAATTTGAGATAGCTTCATTCCACGTTACCTATTATCCGAAGAGTGATGCAATAAAGCCATTCCAGTGTCAGCTATTTGAATGACAATAAGGGGTTCACTTGAAGCTGATTTTTCTTTGCACTTCAGTTATGCAAGAAATCTATTATATAATATTATTGTCACTCTCTTGATAGTTTTTTAGCTCCTCTCCTCCTGAGTTACTCGGTGCAATTATTTGATCAGATTCAGTTGATGATTCATCAGATCCAAACAACCATGAAAAAAAACCACCAAAAAATGATGCAATTAAAGAAAAGGGCTTCATAATTATATTAAGCAAATTATCAAAAAAAGAGCTCGGCTGTTCTTCATTTGTTGATGATTCACTTCGTGGATTAACACCATTTTGTGTAAGTGCTATGTCAATAGAATGTCCATTATCAGCATCTTCAATTTGTACATCACTGACTTCTTCTACAATGATTTCCTGTGATTTTTCCTCTACTTGTATCACTGGTTGCACATTACCTTCTTGCTCAGTATCTTCCTCTTGATCTCCTTCACTATCTGTCGATGCTGAACTGTCATCAGTTTTTTCTATGATTTGTAATAATAGAGCTTTTATTTCTTCTGTTTTAGCTAAATCAAAAGGAGTTTTTTCATCCTTGTCTTTTACATTGATATCGATTCCGTCTACTGCTAATAGAATTTTTACTATTTCTATATGACCATTTTTAGCAGCATAATGTAAAGGGGTCTTTTCACTTTCATCTATTGCATTAACATCTGCCCCCTTATCTAGATCATTTTCTAGCTGCTGAAAAAAACTGTCCCCAAGCTTAGCAAATAAGTGTAAGGGAGTCGCTTTATATAATTCTAATTTAATTTCATTAACACCATTGGGTTTGTTAAAATATATTACAGAACTAAATCTTGTTTTATTATTTATATCGGTACCAATCTTTATGAAGTCTAAATCATTTTTAACAAAATCTTTTCCTGATGATTGGTAATGGTCAATGACTTGCTTTTTTATTGACTTATGAGATCTTTTAATATTTTCTATAATTTTATTTACTTCTTCTTGTGAAAAGCTGAAAGCTAAAGGTTCATAATCTTTATAATCATCAGAAATTGTCGCTTTGAAAAGGGTATAAACTTTATTGATTTGTCTTGAAGATATTTCTTTTTGTGAAAAGTTGAAAGCTGGAGGATACACACTGTAATTAAAACCTTCATATTTAAACTCAAGTGGCCCAGTTCCAATAAATTTTAGATTATGATCCTTTGTTAGTTGTGATAGAAAATTTTTCCATTTACTTTCATCAAACTCGTTGTAACGAGGCCATGAGTAAATTAATACTTTATCTCCAACATCTCCAAATTGTACATGAATACTGTTTGGTTGTTTGAATATATCATTATATTCTTTTCCAAAATCATAGGTGTTAAGAACCTCAACTGACATATTATGAACATCATTGCTGATATATTTTAAGAAGATTTCCCTAACTTTGTGAGTCTTTTCAGCTAATCGAACTTTCTCACCCTGATTTAGGGAGCTGTTAAAATGTGTGTAATCAATAAAATTGCCACTCATCTGCACTTTTCTATAGAAATTGTATTATCATGGTACAGTTGCTAATAATCAATGAACTCTGCAGATAAAGTTCTCTGGATGCCAGCGCCACATACCGAAATTACACCTTCATAAGGTTATATAAGAAATCTATTGTAATCAGCCTTCTCTGTGTTTTTCAGTATATTTAAGTAAACTATATATAAGAATTGCAATTATAGAACATGCAACTGTTAACAGTAAATTCGGTAAAATACCATAACGAAAAAATTTCCCTACTATATATATTCCAATAGCTCCAAACATCATATTGCAGAATGAGAGGACTGCACTACCAAGCCCTATACCCTTGATTGTTTCTAAAGCAGAAGTTACGTTATTGCTGATTACGAGTGCAAGCCCGATATTGCTCGGAATCCAAAGAACTTGAAGAATAAGTACACTTAACTTGTTTGTGAGATAAAAATATACCAATAAACCATCCGATATCATCGGTAATACCAAACCTATTATTAACATCTTGCTCACTCCTATTTTTGGTACGTACCTTCTATTAATTAAAGTTCCAATTATGTAAAATATAACTATGATTGATATGAGATAGCCAAAATATTGTACTTCAACGCCCATTGATTCAAATATGAACGGGTAGTTAGCAATGTATGCCCAAAGCCACATGAAAGTTAATCCATGAATGGCTGAAAACCCAAGGAAACGATAATTCTTAAATATTAATATATACTGCTTGAAGATATTAATACTGGCTTTACTTTTATTTACGGTCAGCGTTTCTTGTAGCTTCAAGTAAATAAAAATGAGCATAATAATTGCGGCAAGTGATATGATAAAAAACAAAAACTTCCAACTATAACCATGTGAAATTATATAACTGCCTACCACTGGAGCTATTCCAGGTGAAAGTGCTACTATCATATTTAACTTTGAGATTACTCTTGAGTATTCACTACCTGAGTACATATCCCTGATTGCTGCATATCCGACAACGCCTGCAACACCAGCTCCAGCCCCTTGTATAAACCGGATTAATATTAAAAGTATAATATTATCAGCTATACAACATACAATACTTGCTAAAGTAAAAATTGTCATACCAATCAGCATTATTAGGCGCCTGCCATAATAGTCTGACAATGGGCCATAAATTAATCCAGATATTGCAATTCCTACTAAATTTAAACTGATCGTAAGCTGCGCTATATTACCTTTCACCTTAAAATAGTTGGCAATACTTGGCAATGCAACTGAGTATAAGTCTGTTGCCATATCAACAACTGCTACAGATAATATCATAATAAGGGAGATGATATTTTGTGAAAAAGCTGTCGACACTAATGATTTACTGGATTAAATATGTTTAATTGTAGTATATTTTTCTCATTAGTATATTAATTTAACTGCTAAAGTTTAAAATAATTATGTAAGCAATCTCTATATAAAATATGGATAAATCACAACTAGTTAAAGAGGTTTTCGATTCTGTAGCAAATTGCTACGACATCATGAATGATATAATGAGCCTTGGAATGCACAGGCTATGGAAAGAGAAGATGGTAAGTAGTGTGAATTTTAAAAAGCACTCCAAGGTTTTGGATATTGCTGGAGGAACAGGAGATATAGCTATAAGAATAGCAAGAGGGGAGCCAAGTGCTCAAGTTACAGTATGTGATATAAATCAAAACATGCTGGACAAAGGGCGTGATAAAGCTATAAATTCAAATCAGCTAAATTTCAATTGGGTATGTGCAAATGCAGAGAGTTTACCATTTGAAGATTCCGAATTTGATTATTATACAGTAGCTTTTGGTATTCGAAACTTTTCCGACCGTAAGAGGGCTTTAAGTGAAGCATATAGGGTACTAAAGCCAAATGGACAATTTGTCTGCTTGGAATTTGCCCCTATGCATTATCAAAATGAGATATTCACCAAATTTTATGACTTATACTCATTTAAAGTAATTCCTAAAATTGGTAGCATAGTTGCTAAAGATAAGGGTTCTTATGAATACCTAGTAAGAAGCATAAGAGAATTTCCAACTCAAACTAATTTTAAAATGGAAATTGAAGAGGTAGGCTTTAAGAATGTTGAGTTCTATAATATGAGCTATGGAATAGTGGCGTTACACATTGGAACAAAATAAACTCTGGTCTATTCAGTAGTTTTTTTGCTAACTTTCTGTAATTTCGCAGCGTTTTTCCTTGAGTAGAAATCAAGCTAAAGTTTCTTGAACGTATTGTTCTAACGAAGTACACTGTAGACTAATATTGTAACTTTTTCCTGAAGCTAAATACTTAACTTTAAAATAAAATGCGATCTAACATTAAGCAGCTATTTTACTATATAAAACCTAGTCTACATTATTTTACCGTAGCTTTTATTGCAGTTCTATTTTCAGCTTTAACGATTCTTCTTTTTGGTAGGGGCTTAAGCAACATAATTGATTCTGGCGCAGAGCATAACTTTACTACCAAGCTTGTAGTTGCAATACTGATAGTTTTAGGCATTTCTTTCACTGCATTTATTCGGCTATATTTCATTGGCATTGGCAGCGAAAAAGTTGTCGCAAGAATCAGATATGACTTATATAGCAGTATTACTGATTTACAACCAAGTTTCTTTGAGAATACAGGTGTGCAAGATGTTATCTCAGCACTCATTACTGATACCTCTGCATTGCAATCGATAATAAACAGCAGCTTATTGACAATATTGAGGAATTTTGTGGTACTGACTGGTAGTGTTGCAATGCTGTTATACACAAATCTACATTTAACCGCATATGCAGCTGCAATAATACCCATACTGCTCATTATCATGACTTCACTTGGAAAAAAAGTTCGCAATTATGCACGCTTTGCTCAGGATAAATTAAGTGAGCTTGCATCATTTAGTGAGGAAAATTTTAGATCTATAGTAACCATTAAATCATTTGTACTAGAAGAAAGTGAAAAAATTCGTTTTCAGAAACATCTAAACTCAGTATCAAAATCATACGTAAAATTAGTACTCTTGCGTGCTATTTTAGTAACTCTAGTTATCACGTGTGTGATAGGTTCGCTAGTTATTTTGCTTTTTTTTGGAATAAAAGAAGTCTTAAGTAATAATATGACCATTGGAGAACTCTCCTCATTTGTGTTTTATTCAGCGCTTGCGGCAGGAGCTATAAATAATTTGAGCGATAATATCAGTGATTTACAACGAGGTCTTGGAATAGTAGAGCGTTTATTTGAATTTAAAAATATGAAAAGCTCTATATTAGATAGTGATAATCTTATAAGAATTAATAGTATTCAAAAAGAAATTGCGTTTAACGATGTAACATTTTTTTATGCTGATAAGCCAGCATTAAATAACGTATCATTTTCTATAGAGGCAGGCCAATCAGTATCAATTGTTGGACCATCTGGCAGCGGCAAGAGCACCATTTTAAAACTTCTGCTCCGTTTTCATGATCCAAATAAAGGTAGCATTACTATTGATGGGCACAACATTAAATCAATTGCGCTAAATGACCTCAGATCGTTGTTTGGCTTAGTGCCACAAGATCACATGATATTTTCTTGCTCAATAATGGAAAATATACTATACGGCAAACCGGGTGCTGAATATGAGGAAGTCAGGCAAGCAGCTATCAGTGCGTATGCAATGGAATTTATTGATAAGCTGCCGGATAAATTTGATACATTTGTAGGAAAAAGAGGACTGAAACTTTCTGAAGGACAAAAACAACGTATTATAATAGCAAGGGCCATACTCAAAAACCCTCAGGTTTTAATACTTGATGAAGCAACTTCTGCTCTTGATTATAAAAGTGAGAACCTAGTGCAAAAAGCACTGAGTAAATTAATGCAAAATAGAACAACAATTATAATTACACACAGGCTATCAACCGCACTCAAAACTGACAAGATTATAGTGATTAATTGCGGGAAAGTGGAAGAAGTCGGTACTCATGATTCTCTAATGAGTAAAGATGGGCTGTATGCAAAATTGGCGAAGATATAGTAAAAACTGAAGGAAAATTTGAGTCATACTTGTTGGTTGTTATGCTGAATTTAGTATCTAAATTATTATTTTATTAATTATTTTAGCTTATAATAATATCATAGTATTTTTTAAGGATCGTTATGTTTTACAATAGTCTACCAAAACTACAATCTATGGTTAATAGTTTGCCAGTACCAGTATCGAACACAGCTTATAATTTGCCAGTATCAGGCTTACAAGCACCGATATTAAATATGCCTTATAATTTACCAACAGCTTTACAAGCACCAGTATCGAATTGTGCACAATCTTGTCCACCTACATTTGTACCTTGTGCTACTAATTCGTGCCATAATCATTTTAACTCATATAATAGCCATTATGACATATATCATAACCCTTATTGTGAAACATTTGATTATTTTTGCTAAGTTTGGATCACTTACAAATATATGTGCTGCCACTCTTGCTACACGTACTTCGAATAGCACATGGGAAACCATGTGCTTCACATTTTGCTTAAAAATATAATAAACAGATGCTTGCTTGTCATTTGCAGTGGCTATAGCAGTTCTACCAAAATTAACACAACTAATTTGACTACTGACAGCTTTTTCTTGAAATCTTAGCATTATTTGCTGTGGCAAAGCTTTTTAGTTTCAATATCTCCTATGTTAAAGTCGTATTTTAAATGTATTGTATTTGTATATGCTAATTTTAACCTTGAAGTTATGAAATCTTTAACTTTTGTATCTTATAATAGTAAGATAGTTATTTTTTTAGGATTTTTATGACTTACAATTTTTCTTCATGTATAGACCCTTGTACTTCCGCACGTAAGAGCTTGATGATTGATCCACGGCATCATCATAAATTCAATCCATGGTGTCATAACTTTGATCCATCTGACTATAATCGATTTAACCCGTACGATAATGGACTTGAGTTAAATATACAGCTTCCCGATATAAATATACCATCTTGTCCACCTGCTCCTGCTTGTCCACCTTGTCCACAAGTTAAACCTGAACCTGAATCTAAAACAGTCGTTGATTTTTCAAAGCTTGCAATAACGGTTAACCCAATAACTGATGATATCCTTGATGTTAAGACCAAAGATCCAACAGGCTACAAGTTTAAAGAGTGTGCAAAGATTATTCAGAATTCTAAAAATAATCTTAAGGTTGTAGATGGTAAACTTGCGGGTAGCTGTGAAGACAATTCTGAATGTGATAAATGTGTAGAAGTAATAAACGGTTCTATAGTAGATTCTCAAAGTGCTGCAGCCTTTCTTTCTACCTACAATACACCAGCAGAAGGAAATATTTATTTTCTATAAAAGTAATACAATGTGTGTATTGTTAGTACGCACATTATTCTATTTTTAATTGTTTGATAAATTTATTTACTGATGGAGTTATTTTATGTTTAAAAGTGCCTATCCTCATCCAATGCCAACTAATATATGTTCTGTAAATGATATGGTAAGAGTTAATTTGTTTACAAAGTTGGATGATTGTAAAGTCAATAAGAGTAAGTTGATTCATGATAAATGTGGTAAAGATCTTAAGTGTAAGATTGATGACAGGACTATGAATGAACTGAAAAAATGTTTTAAGTTTGAGATTAATGATAAGACTAAAAATGAACTGATAGAAAATATTAAGAATGAACTAGAAAAAGGTCTTAAGTTTGAGATTAGTGATAAGACTAAGAATGAGATAAAAGAAAGTATTAAGAATGAACTAGAGAAAAGTCTTAAGTTTAAGATTAGTGATGATACTAAGGATGATCTAAAACAAACTATTAAGGATGAACTGAGGAAAGAGCTTGATACTAAGAATAAACTAGAGAAACCTGATACTAAGAATGAACTAGAGAAACCTGATCCTGAGAATGAACTAGAGAAACCTGAGACTGAGAATGAACTAGAGAAACCTGAGACTGAGAATGAACTAGGGAAACCTGAGACTGAGAATGAACTAGGGAAACCTGAGACTGAGAATGAACTAGGGAAACCTGAGACTGATAATAATGATCTTGGTTACAGCGAAGGTATGGCTTTCTCTCACCATGGTTATGGCAACGACTTAATATAAACTCTGATCCAGGAAGGTGAAATAGTTAAGATAGCCCTTCAACTTCCCCAACTTATCCGTTATACTGATATAGATTCTATAGCAGTGTGGTGAATGAACATTTTCAAGCAGGTTTCCTCTCTAATTTCCAGCAAATTAAATAAGTTGAAGCAAAGGGGTGTCATAAATACAAGTGCGGCAAATTTTATTGTAGAGCCTCCAAGCAATAGAGCGCATGGTGATATCTATACAAATGTTGCTATGGTGCTTGCAAAACATGAAAAGAAGAATCCCATTGAAATCGCAGAGGTTTTAGCTAAAGAGTTTGAACTTTTTGATGAAGTTGAAAAAGTGGAAATAGCAGGCCCTGGTTTCATCAACATGCACTTAAAAATAGAAGTGTGGCATGGAATTTTAAAACAAATAAATGAGCTAAAAACAGAGTTTGGCACTCTAAATATTGGAAATAACCAAGCTGTCAATGTTGAATTTGTATCTGCAAATCCAACTGGGCCACTACATATTGGTCATGCAAGAGGGGCAGTATTTGGTGACGTTCTGGCAAATTTATTGAAAAAAGTTGGTTATAAAGTTACTAAGGAGTACTATATCAATGACGCTGGAGCGCAGATAGATACGCTAATTCGGTCAGTATATTTGCGGTATAAGGAAGCTCTGGGAGAAAAAATTAGCATCGAAAAAGGTTTATACCCAGGTGAATATTTAAAACCAATAGGGGAGGGGCTAGCTAAAAAATATGGCAAGGAGCTTAGAGAAGAGGAGGATAATCAAATAATTAGAGAATATACTTTAAATTCTATCTTGGAAATCATAAAGGAAGACATGAGCTTGCTAGGAGTAAATCATGATGTTTTTACTTCAGAGTATGAGCTACAAAAAAGTGGCAAAATCGAAGAGAGTATAAAGATATTATCTGATAAGGGTCTTGTGTATGAAGGATACTTGGAGAAACCAAAAGGCAAAGAAAGTGAAAGTTGGACTTCTAGAAAAGAAATGTTATTTCGCTCTACAACATTTGGTGATGATGTTGACCGCGCACTAAAAAAAGAGGATGGTAGCTGGACTTATTTTGCCTCAGATATCGCTTACCATTTTGATAAGATATCGCGTGGTTTTAACAATATGATCGTAGAGCTTGGGAGTGACCACGGTGGTTATGTCAAAAGGCTAAAAGCAGTCGTCTCTGCGCTCAGTGATGATCAAGCAAAAATAGAGGTAAAACTGCATAATATTGTGAATTTTTTCGAGAATGAAAAACCTGTTAAGATGTCCAAAAGATCAGGAAACTTCCTAACAGCAAGAGATGTAGTGGAGGAAGTTGGCAGGGATATCACTCGTTTTATAATGCTGACACGCAAGAATGATATGGTCTTGGACTTTGATTTTGCTAAAGTTAAAGAACAATCAAAAGACAACCCTATTTTTTATGTGCAATATGCGCACGCCCGTGCTCATTCGTTAATGCGTAATGCTCCAAAAGAGCTCCCAACAGCAGATCCTTCACTTTTAAAGACCGATGGGGAGCTCTTCCTCATAAAAATCTTAGCAAAGTGGCCAGATGTGGTAGAAATAGCGGCAAGGCTCTATGAGCCACACAGAATCACTTTCTACTTACTTGAAGTTGCAGAAGCGTTTCACGTTTTATGGGGATATGGCAAAAGTGATTTAAATATGCGGTTTATACTGGAGAATAACTTAAACCTCACCGCTGCAAGAATATTTCTTGTCCAAGCCTTAGCATACGTCATTGCTTCTGGACTTTCTATTTTCAATATAGAGCCCTTGGAAGAGATGTGTTAATTTTTTGTAATAGTTTAGACTTGATCTGACAGATTAACAAAGTAAGATAAAAATATAAATAAATTTTAAAGGAGTGTCAGATATGAGTAAAACACAAGAAAAAATACTAAAACCAAAGTTGGGGTTGCTAGAACTTGCAAAGCAATTAGGAAATGTATCACAGGCGTGTAAAGTAATGAAGGGATACATTTTACCGCTTCAAAGAGCTGTATGAAACAGGAGGGATTATACGAGATAAACAAAAGCAAACCATTACTTGCCAATAGAGTACCAAAGGATACAGAAGAAGCAGTAGTTAGTAGAGTTTCCAGCATATGGACAAGAAAGAGCAGCTAATGAATTAAAGAAAAAAGGAATTCTAATATCTGCTAGTGGGATAAGGTCAATATGGCAAACTCGAAAATTTTAAAAAGAGATTGAAAGCCCTGGAAGCAAAGGTGGTCCAAGACGGTATAATTTTAACAGAGGAGCAAGTTGCTGCTTTAGAAAAAACTAAGGAACAAAAAGAAGCCAATGGCGAAATTGAGACACAACACCCTGGATACTTAGGTAGTCAAGATACCTATTATGTAGGCAATATCAAAGGTATTGTATCAACAAACTTTTATTGACACCTACTCTAGAGTGGCTTTCGCTAAGCTTTATACGGAGAAAACTGCTATCACAGCTGCAGATCTTCTCAATATACCATTTTTTGATGAACAGAAAGTTCCATTGCTACGCATTTTAACTGATAGGGGTACAGAGTATTGTGGCAAACCAGGGAATCATGCATATTTGGGAGTAGAAAATATTGATCATTCTAGAACCAAAGCTTATTCTCCACAGACTAATGGTATATGTGAAAGGTTTCATAGAACTATGCAAGATGAATGTTACAATATTATCTTCAGGAAAAAGATTTATAGTACTTTGGAGGAGCTTCAGTTAGATTGGCTGCATTCTTACAACAGAACTAGACCTCATTCCGGTAAGTACTGCTATGCAGACCTTTTTTGATAGTATGCATATTGCTTACCAAAAAAATATTGATAACATTAAAATAGATTCTGATATCGGTTTTGACTTCGTCGATTCTTCTGTCAGTTAATTCATGCCTGTCAGATCAAGTCTAAACTATTACACTTTCATTACACTTTAATATAGCGAAACTAGATTTCACTTTTACACACCTAGATAAGGGGTAACAGCAGATACTAGAATGACGAAATCGTTATTCTGCTACGCATTATCGCTGTATAACTATAGCTATATATGAACTAAAAAGCTAATATTTACTAGATCTTAATACTTATACCTTATATTTTAATGAAAAGCTGCAATGAGTATGCATGATCCATTTAAAAGTGAGGATTATAAAAAAAATCTTGATTCTCTGATCAAAGCTATAAAGCTAGGAAATTCAGAGAAACAATATGGTAAAACAGTAACAGATTTATCTCATGCTTTAGAGGGTTTTACAGATAAGGCAGAAGATGTAGCTAAACTTGTTATACGTGATGACTTGAATAATTGTGTAAAGAAGGCAAATAAAAAGCCATTAATTCTTAGGATATTCAATAGAATATTAGGAAGAGATGTTTCGATTAGGAATATAAGTAATTTTATAAAAGATAAATTGCCTCCTTCAACTGCTAGAACAGCAATCGAATATACAGATGTTATTCAAAAAATTTCAGATTTAGAGCGAATAGAAAGAAGTCAAGATAAATATAGGTCATATGGAATAAATTTAGAAAATAGACAGCAAAAGAAAAATCTCTTATATGAGCGAGAAGATTCAGGTTATGGAGGTTCGTTAAACGAAGATCCTGAGTATGAAGAAATATCAAATTATCAAGAGGAAAAGAGCAAATCTTTAACAAAAGATTTGCGTAATCTACAATCAATTAAAGAGGAGCCGATTTATGCAACAATTCCTAAAGAACATATAGAAGCAAAAAGAGAACATAGGAAGAAACAACAACTTCAATCTCTTGCACCACCAAAACCACCAAGAGTACCACCAGTACCAGAGAAAATGTTTACTATCAATCAAAAAATTAGACAAGAACCGAAAAAAGATAAACCTGCAGTACCACCAAAGCCTAAAGATTTAGGCGAAAAAGTAAGCACAGAGCAAAAAATAGTAGTGGAAAAATCAGCTGAGAGTAAACCTACACTACCACTAAAATCTGAAAATCAAGATGGTAAAGAATCAGCAAAAAAAGCTGATGGACCAAAAGTACTAGTGGTTGCTATGAAAAAAGAAGTGACTCGCGAGAGTAGTAAAGTAAAGGCATTAAAAGAAAGATTTGAGCAAAATCAAGTAAAGAACGTGTTGCCTGCTGAAAACAAAACTGCTTCAGTAACACAAACGGATATCAGTGTGAAGAGAAAACAATCTCGTTCATTTCCAGTAGGGAATAAAAAATCTTCGATCAACCATCTTGCCAGCAAAAATTTACCTTCCACGAATGTAAGTGTAAAAGAAATGGTTGCACGAATTGAAAAGAGAAAAGATGGAAGATAGTAATATTTTGGTATTTCCCTACTCATGAAAATTAGCTCTTATCATAACATTTTCACAGCCATAAGAGGAAGTTTTTATAAGATTGGGGCTAAAGAAAGCTTGCATGTAAATGTATCAAGGTATAAAATTATAAATATTAAGAATGAATAGGTTAGTTATGAATCTTGTAACAAAATCCGCTATCGATTTTACTGCTTCGGCTGTTCTTGCTAGTGGAAAAATAGTTGATGATTTCTGTTTAAGTAAACATATAAAGGATAAGTATGCTGTCCTTTTTTTCTATCCACTTGATTTTACTTTTGTCTGTCCAACTGAGTTGATATCATTTAGCAACAAAATAGAAGATTTTTCAAAACGTGATGTTGAAGTGATAGGAATAAGTATAGATTCAAAATTTTCACATTATAAATGGCGAAACACTCCAGTTAATGATGGTGGTATTGGAGAGGTTAGCTACACTTTAGTGTCTGATATCAAAAAGTCTATATCAAGAGACTATGGGGTCTTATATGATGACTCAATTGCACTAAGAGCAACTTTTGTTATTGATGATAAATTTGTTGTACGTCATCAATCGATAAATGATTTTCCTTTGGGACGTAATGTCGATGAGTTTATTAGAATTATTGATGCAATAAAACATAATGAAGAGCATGGTGAAGTATGTCCAGCAGGGTGGAAAAAAGGCAAGCCAGCAATGCAGGCAAGCGATGAAGGAGTGGCTGATTATCTAAACTCACACAGTGCAGAATTATAGATTTAGTACAGAAGTTCTTATTATTGGATCTGGAGCAGCGGGTTATGCTGCTGCTATATATGCAGCACGTGCAAATTTAGAGCCAATTGTAGTAACAGGAATGCAACCTGGTGGTCAGCTTACAATTACTACGGATGTTGAAAACTATCCAGGTTTTATTTCTATACAAGGTCCAGAACTCATGGAACAAAAGAGGTTGCATGCAGAGAAGGCGGGAGCAAGAATAATAGACGATGAGATAAAAAGTGTAGAACAACTTGAGGATTCTAATGAGTATAGATTTAGATCTTGTGGTAATGCTAGTGACTACTATTCGAATGCAATTATAATCGCAGCTGGTGCGCAAGCGAAGTGGCTTGACCTGGAGAGTGAAAAGAAATTTCAAGGTTACGGAGTTTCGGCATGCGCAACTTGTGATGGTGCATTTTTTAGAAATAAAGTTGTAGCTGTGGTTGGTGGTGGAAATACTGCTGTTGAAGAAGCAATATTTTTAACTCGATTTGCTAAGGAAGTTATACTGATACACAGGCGTGATAAGTTAAGAGCAGAGAAAGTAATGCAAGACAGGCTCTTTAAAAATGATAAGATAAAGGTAATATGGAATCATACCGTAGAGCAGATTCTTGGAGAAGAAAATCCTAAAAAAGTTACTGGCATTACAATTAAATCGACAGACATCAATAAAACCCAGGAATTGAAAGTAGATGGAGTGTTCATTGCAATTGGGCATGCACCAAATACAGGTATTTTTAAGGGCTTTGTTGAAATGGATCAGCAAGGTTATATAATTACGAAACCTGGAACAACTCTAACCAGTAGGGCAGGGGTGTTTGCTGCTGGTGATGTTCAAGATAAGGTATATCGCCAGGCAGTAGTTGCTGCAGGCACAGGATGCATGGCTGCACTTGATGCGGAAAAGTTTTTGGAATCATAATTAATTCTAAAATTTTTAACTAAATTACTTGCAATCTTCTTTGTTTTTTTTATAATTATGTCAATAAATTATAAGTTGGGGAGAATTTAGTATGCTTTCGCAAAATAATGTAGATTTTGGAAGAAGGGTTGTTAGTGATGTAGTATTACGAGCTCAAAATCAAACAACTTCAGAACAATCAACAACAAAATTATTTAAAGCTATTGAATTTCAAGGCGCTGATAATGAAAGGATAACACCTGAAGAAGCTTTGAATCATTTTCAACAAGCATTGCAAGAAGGTGAGAATATTAATGAGTTTGATGAAGGAGGCTTTACACCTTTGATGTCTATTGCTAATTCCTATGTTGCCAGCGGTTATGGACAGGCTGCGTTAGAGAAAATGGCTAAATTGCTTATACAAAAAAGAAGTATCAATATAAATGTTCAAAGCAAGCAACCTGTTTATGAGGAAAGGCAAAAGAAAGACAGCCGAGGTTATATGGTTTTTCAATACCTTGGAGAAGAAATAGTATGTGATGATTCTCTTGATTCCAAACGCTTTGTACTAACAAGAAATAGCTGGAGATCAATAAATGCTAAGAAATTCAAGTACATTGGCAGTAATAAAATAGTAACGGAAGATGATGATGATAATCAACCTATATGGTTTACTACTGATTGTGTGGTAGGACCTCGTGATGAAAATGCTGGTTTCAAGATTTTGACGGAGCACTATGATGGGGTGAAGGAGCAAATAAAAACATCCGAGATACAAAAAAATACTGCCTTACATATTGCTTGCCAGATTGGAGCTATAGATATAGTGAAAATATTGCTCACACACCCAGATGTAAAAACTGATATTAAAAATTATAAAAATGAAGTCCCTAAAAATTGTATTACAAGAGGATTTAAGGACACAATAGAATTAGAATTTAAAAAAGCACAAACAGGAAAAGAATTATTAAATGCTCTTTCTAACAGAAATATTGACCGAGCAAAAAGACTATTAAATCAAGAACTCAACCCTAATTGTTGGAAAAGAAATTTAAATGGAGAAATAGAAACACCACTTAGCCTGATTATCAAATCATGTTTACAAGGAATAACAGAAGATAACGAGGAAGTATTGACTGAACTTTTAAAACATAAGGAGCTAGATTTTAGTCAAATAAAGCCAATAGCAGCTATAGAGCAAAATTCAAGATTGAAGCAAATCATTGAACGAGCTATGAGAGGGCGATTAACTGATGCTATTAATACAAAAGATTTGGATGATGTAAAAAAATTAGTAGAAGATAGTTGCTTCATAAATCGTGCAATTGTCACCGCTGTGTTGAGGAATGTTAATAATCCAATGGAATCTATTAAAAATTATCTCAATGAGAAATTTCCTGCAAGTATGGAACAGCTTTCAGCAAATGCACATAATGTTGCTCCGGAAATAAACGATGAGTTTATTGCTCAAGAATTGCAGCGACTTGAAAACCTGGAAGGTGAACTTGAAAGAACAAAGGCTCAACTTACAGAAAAAGAGAAAGAGCTGAATAGGGTCGTAAGTGAAAAAACAAGAGACACTAACAAAATTTCACAGTTAGAAAGGGATTTAAGACAGGAAAGATCAGCTCAGCAAACAAGGATTAACACTCTCACTAATCAAGTAACTCAACTTGAAAACCTTAGAGATGAGCTTGAAAGAACAAAAATTCGACTTAGAGAAAAAGAGCAAGAGCTGGATAGGGTCGTAAGTGAAAGAACAAGAGACACTGACAAAATTTCACAGTTAGAAAGGAATTTTAGGCAAGAGAGATTAGAACTTCAAGCTCAAAATCAAGACTTAAAGAACAAAAACAGAAAACTTTCAGAAGCAAACATTTATAATAGAAGGCAAAGTAACTATTCCTCTGCTTCTTTTGTGTTATCTGGAGCGTTTGCTGTTGGTGCATGTTTAACAATATCGAATTTAGAAATATGTATTTCACTTGCTGTAGCTGCATTTGTCTTCCTTACAATTGGATGCTACTGTTCATATAAAGCAAGTACAGTACTGAGTGATGTGATAAGCACTGAGCTTGGTAATGTTATCCGTTTAGGATGAAGTTAAGGTTTTTACTTCTTGTCTAAACTCTTCTGAAAATTTTTGTACATACTGAAAATACCTTGATAATTCGAGTGAATGTAAACCTGAGTGGTTTCAAGACTGAAATAGTTGTTGTAAACTTGCTTCTATTATCTTTTAGTTCAAGAAATTAAAAGTTTAACGATGAGAATTATAATTACAGACCAAAGTAAAAAGTAGGCTTTTCCATTTGATTTATTTTTCACCTGTAATTTTTTGTCAGCTATTAGGTTTAATTTTTCTATAAGGCTAAATATTCCTTGGATTGTTTTGATGGGATAAGAGCTTTTAATTTTTTCCCTATACCCTATTTTACTTTCATGTTGACTGTTTATCCATGTTTCAACTACTTTCCACATATTGATTTCTGGATAGACTTTCCTACATGTTCCTTCTAATAAAATCATAGTTTTCTGCAGCAATAACAATTGTGTTTGAACTTTCATATCAAAATCACCAGTTATTTTTAATAGCTGAGTAAGTAATCGAGCAAATGAAATCTTCTGTATAGGCTGTCCAACAATGGGTTCACCTATTGCTCTGCAAGCTGTAACAAAATTTCTATGCTGTGATGGAACATAACCGGCTCTAAAGTGCATTTTTGCAACGTGATCATAATCCCTATTTAAAAAGCCTTTGAGTATCTCTATAACGTAATAGCATGTCTCACGATCTATTCTACCCATGATTCCACAATCCAGGGCAATAATATTGTTATTACTATCGATCATTAAATTTCCAGGATGCATATCAGCATGAAAAAAACAATCCCTATATACCTGATTACAAAAAGATTCTATAAGATTGATAGCTATTTGCTTTCGGTTATTCAGCTTTTCAACTTCGTATATTGGTATAGCTTCCATCCATTCTAATGTTAAAACCTTTTTTGAAGTTCTACTCCAATCTATTTCAGGTACGTAGAAACCTCTGTCATGTTTAGTATTTTCCTTCAGTTCCGAAGAGTGGGCAGCCTCAAAGCGTAGATCTAACTCTAATCGGCAAATTTCAGCAAAAGTTTTGACTAATTCAACTGGCTTCAGCCTTTTTGATTGTTCACTAAATTTTTCTGCAATTTCTGCAAGCCAAGAAAGCATTTTTATATCCCTTGAGAAGGTTTTCTCAATATTTGGCCTTAAAACCTTTACAGCAACTTCCTTACCCGCAGTTGTAACTGCTCTATGCACTTGAGAAATTGATGCTGCTGCAATTGGCTTTTCAGAAAAACTTGAAAAAATGTCGCTTAATTTACAATTAAACTCACTTTCTATAGTTTTAACTGCTATTTTATACGAAAATGATGGCAATCTATCACATATCAATAGCAAGTTATTTGTTATGTCCTCATTTAAAATATCAGTGCGTGATGAAATGGATTGCCCAAATTTAATGAACACCGGACCTAATCTTTCAAGAGCACGCTTTAGTTTATGACCTTGTATTTTATTTATTGATTTTTTTGATGGTGGAAGTAAATAAGGTAACACATTGTAGCGTATTAGCACTGTAGTTATTTGCAGAAGACGTAGAATATTTTGAATCATTTCGCTGCGTAACTGCCAAATATTTCATTTATCTCCATAATTTCATCAGGTTTACCTTGATAATAGATAGTATTATTTATGCAAATTATGTAATCTGAGGATGGTAGAGCAGAGTTAAGGTCATGAGAAGTCATGAGAATCGACACTGATCGTTCTTTTGCGATTTTATTTATAATATCATAAAATTTAGATCGTGCGTTAATATCCATTGCACTGACTGGCTCATCTAAAATGATCAAATCAGATTCTGAAATTAAACAGCGTGCAAGCAGCAGTAATTGTGTTTGTCCTGCAGAGATTTCTAATACTTGATTTTTTAGGATGTTACCGATACCAACCAATTCTATTGCTTCTGTAACAATGGGTTGATTTTTCTTCAATTTCTTCGAGGAGCTATTGAAAAGGAAAGACTCAACTGTTATTGGCATCAAATTACCAATACTAAAATTTTGTGGCATATAGCTAATTTTTATATTGTCAGCGAATACAATACTGCCAATAAAACCTTTATTTATACCAGCAACTGCTTTCACTAAAGAGGTTTTACCTCCGCCATTTGGACCAAGTATTGTAACTATATCTCCTCTTTGTACTGATATGTTGATATTATCAAGAACTTTTTTATTACCGTATGAAAGAGTAAGGTTTTCTATTTTTAGAATGCAGTTATTGACACTACTTAATTTTTTGGCAAAAATTGACTTCTTCTCAACATTTATATGAGACATTTACTGTTTTTTTTTCTATTACTTTCATTTACATTATACTACAATAGTGCCTTTTCATCCAATTTAAAAATTGTAGCTACAATCAAACCTATACACTCACTTGTAGCTTCTGTTACAGATGGAATTTCAAAGCCAGAACTACTAATGTACGAAGTAGTGTCTGAACATAACTACATGCTCAGGCCTTCAGACGCAAGTAAATTAGAATCTAGCAATATTATATTTTATATCGATGATTCTTTGGAAACATTCATTAAAACTTTCGCTAAAGAAAATAAGAAGTTAATACCGCTATCAAGTGCAATCGATCTACTTCCTGCTCGAACACATTCATTTTCTAGTCACATTCAAGATGAAAAAGATTTGCATATTTGGCTGAGTCCTGAAAATGCAAAAAGTATGATACTTTCTATCAGTGCAACATTATCTAATATAGATAAAGAAAATGCCTATCGATACAATACTAACGCAGAGGAGGCTATAAGAAAGATAGACCAAGAAGTAGAAAAAATTACGAAAGAATTGGATGAGTTAAAAAATCAAAAATACATAGTTACTCACGATGCTTATCAATATTTCGAAAAATATTTTGATTTAAGTTACCCAAGCGCCATTCTTTCTATAGAAGAAGATTCTTACATAGGTATGAAGAGTTTAATGAAATTAAAAAAGGTAATGAAAGAGGAAAACGTTAAATGTATTGTTTCTCATTCACGAGAGGATAGCATAAAGCCTAATGTCTTTTCTAGTGACGTAAAAATGGTGATTCTTGATCCTATTGGATCAGATGTAGAGCCTGGAAAGGATGCATATCTAGATATAATCAGCAGCATTGCACAAAATTTCAAGTCTTGTTTCACTGAGTAATGAGTTCTTTTATCTATTCAGATAGCATTGCAAACTTAGTGCTTTCTATTCCAATCACAACTATACCGACATTATCTACCAGAAGTATATCATCCCAGCCTGGGATTCAGTTAAGTTGGTAAGCATAAAAATATTATGTTAAAGCACAACGTTCTTGATGAGATTAGGGCAAGCCAATGTCAGCTACTTGAATGACACCATTTGCTATGCCCTCAAAAATGAATGCTCGTACAGCTGTGTGCCAGCTACTTGCATCTGCTATTTTTACTCATAATTATCTTGCCTGAACGAACTTAAATTCAAGTAGTTAATCATAGAAATAAAAAAAAAGAAGATAACCAATATCTTCTTTTACTCTAATTAAAAAGACATTGAATTGTAATTGTCTATTTCATCTGATATAAGCGATAATTTTTCGCTCTCATCATAGAGACTTTTTGCTCTAGCTGCTAATTTCTCACTAATTTGTGGTAGACATTGTCATAATATACTCCTTAAATTTTTAAAATATATTTATGTTGGTATACAAGTATCAATATTACATTAATATAGTAACTTTTTAGGCATGAGTGACAAGCTGAAGTGGTTTTTAATTACTCAAAAAACAGAAACGTTTCTATTTCCTACACTTTCTAAAACCATAGGTACCAGTTGGTTTTTAGCTAAAGTAAAGGTCAAGTATCTGGAATTCTGGACATAAAATCCTCCTGTGTAAAAAAGATTAGAAAAAAAAGTGCGGCGCACATACGACAGAGATTAAGTATGTGTGTGCACCCACGTACGCTGAAGAAGATACGCCACATTTTTTAATGAATTTAATGAAAAAAGTCTGCAGATAAAGATAAATTTTGAGCTCTTAAAATATCTTTTACTATGATTATAGTCAGATTTAAAATATGCGCAAGCAATTTTTTTCTGTAAAAGTTTAACAAAAGAATTCAAAAGTTTGTGAACAACCTCTAAGTGTATGGTCCCAGAGTGTGATGATATATAGACTATCTGGATCATTTAAAGTGTCAGATCAAGTCCCATTTAAGCAATAAAAAGACCAGATCAGGACAAAAACGCTACCATTTTCAGCCCTTATTCAGGTGGCTCAATTTCCCGTAACTTATATAAGTTACCGTAATCTTTCAAAACCTCAAACAGACTTTCTCTAATGCAAAACAGTATAACTAGTGAGCAATAAGCTACACTCCTTTTAGCTGTAAGCTTTGCATGATAATATACTTACTTTAATTTTTCTTCTTTAAATAATACGTGTCTTCTGACCACTGGGTCATACTTCCTAAACTCGAGCTTCTTGGGAAGGTTCTTAGGATTACGTTTTTTTACACAAAAATAGCCTGTTAGTTTCTCTTCTCCAGTTTTTGTTGTTTTAGTTGCAGTGCTAACTAGCTTGACAAGCAAAGAAGCATTTTTTTTCGCCATAATTGTTAGTGACATAATAAACTCTATGCAAGTTTATTACGCAAAACACTGAAAGTCAACCCAATAATGCAGATCGCAAAATTCTTGACAATCAATAATATATTAAGTAGTATAAGAACATTTCAGAATGAAAAGTAGACGGTAAATAAGTGGTGAGTGATGGCAAAAGGTTATTGTTGATAGAAAGTACTACCTGTTCTAACGAGGTAAGGGTTGCCCTACTAGTTAATGGTAGGGTTGTAGAGTTTGAACAAGAATTCAAGGAAAAAAAACAATTAAGAGGTAATATATACGTTGCTTATGTAAAGCGTATAGAGCCTGCTTTGCAGGCCGTGTTCATTGAGTATGGAAAAAATAAGCAAGGTTTTTTGTCTTTTTCTGAGATATCTCTAAATTATTTTAATATTCCAGAAAAAGAGAAGGAAATTTTCCCTGATGAAGACTATTCGAGCGGTGTGGACTGTTCAAATGATAATTGCACAGAAGAAGGCCTAGATTCTACAGCTAGTAATGAATCCAGCAGTGGTTTTGTGAGGGGGGTACCTTTACATAGAAAATATAAGTTACAAGATGTGATTTCAGTAAATCAAAAGTTATTAGTTCAATTAACTAAAGAAGAACGAGGAAATAAAGGAGCTTCATTTACAACATACGTAACTTTGGTCGGTAGATACTGTGTTTTCATGCCCAATTCCATAAGTAGGGGTGGAGTATCTCGCAGAATTGAAGATACCAACGTTAGAAAACAGTTAAAGGATATATTAAATTCAATAAATTTACCAAAAGGCTCAGGTTTAATAGTAAGAACTGTTGGTGCAGGAAAAAGTAAGAAAGAAATTGAGCAAGATTACAATAATTTGACCTTATTATGGCAAAATATTCAGCAAAACTTCTCTTCTTTAAATGTTCCATCATTAATTTACAACGAAGCAGATGTAGTTATGAGATCTGTACGTGACTTTTGTAGTAATGATACAGAAATTATAGTATCTGATAGAGAAGTTTGTGAAGCGGTAAGAAAATACACTAAAAATGTGTTACAAGGAAAATTGCGTCCTAGATTATATAGAGGTTCTGTTCCAATCTTTACTTACTATCGAGTCGAAGATCAAATTTCTGAATTATATAGCAATAGAGTAGAATTGCCATCTGGTGGGTCTTTGGTGATAACCTTAACTGAGGCATTTGTTTCAATAGACGTAAATTCAGGGAAAATGACAGGAGAAGATAACATAGAAGAAACAGCTTATAGAACTAATATGGAGGCATTATCTGAAATATCAAGGCAAGCGAATCTCAGGGGCTTATCAGGGTTAATAGTTGTTGATTTTATTGACATGTTGAAACTTGAGTATTGTAAAAATGTTGAATTTGCTATCAAGCAGGCGTTTAAAGATGATAAAGCTAAAGTTCAATTTAGCTTTATCAATGACTTTGGTTTAATGGTCTTTTCAAGACAAAGAATTAAACCAAATATACAGGAAATTAATACTACAGAGTGCTTACACTGTAAAGGTATTGGAAGAGTGAAATCAAACGAAGTGATTGTTGCATCGATACTAAGGGATTTGCAACATATTGCTAATAAAAATCAAAATAAGTCCTTTGATTTAATAGCACGCAGTGCAGTTATAGCGCACATTTTTAATAATAAGCGTGATATGGTTTCTACAATCGAAAAAGAGTTCAATATTACATTAAATGTTAGTATTGATAATAGTTTAGATGCAGATACATTTATTTTAAAGCAAGGAGACCATATTAATTTTAATGATTATAAGCCATTGCAGAATTCTGGATGTCAAATTGTGAATAGCAGGGATAAAGAAGCTGGTAAACTACCGGGCAACTTTTGGTTAACTAAATGGCTTTCGCGCCTTTTGGGCTCTAACAACTAAACGGGACTTGTAATTAACGAGTTTTATACTTATATATTTTACATCAGATAATATTTAAAAGGGAGTATTCATTATGGGAAGAGCAATAGGTATAGATCTTGGAACAACAAATTCTTGTGTTGCAATAATGCAAGGCAAGGATGCAAAAGTAATCGAGAATAAAGAAGGAGCAAGAACTACTCCGTCTATAGTTGCATTTACTTCGTCTGGAGAAAGGTTGATTGGTGCTCCAGCAAAAAGGCAAGCAACTACCAATGCAAATAATACTTTTTTTGCAACTAAGAGATTGATAGGTCGCCAATATAGCGATCCTGAAATGAAGAATCTAGGTGTACCGTATAAGGTATTTGCAGCAAAAAATGGTGATGCATGGGTTAAAACAACTGATAGTAAAGAATACTCTCCTAGTCAAATTGGTGCATTTATACTACAAAACCTGAAAGAAGCAGCTGAGGCTTATCTTGGGGAAGAAGTAAAGGATGCTGTGATAACAGTGCCGGCGTACTTCAATGATTCTCAACGTCAAGCAACAAAAGATGCAGGAAAAATTGCTGGATTAAATGTTCTCAGAATAATTAACGAACCAACTGCTGCAGCACTTGCTTATGGTCTTGATAAAAAGCACAGACACACAATAGTAGTGTATGATCTTGGTGGTGGTACATTTGATGTTTCAGTTCTTGAAATAGGTGACGGAGTTTTTGAAGTAAAGGCTACAAATGGTGATACTCACCTTGGAGGGGAAGACTTCGATAATGCAGTAGTAAATTATTTACTGGCTGAATTCAAGAAAAGTAATGGCATTGATTTGAAAAACGATCCAATGGCTATGCAAAGAATCAAAGAAGCTGCAGAAAAAGCAAAGGTAGAATTGTCAAGTGCAATGGAAACAGAAGTAAATCTACCGTTTGTTACAGCTGATGCAAGTGGCCCAAAACACTTAAATATGAAGCTAACAAGAGCAAAGCTTGAAAGTTTAGTGAATGATTTAATTGAAAGGACTATAATTCCTTGCAAAAAAGCTCTTGAAGATGCTGGTTTGTCTGCTAGTCAAATTGGTGAAGTAGTTCTTGTTGGTGGCATGACTCGTATGCCAAAAGTCATAGAGAAAGTTAAAGAATTCTTTGGCAAAGATCCACACAGAGGGGTTAACCCTGATGAAGTTGTAGCAATTGGAGCTGCAATACAGGCGGGAATCATTCAAGGTGATGTAAGAGATGTGTTACTACTTGACGTAACTCCACTTTCTCTTGGTATTGAAACTCTAGGGGGAGTGTTCACTCCACTTATTGAACGTAATACTACTATTCCCACAAAAAAATCTCAGGTGTTTTCAACTGCAGAAGATAACCAAACAGCCGTTACAATTAAGGTACATCAAGGTGAAAGAAAATTGGCGATTGATAATAAACTGCTTGGTCAGTTTAGTTTAGAAGGAATACCACCTGCTCCTCGCGGGGTTCCTCAAATTGAGGTGACATTTGATATAGATGCAAATGGAATAGCGCATGTTTCTGCAAAGGATAAAGCTACTGGAAAAGAGCAAAAAATACGTATTCAGTCTTCAGGTGGTTTATCGGAGGATGAAATAAATCGGATGGTGAGAGAAGCTGAGGAAAAAGCACAAGAAGATGAAAAGCGTAAGAAATTTATTGAAGTGAAGAATCAAGCGGATAGTTTAGTTCATTCTACAGAAAAATCTCTGACAGAATATGGTGATAAAATTTCTCCAGAAGATAAATCTGCTATTGAAAATGCAGTTAATGAGTTAAAGGAAGTGAGTAAATCTGACAACATTGATGATGCTGATTCAATACAACAGAAAGTTACTAACCTCTCTCAGTTATCTATGAAACTTGGAGAAGCTATGTATAAGGAATCTCAACAACAACAAGGTGGAGAAAGCTCATCCACAACAAATAATGAGGAAGAAAAAGTAGTAGATTCTGATTATCAAGACATGGATAATAAAGAAGAGAATAAGTAATTCGATTGTCATCCCAGTGCCCAGATACTGTGGGATGACAAGAGGAGCGTATTGTTGCTTAAAGGAACTATTGTGGATATTATTAAGATAATAGAAGAAAAATTACGCGATTCAATAGGTGTAATTGATATTAATATTATCGATGAATCAGCAAAGCATGTAGATCATTATTTTGCTTCTTCTTCGACACTACCTTCACATATCAAATTAGTATTAATATCTAACGACTTTTCTGGAATGAGCTCTTTAAAGAGGCATAAATTGATCTATGAATTATTAAAGAGTGAAATAGAACGAGTACATGCGATTTCTCTTAACTTATATACGCACAGTGAATATAATTTAAAAAATAAATAGTAGAAACGTGAGAGAAGAGTCTTTATTAGTTAAAGCAGGAAGAAAATTTAATGATTATAAAGGATCGATGAACCCACCAGTTTATCATTCTTCTACCATATTATTTTCTACTTACAAGGATTACTTAAGTGCAGCGAATGGGGAGAGTATATATGATGTGATCAATGATGGTGTTGCAAGGGATTACAGCTATAGTAGTGTTGGTACGCCTACTGTTCATTATTTTTCAAATGCACTGGCTGAAATTGAGGGTAGGGGACAAGCACTCATCTACCCTTCTGGATTATTTGCACTTACTTTTGCTATTTTGACTTTCACTAAAGCAGGTTCGCATGTTCTGATACAAGATAATAGTTATTATAGGCTAAAGAGATTTGCCGAAAATGAACTACCAAAAAGAGGAGTAGAAGTAACTTTTTATGATCCGACACGGGATATAACTGATTTAGTTCAGAGTAACACTTCACTCATCATGATTGAGACTCCTGGTTCTATAACGTTTGAGATTTCGAATGTAGAGCATATAGTAAAAGTTGCTAAAGAACGTGGAATTGTAACCGTTTGTGACAATTCATGGGCCACTCCTTTGTTGTTTAAGCCGCTTGATTATGGAATTGATATTGCACTATATGCGGTGACAAAGTATCTAGCCGGTCACTCAGATTTAGTGATGGGAGCTATGGTTGCTGAAGGTAAAATTTTTAAATTGCTTTATGAGAGCTATAAAAATTACGGAGTAACCATTCAATCGCACGACTGTTACCTTGCACATAGGGGACTTAGAACACTGCAAACACGCATGAGGAAACATCAAAGTACAGCAATGCAAGTGGCAAAGTGGCTGGAAAAACATTCAAAAATCAAAAAAGTCTTATACCCGGCACTTTTTTCCTATTCTCAGCATGATTTATGGAAAAGTTATTTCAAAGGGGCAAGTAGCGTATTTAGTATAGTACTCGATAGAGAATATTCATGTGAGGAACTAAGCTGCATGGTTGATCACATGAAAGTTTTCGGCATTGGTGCTTCTTGGGGAGGGTGCGACAGTTTGATATTACCAGTAAATCGTAGATCTATGTCAAGATCTGTAATGAATTCAGATTGTGGTGGAAGTTTCGTGCGAATATTTTGTGGACTGGAAGATCCTGAAGATTTAATCTTTGACCTTAATGACGCACTAAAAAGGTTACCATGTTTAGACTTTCAAAACGATGAAGTAGGACATGAAACTGAGAGAATTACTGCATGATATTGTTGATGTTAACTTTGACGTTGAAATCAAGGGCGTTACATGTAATCCCAAGAGAGTCAGGGAAGGTTATCTTTTCGTTTGTGTGTCAGAAAGGAGTAAAGAATACGCAACATGCGATACTGGAATCCATATCCTTCCTACTGAATCACAGTGCTACGTACACAACTGTGTAGACGTTGTGATACAAGGGGCCAAGAAAGATGTCATCCCAGTGCCCAGACACTGGGATCCAGAAAATTTAATTGTAAACAAGCACACTAGGCAATTGTATAATAAAAACTGGATTTCAGTGTCCGCTACTCGAATGACAAGTACTCCAAGTTTTGCAGTGCTTTACCACTCGGACCCTCAAGGAATATACAGTGAAATAGTCAGCAGGTTTTATCAATTCAAACAACCTAAATATGTTGCTGCTGTAACTGGTACGAATGGTAAAACTTCAGTGGTGGAATTTTGTCGCCAGATTTGGCAAGATAATGCAGCGTCTATAGGAACACTGGGAACATGTGTCAATAATAATAGAAAAGATAATAGCCTTACAACGCCAAGTGCAGATGATCTTTATTCCACATTGCGTGACATAAATAATAAGAACGTAGAACACTTAGCATTAGAAGCTTCAAGCCATGGAATCGATCAATACAGAATCCATGGACTCAGGTTCAATGCTGCAGCTTTTACTAATTTCTCTCAAGATCATTTGGACTATCACAAAAGTATCGATGAGTATTTTGAGGCCAAGAAAAGGTTGTTTGATGAGGTATTGCCAAAAGAAAAAACAGCGATTTTAAATGCAGATATAGGCGAATATGGAGAGTTGCTCAACATAGCTGAAAAGCGTGGCAACAAAGTTATAACCTATGGAAAAAAAAACTCTGATATTACTTTATTAAAGCAGATACCCACTGCCAATGGTCAATACCTAACAATTCAAATCGGTGATGAAATTTATAACGCATTTTTTCCGATTTTTGGGCAATTTCAAGCATATAATTTGTTGTGTGCAATCGGTATAGTTATTTCATCTGGTATGGACTATCAAAGAATGTGTATAGATAAACTCGCTTCTCCACCTGGAAGAATGGAAAAAGTGAACACTTTTGCATTTGTCGATTACGCTCATACTCCAAGTGCACTCAAACAAGCTCTGTTGTCTTTAAAATGGCACTTCAATAAAAAGATAGTTCTAGTGTTCGGTTGTGGCGGGAATCGTGATCAAACAAAACGTGCAGAGATGGGTAAAATAGCACAAATGCTTGCAGGTAAAGTTATAGTCACAGATGACAATCCGCGTGATGAAGATCCGGGGAAAATTCGTCACGATATTTTGTTACATTGCCCTGATGCACTGGAGATAGGAGATAGAAAAAAAGCTATAGAGAAAGGTATAAATATAGCACATGATGAAAATATGATTCTGCTAGTTGCAGGAAAAGGACATGAAAGATTCCAAATAATAGAAGGCCAATCCCTTGAATTTAGTGATGTTGAAGTTATTAGAGAGGGCCAAAAATTTGCTACTGCTGTATAATGCACCCATTTGTCTAGACCATTTTTTTCAAAGTGATCCG